>NZ_JAGQAZ010000001.1:0-301513 GCF_024345375.1 Cyanobium sp. WAJ14-Wanaka | reverse complement strand
TGTACTGCTGCAGGATCAGGCTCTGGGATCGATCCAGGGCGGAGACAAGCTCCATTAGATCCTGGAAGCTCCGGGGGTCTTGGCTCAACACAATGCCATCGCCATAGGAACCAACCAGCAGCTTCACAACACAGGGGAAGCCAATTTGAGCCGCAACCAGCTCGAGGTTCACCGGAAAGCGCACCAGCATGGTGCGGGGAATCGGCAGATTGCGCTGGGCTAACAACTGGTGGGCATAGAGCTTGTCCTTGACCGCCTCGACCGCACCACTTGGGTTAATTACAGCCACATCAAGCTGTTCGAGTTGGCGCAGGATTGCCAGGGAGAAGTAGTCGGTGCCACTGCCAGTTCGGCTAAGCAGCACATCGGGAAGATCAACCTCTTGGCCACACCTACGGATCGAGCGGCGGCCTCCGCGGCTAACGATCAGATCGATCTCCTCGGGTGCTACGGCCTCTAGGGCCACCCCAAAATGCCGTGATTCCTCCCGTAGCCGCATCAACTCATAGGGCTCCACCAACCCCGAGCAACGTTTCTGCAGGATCCAGAGGTTCATGCCAGCCCTAGCCACCTGCCCACTGTTCTTGCGCCCTGGCAGTGGCTCCAAGCGGGGGCAGCACAGGCCAAAGCTGTAGGCGCAACAAGCAAAAAAGCAACGGCTCTGCTAGATGTGACATGCCTTTGATTCACTGCGGGGGGAGATGGGCTTTGTCCCCACCGTTGCCCTGCCGTGCCCGCTCTCAGCCGGCTGGGAGGTGGCAGAGCAGCGGCTGCTTGAACCGGGCCAGGGGGGCGGCTTCTCAGCAGGGGCCTATCGACCGGACCGGGATGAGTTGTGGTTGCTCAGCGATGCTTCCCGCGGCAGCATCAGCCGTTGGCGGGGCTTGCGAGCCGGCGGACTGCAGGGTCTGATTCCCATCTCAACGCTTGCACTACAGCAGCCCGAGCCCATGGACGGTGAGGGGCTGGTGGTGGGTGACAAGCACTTTTGGGTAGCTGCCGAGGGGCGACTAAAACCACCCCAACCCGCGGGTCTACTCAAATACAACATGGCTACGGGCTCCCTGCTAGGCAGCCAGGAGCTGCCGCCAGCTTGGCGCCTCTCCTCCGACCGTGGCCTGCGCAGCAATGGGGGCCCGGAATCCTTGAGCCAAGCATCTGCAGGCGGGGACCTGTTGATGGCAGCTGAAAAACCGCTGTTGCAGGACCCTCCCGATCGCGTGCGGCTACTGCGTTGGACAGCTGATGCCAGCGGCGCCCTACAACCTGCAGCGCTCCGACCCCTGGCCCTGCCGCCTGGCGGTTGGGGGCTCACCGACCTGCTGGTCACCAACCAGGGATTACTCGGTTTGTGGCGCCTATTTAAGGCACCGGACCAGTGGCAGGCGCGACTGGTGCTTTACCCCCCTAACGCCATCACAACCCCTAAATCCAACAACGCAGCCGCAACCCCACTGGCACCCCTGATCAGCTGGAATCTGCTGAAACTCGGTCTTGCCCCAGACAACTGGGAAGTGCTGCTGGCGGCTCCACCCCTGGGCAACGGCCGCCCAAGCCTGCTGCTGGCGACCGACGACAACTTCAATCCGCTGCAACGCTCACACCTGGCCAGGCTGGTACCGCGCCAACTGCCGGGCTGCCGGGCTGCCAAGTCCCAAGTGCCAAGTACCAACCCATAGATGACCCGCTCCGTACTTAAACGTCGCCAGCTACTCGAATTGTTGGGCATCGGTGCCGGCAGCACCGCCGCCGTGCTGCTTTTACCGCAACTGGAGGCCGGCGGCAGCGGCACTACGGGAAAGGCTGCCCTGCCCTTTCGGCCCGTGCGTGCCCCCCTGCCCTTGCCAGGCGATGGGCTGGGCGCGGCAGATCAGCGGCGGCTGTATCGCAGCTTCAAGGTAGAAGACAAACTGCTGGTTCCCGAGGGTTATCGAGCCGAGCTAATCGCCGTATGGGGAGATCCCCTAGCCCAGGGCCGCTTTGGTTTCAATAACGACTACCTGGCCTTCCAGCCCCTAGCCGATGCCAGGGCTCTGTTGAGCATCAACTTCGAATACATCAGCCCGCAGACCTGGGCGGCAGGTTTTGCAGAAGCCGTAGGCAGCCCCCTGCCGCTGGAGCCCCTGCGGCAGGCCCTGGCCAGCCGCGGCGGCAGCGTTGATGTGGCCAGCCTGGCCGCAAACGACCCCCTGCGCCCACTGATCGAGACCGTGGCCAGCGCCGCCATGGCCGACCTCGGCATCGGCGTGATCGAGCTAGAGCAAGGACCAGCAGGCTGGCGACGTAGGGGCGGCAGCCGCTACGAAAGGCGCATCGATGGCCTCAGCGGGCTCAACGAACCAAGGCAGACACTGCGCTGCAGCGGTCCGGCAGCTGCGGTATTTCGCCACAGCCAGCCACTTGGCTACCGCGATGGCCTGGGTGATCAAATCATCGGCACCTTTGCCAATTGCGCCGGCGGCACCACCCCCTGGGGCACCGTGCTGAGCGCTGAGGAAAACTTTCAGTCGCAGGTGGCCGAGGCCGTCCATGCCGATGGCTCGGCGTCTTCCCCCCAGGCGAAGCCTTTCCGCTGGGATGGGGCACGCCTCGATGGGCTCGGCAATCCCTTTCGGCTGGCCGGCAACAAGTACGGCTGGATGGTGGAATTTGACCCCCGCGACCCCAATTCAGCCGTCGTAAAACACAGCATGTTGGGTCGCTTTCGCCACGAGGCCGTGGCCGTTGTGGCCAGGGCCGGCGAGCCGCTCGTGGTGTACTCGGGCTGCGATCGCCATGGCGGACATCTGTACCGCTTTGTCAGTGACGCGCCCGTGCGTGACCGGCGCGATCCCGCCAATTCAAACCTTTTAACGGCTGGCCGGCTGGAGGTGGCACGTTTCAACGTCGCAGGCAGCGGCAGCTGGATCGCCCTCGAGCCGGAAACTGCCGTGCAACCAAAACCTCCCAGCCATTACGAGCGCTTTGGTTGGCAGCAACCAACCGTGCTGCCCCATGGCGACCGCCAGCGCAGCGGCAGTGAGGCCCTTGGCAGCGATGTCGATCTTCAGGCCTACTGCGGCCGCTACAAAACCCTTGGCGATCTCTACCCATTGGGCGGCGCTGGCATAGACGCAAAATTGCGACAGCAGGGGGCGATCCTGATCGATGCCCACCTGGCCGCCAACGCTGCGGGTGCCACCGCCTGCCCCCGCCCAGAAGACACCGACATCGACCCGATCAATGGCGACCTGCTGATCGCCTTCACGGCGGCGGGTCGAGATGAAGGCGGCAGCAGTGATCCAGCGATCTTCCGCGGCCCCAAGGGCGAAACCCTTTGGCCCCACGGTTGGGTAATGCGACTGAGCGACGGCGACAGCACTCGAGGGTCCAACTTCCGCTGGCGGATGGTGGCCTCCGGCGGCCTGCCCTGGGAAGGTGGGCTTGGATTCAGCCACCCCGACAACCTGGCCTTTGACCCAGCCGGCAACCTCTGGCTGGTGAGCGATCGCTCCGGTGATGCTGACCTAGACGTCTTTGGCAACAACAGCTGCTGGCTGCTACCGCGCGCCGGCGCCTTGGCGGGCAAGGCCCTCTGCTTTGCAATCGGTCCAGTGGGCTGTGAACTGTGTGGGCCCTGCTTTGATGAGGGGTTTCGCACCCTGTTTATGGCGGTGCAGCACCCGGGCGAGGGTCAGGGTGTGCGCCAGGGCAAGGAGGTGGAAGCCCAATCCCACAGCCTGGTGGACCGCAGCGGCCAACGCTTTGAGCAGTTGCGCTGGGTGCCCCTCGGCTCTAACTGGCCCTCCGGCGTACCCGCCAGGCCGCCCAGGCCCGGGGTAGTGGCAATCCGCAGACTCGACGGCAAACCCCTGCTGGGTTGATCAGTCGGCCACGGATTTGCCCGTAGGCATCAGCTTTGCCCGTAGGCATCAGCTTTACCCGTAGGCATCAGCTTTACCCGTAGGAATCGGGCACAAAAAACTGCCCATTCAGGGGGGGACGTCGATAATCTCCAACCGCCTTTCGGGGCGGCAATTCAATCTGCTCCGGTGTCATGTCTTCATAGGGAACCTTGCTCAAGATATGGCGAATGCAATTAAGGCGCGCCCGACGTTTGTCATCGGCTTCAACGGTAAACCAAGGTGCCTCTGGAATATTAGTGCGGGCAAACATCTCATCCTTGGCTTGGGAAAACTCGACCCAGCGGTCCCGCGACTCAAGATCCATGGGGCTCAATTTCCATCGCCTGGCCGGATCCTTTAGTCGTGAGAGGAAACGCACTTCCTGCTCCCCATCACTGACGGAGAACCAATACTTGATCAGGCTGATGCCACTTCGCACAAGCATCCTTTCAAATTCCGGGCACGACTGCAGGAACTCCTCCACCTGGGCAGGGCTGCAGAAGTTCATCACCCTCTCCACACCTGCCCTGTTGTACCAAGATCTATCAAAGAGCACCATCTCACCAGCCGATGGTAAATGCTCCACATAGCGCTGGAAATACCACTGGGATTTCTGCTGATCAGATGGGGTTCCCAGGGCAACAACCCTGCAGCCCCTTGGATTTAGCGTCTCAGTAATACGCTTAATAGTGCCACCTTTACCAGCCGCATCACGGCCTTCAAAAAGAATTACCAGGCGATAGCCAGTATGCTTTATCCAATACTGCATCTTGACAAGTTCAACCTGCAACCTAACGAGCTCTTTCCCATATAGGTTGCTATCCATCACTGGTTGCTATCCATCACTGGCTGCTATCCGCGCTGTCGGCCCTGTGATGATCCATAGAAATATTCCCCTAACGCCATGCCAATGCTAGGCCAAGGATTTCTGCAGGGATTTGGCAATGACTTCCTTAACCTCCCTGGAAAGCAATACGAAGAGATAGTCGGGTTCGCGATATTGATTTGGCAGGCAATTGTGCAGAACTTCAAGGCGCTGCCAGCACACGGTGCGGCGCACCTTGTTGATCGTTTTACCCTCGCGAATCAAGATGCGTAGGGCTTTGCAATAGAGCGGATAGCTGGCCTCAAGCTCACCAATGGTGAGGGTGGAAGCCGTAGTGGCAATGGTCATAGAACCCGTATTTCCTTTTGCCTATGCCAACTCTCAGTCCACGGCCAGCCTTTTCGATCCCCCCATACGGGGACAATTCAAAGACCGACCACCACCACCCCTAGAGCTTGACCATGCCGCAGCGCATGCCCTTCAGAACGGCCTGGAGCCTGTTGCTCACATCAAGGGTCTTGAGGAGCCGCTTCGTGTAGGTCCTGGCTGTCTCCTCACTCACCACAAGCTGCTCGGAAATCGCCCGATCTGAAAGGCCACTGGCCAACAAATCCAATACCTCATATTCCCGGGGAGTCAGCCGGGGACAACTGAGGTAAGGCAAGGCACCAGATCGCAGCGAGGGGCTTCTATAGGAGTGCTGCCCCATCAAGGCAATCACCGCCGCCTGCAGGGGCCGCTGATCCCCAGCAAAATCAGCCTGCGCCACCACCGCCTCCAGCCAGGGAGCATCGGCATATTCCGCGGGGATCACATCCCCCAGGGCCAGCACAACTGCCCTAAGGCCTGGTTGGGCCTTGCGGGCGAGACGCACCAGCTCAAAGCCGTTGCCATACTCCAGATGGTCCGTGGCGATCAGTAGCCCGTAGGGCTGTTTGGCCAGATAGGCCAAACAACTGGCCTGGTCGGTGACCGCACAGCCAATTCGCTCCCGCTCTTGGAAGCTCTCGCAGACCGAGCGCAGCAAAAATTTTCCTTTCAGGGCAAGGGCCACCCGGCCCTCGATTGCCCCCGCCACTAGCACCTGGTCGAGGGTGCTGCCCTCCAGGCTGGTAAGAAAGGGTGTCAGGTCCATAGGACACTCCTCCAGCGCAGGAAAAATCTGCCTTGGGGCTGATCAAATCTAGGCCGCTAGGCCCTGAGGCGTGGTTGTTACATCTTTCACGGCCCTATTGGGGAAAGGCAGCGCAAACCCTTACCGTTTTTTAACTTAAGCGGAGCATGCCCTGCCCATGACCGGTAGCAATCCCAGCACCAACTCCGCCAATATCGCCGCCACCACTGGCCAAGAGGTGGCCCGTCGGGACACGATTCTCTTGGTAGATGACGACGCCAACATCCGGCGGGTGTTGGAAACCAGGCTCAGCATGTTTGGTTACGACGTGGCCACCGCTTCCGATGGGGAGGAGGCCCTGGCCCTATTCCAAACGGTGGAACCAGATCTGGTGGTGCTCGACGTAATGATGCCGAAGATGGATGGCTATGCCGTCCTAAAAGCCCTGCGCATGGATTCCGATGTGCCGGTGGTGATGCTCACCGCCTGCTCGGAAGTGAAAGATCGCATTCTTGGCCTGGAGCTTGGCGCCGACGACTACGTGATCAAACCCTTTAGCCCCAAGGAGCTAGAGGCCAGGATCCGCTGCGTGCTGCGTCGCTCGGGCGGCTCCGCCCAGGCCAGCCCCAACAGCACCACCAACCGGGAAATCACCGTTGGCGAACTCCGGGTGATCCCCCACAAGCGCCAAGTATTTAAAAGTGGCGAGCGGGTACGGCTCACGGGCATGGAATTCGACCTGCTCGAAATGCTGATCAGTCGCTCTGGCGAACCGCTCACCCGCCAAGACATGCTCACCAAAATCTGGGGCTACACCCCCGAGCGCCACTCCGACACCCGGGTGGTGGATGTGCACATCTCCCGGCTGCGCAACAAGATCGAAGACGATCCAGAAAACCCCGAGCTAGTAATCACCGCCAGGGGCACCGGATATCTTTTCCAGCGCCTACCTTCCAGCAACGCCGGCTGATAAAAACGGCCCCTGGCCCCAGCCCTACTTAGCTTCCATTAACAGCGCCGTAAATAATGCTGTTAGCAACAACCAAACATACATTTTGGTTCCAAATACCAACTACCAATTACTTTTCGGCAGCGTGCAGGCCACCGGAACATCCACAATTACCTTTGTGGTTAACTCCGATGGCAATAACTACAGCCTCAACGCCGATTGTCAGTCCGGCCTACTCAATGGCCAGGCACCAAGCAGTGCCCAGGAGGCACAAGTGCTAAACAGCGCCTGCCAGGTTGCCTTTGGCAACGCCTAAATCCAGACAAATTAGGCTGATTTACGAAAACCGACAAAATGAAAAGGTGCAACGCGGGAAACCCCATGGGGACAAACGCTTAAAGAGATTGGTCAATTGACCAACCTCCTGCAGCGTCAAAACCAAAGTATTACCACCGGCAAAAGCCGGATACAAGTAACCCTTATCTCATCCGAAATTCAACTAGATCTCAGCTTCCCTGGAGCTTAAGGGAACCCGCTGAAGTCAGATTGCGAAGCCAGCTGCCAGGCTTGGAACCCTGAACTGCCTTAATCGCCAGGTAGGTAAGTAGAGGTTCAATCAAAACTATCGGCAGATAGGAGATTGCCCAGGTAGCCCAGCTCTGCAGTGGAGTCGCTTCGCTGCCATTCAGCAACCAAAATCCCACCATCACCACCACACCGGAGTAGTAGATGGCATCGAATTTGACAATTTGGGCCCAGTTCACCGCCAAGCCATTCTCACCCTTGGCAAAAAAGCGTTTGCCAAGCAACTGATGGGTGGCGATCAGAGGCAAGATCAATGAAAGCGTATTGACACCCAAGTGCATCAAATCTTGGGGCTCAAATACCAGGCCCTGCAGGAGCAAGCCAATGGCAAAGCCAAACATGGCAGGCAAGAAACCAAATAGAAAATAGACAATGGAGGCCCCTACTAGGTGGAGCTCCGATGGTCCAACCGGAAAATGCACAACCTGCATCAGCAGCGAAAAGATCAACGCTGCAGCAATGGTCTTTACAAGCAGCAGGGGCTTCTTGAGCAGGGCAGGCGCAAAACCGGCAAGGGTGACTAGGGCGGTGTAGTTAGCACCAATAATCTTTGGAGCAGCAAGGATGCCGGGATGGATGTGCATGGTTTTAGGGTTTGCGAAAAACTTCGGCGAGAAACTTTGGCGAAATTACAAATAGAAAAAATAAATTAACTAAATACCACCACTCGCCAGGGCCAGGCCCGAGAGAATTACCCCAGAAAGGGTGAATCCCACAGCAACTGGAATTGCAAGGCGAGTAATACCCCGATTAGCAAAATATTTGCAGACCCCATAGGAGCAACCCGCCACCAGCGCCGAAGCAGCTAGGGCACCCATCCACCAACCAAGGCTGCTGCCGTCCTGGGGGACCTCCAGGCCATGGAGCATGGAGTGAAAGCTCACCCCCAGGGCCACCAGCGCCGGGGTGAAGGTAATGCTGCGTCCCTTGGCAGAGGCAAAAATGACTATTCCCAGTGCCACAATCGCTAGGGCCGCCAACAGCTCACCCGCCGGCAAATTGAGGCCGAAGGAAGCCAAAGAGCTGCCAACCATCCCGCCAACTAGGGCGCCGCCAAGGGCCCAGCCCAGCAGCGCAGGGGAAATAAATGCCCCTACGGCGCCCACTGCCAACAGCATCAAGAGGTGGTCGAGCCCCATCAGGGGATGCATCAGGCCACCAGCCAATCCCCCACCAGCTAGGCCAGCGCCGGCTGAGCCGTGGGCCTGGGCTGGAATCGCCGCAAGCAGCAGGGTTGCAACAGCAGAAAAGGACGCCAACGGCGCCGAAAAACGTTTCATGGGCAATGCTCGGTCCGCGCCGAGATCGAGGTGGTAGACAGACGGCGAGTGTTCTGACTAAGGGGCACAACCCCATCACAGTTGCGGGACAGCGGCGGATTTGGGTAACCCCTCACCGCACTTTCCTCGTTTGACCAGCTCCAGGGAGCCGGATCCGTCGATCGAACCCTAGACGGGAATTGGCCTGGGGCCCAGCTTCGCCACAAAGATCGCCTGGACAAAGCGGCGGCGGCGAAAGCGGGTCCAAATTTCAGCCTGCCTGAAGCTCTTGCGCTGCTGGAACTGCAGCCACCAGGCCTGCAAATCGGGGCGGGCCTCCAGGTCCAGCTCCTGGATCATCTCCAAACGGGCAAACAACACAGCCACCACCACATCGGCGCTGCTGGGGCGATCGCCAAACAGGCCTGGCCCCCCAGTCACCAGGGGCAAAGAAGCCAGATAGCTGCCCACCTGAGTCCGCATCAAATCGAGTTTGTCCAGCTGGCTGCCCTGGCTGAAATAGGCAAGTCTCTCCCGGTTTTGCTGCGCCTTCGCCCGCAGGCTGGCCCCTCCATCGGCGGCCCCCTCTGCCCGCCGCTCCAGGCCGTCGACAAGCGATTGGAGCAGCTTCGGCACGATCCGCTTCAGCACGGGATTACTGAGAATGGCCTTACCAAAGGTGAGGTCCTCGATCGAGATGGCGTAGTGGCCCGCCACCACATCGGCAATCTGATCTCGCAAATTGGGGCAAAAATCCAGCCAGGTAGCAGCAGCCGACTGGGATGCAAAGGTCAGGATGTCGCGGCTATCAGTCCAGATCCGAGCCCCAGGGGAGCTCCAATCGGCCGCACAAAGTGTCGGCACCGTCATCGCCGGGTTGAGCTGGCGGTAGCGATCACCTAGCTGCTGCTTGGCCAAATGGATATCTATTAATTGGCTGCAAAACGCCACGCCCGCCTCCACCAGGGCCAGCCGGGCCACCATCGAGTAATAGGAAGGTGCCGCGTGCAGCAGCACAAGCTCTTGATCGCCCATTGACCGATCATCGGCTGGCAGCGGCAAAATGAAAACCAATCCAGGCAGGTCCCATGGGGAGTGACGGGAACCAGCCAAGCCTGCACATCCTGATCACCGGCGCCAGCTCCGGGATCGGCTTCGAAGCGGCAAGCCAGTTGCTAGCAGCTGGCCATCAACTAACCCTGCCCTGCCGGGATGGGGCCACGGCCACTGGGCTGCGCAACCGCCTTGCGGGCCTGGGCCAGGGCCTGGAAAGCCAGATCCAAACGCCGATCTGCGATCTGGCGGATCTGGGCAGTGTCCTGGAGTGCGGCCAATCCTTGCTCCAGGCAGGCAAACCCATACACAGCCTGGTGCTCAACGCAGGCCTGCAATACAGCGGCGCCGCCGAGACGCGATGGTCGGCCCAGGGCTTTGAGCTGACGATCGCCGTAAACCATCTGGCCCACCAGGTGCTGCTGCAGCAGCTTTTGCCCCTGCTGAAGCAGGCCAGCAAGCCGCGGCTGGTGGTTACGGGCTCGGAGGTGCACGACCCCAGCACCCCTGGCGGCAAGGTCGGCCAGGCTGCCGGGCTTGGCGATCTAGACGGGCTGCGCCAGGGCCCGGGGGCGCCGATGCTCGATGGAATCAGCCGCTTCAATGCCGAAAAGGCCTACAAGGACAGCAAGCTCTGCAACCTGCTGATGGCCCAGGAGCTGGAACGCAGACAACGGGGGCAAATTCAGGTGCTGGCCTGGAGCCCGGGGCTGGTGATCCCGCGCCAAGACGGCGGCTTCTTTCGCTACAGCCGCAGCCACAACCCCTTGGGCCAAGCCCTCTTTGCCTTCGCTGCCCGAGACCTGCTGCGGGTCTGCGAAACACCCCAAAAAGCGGGGGCACTGCTGGCGGGGCTGGCAAGCAATTTCATGGACAAACGGCCTGGCTTTGGCTACTGGAGCAACAGGGTGCTGGGCCCCGGCAGGTTGGAATTTGGGCCATCCGAGCCCAGTGCTGAGGCCAAATCCGAAGCACTAGCCCGTGAGCTATGGGACCTCAGTGAGCGCTGGGGAAGGAGCTAGGCCAAATCTGCGCGAACCAACATCACAGCAACGGCGAAGCAACGGCGCAGAGATGAAGCCGCTAAGGTAAATAAATGAACAATATGGCCGGCAATAATATGGTCGGCAAAATATCAAGTTTTAAGCAACAAATCGATGCCTCCATAGTACGTAGGCATTAGATGACCATAAGCGTAATAACCCCCACCAGGCTCCTGCCGGATCGCCTGGAGATGCTGGAGGAGCTAAATCAAAGCCTCAAAAACAATGACTGCGATATTGAGCACGTAATAGTTGTAGACGGAACAAAACGGGAGCCTCTGCCCATAGATTTCTGCAAATATGCAACCATAATTTATACCGAACGCCCCGTGGGCCAGGCGGCAGCTCGAAACCTAGGGCTAGCCGTGGCAAAGGGCCGCTGGATTACCAGTGCAGACGACGACGACTGGCTCCACCCCCATTCAATCGACAAACGGCTGGAAGCAATCAATTGCAACCATGGTGCCCTTTGGGCGGCTGGTTATTGCACCGATGACCACAAGCTGGATCCCGCAATAGTGTCCCCAGGCCCCAGTGCGGCTGGGGACATTTGGCGGGCATGGCCCAGCCCAAGCGACAGCATTCCCCTCGGTCCAACCACCCTGCTGGTGGAGGCAAATTTGCTTAAAAAAGCTGGGGGCTGGATGGGGCTCCCCCAGGCGGAAGACATTGGCATGATGATGGCAGTTACATCAATGGCGCCGGGCGTAGTAATCGGGGCATACGTGTATCACATCCGCCTCCATGGCGGCCAGATGACCAAAACCAAATGGTTCAATGATCTGGAGCTTCTTTCACGAAAATCCGCCTGGGAAAGGGGCGAACAGATCCTTGCTCGTACGCAAATAAATATCCAACAGGAAGCTTTGGAACTGGCCATGGGGCCACGGAACCCTATGGAGCACCGCGCTCCATGCCGTGATTTCCACTCCCGCCAGCCAGCAACTGATCCAGCTGGCAGTTCCCTACTTGTCCCAACGCGATAGCGCCACCTCCCAGGGCGAGCGCATGTGCTTTTCATCCAGCTGCGCGATGGCCGCAGCCTTCCTCAAACCAACAACCCTGGCAGGTGCAGCACAACCGGACGACCAGTATCTCCAAATCGTGCAGCGCTATGGCGACAGCACCAGCGCCCCGGCCCAACTACAGGCCCTTAGAAGGCTGGGCATTGCGGCCCGCTTTCGCAGCGATGGCTCAATCCAACTGTTAATTAGCCGATTGATGCGGGGCATCCCCTGCCCGGTGGGGTGGTTGCACCATGGCCCAGTCAGCGCCCCCAGAGGTGGCGGCCACTGGAGCCTGGTGGTGGGTTTTGATCCGGCCAGCTCCCAATGGCTGATGCACGATCCCTACGGAGAAGCGGATCTGGTGGCCGGGGGCTTCTGCAAGCGCTCGGTCGGCAGCGGCCGGTCCGTGCGTTATTCGTCTAAAAACTGGGGGAGCCGCTGGATGGTGGAGGGCCCCAGCAGCGGATGGTGGCTAGATCTGAGCTGAATCACCTGCAAAAAATATATTCGCGCCGCTAACGCCGGCGGCTGGTCCAATCCTCAAACCAGCCCCGGCGCCAAAGCATGGTGGTCATGATAGTGGCTATGGCACCCATCAACACGAGGGCGATTTGATAGCCGTGGGGCCAGTGCAACTCAGGCATGTTGTCGAAGTTCATGCCATAAATACCGGCTATAAAGGTGAGCGGCGCAAAAATTGAAGAAACGATCGTGAGGGTTTTCATGATCTGGTTCATGCGGTTGCCACTGCTGGCCATGTGGGCCTCGGTAACGGCATCACATTGGTGACGCAGAATTTCGCAGCTATCAAAAATCTGTTCCACGTTCTGGGCCATCTCCTGAAACCCCAGCAGTGCCTCGGGCCCCATGACCGGTTGGTTTTGGCGCAGGAATAGCAGGATCTGATGGCGCAGGGGCCAGAGCTGCTGGCGAATGCGCCGCAGATTGATACGCAATTGGTAGGCACGGTTCAAAACACCCGGCCGCGGATCCCTGAGGGCAGATTCCTCCAGGTCATCAAGGCGGCTAGCCATCTGCTCCAGCATCGGGAAGATGCCATCCAACAAATTGTCGACCAAATAATGGAGCAGATCATCTAGATCATCGGCCGTAGCTGCTGGAGATTTATGGAGCAGCCATTCGGTCAAGGCAGGGAAGGGCTCCTTACTCGGAGCCTCTTCTATGGAGATCAGCATCTTGTGGGTGAGCACCATCCCCACCTGATCACTCACCAAATTGAGGGGATCATGGCCAAAGCGCAGGCGATGCACCACCACCGTGATCACCTCGGCAAAGGAGTCAACCCGTGGAATCTGGGGCACCTCCAGCAGTAGGGGCCTAAATACCTCGGGAATTCCGCAGCAACTCAACACGCTGGAGATTAATTGGGGCTGCCCAAGGCCACCAATGCGAAGCCAAAAGGGATCACCACTTTCAACAAGCTCCTTCAGCTCTTCGATTCTTAAGTTGTTACGAAGGAACACCTGATTCGGCTTTAGCACCACTACAGATAAACTGCAATCAGCCCGACCATCAGCGAGAAATAGGCTATTGGGCATATCGCCCAGCCGATCCGAAAGCCTGCGGGAATCAAGGGAGCCTGGAGTCGGACGCAGCTGGGGCAGAATTGACATGCTGCTAAAATTGGTACTTGATCATAATCAAAGGCCCTAAAAATTATCAAGGCTGTGACGCGAATCCGAAGCTTGTATCCGGGAACACATTTAGGATTTTTATTTTTCTTGGGGCTGACAATCTGCGCGGCCCCAGTGCTCGCCCAGCCCGCACAAATTCTGTTGATGCGCCACGGCCACAAAGGCGAAGACCATGCCAATTACAATCTCTCCCCCACAGGCTTCCAAAGGGCCATGGATCTGGCGGCAGTGCTGCCAGCTTGTTTCGGAAAAGTTGACCATATTCTGACATATTTTCTAAATCAAGACACTGGTAAAAATGCCCGTAGCTATCAAACAGCTGTGCCACTGGCTATTAAAAGTGGGGTCAATATTCGCATTTTCAAGGAGGCGGAGGTCCTAATGAAACAGGCTGGTGAAAAGATCCTAGCTGATCCCTATTATGGTGGTGCCAATTTAATTTTCATTTGGGAGCACCGCCACCTACCAGAACTAGTTGCCGGTTTGGGCTGGCCTACGATGCCCCCAATTGTAGACAACGACTTTAACCGCCTATATCAACTCCGCTACAGTAAAGGCTCAACCAAACCAACGGTGAGAGCATTCGATCAGAGCCTTCTTCTTGAGGGCTCAGAATCCTGTGCAGATCCCAAGATCCTTCAGCGCTAAACACTGTGGCTCGCCCTGCAATTGCCCTTCTACCGATGTTATCGCTGTTGGCCGTGGCCAGCGGGGAACCGCCAGCGGCTTGGGCCCAAGCCGAAGGCCTCCAACTTGATCGCCAGCCCCTCGGCCAGGCCATCGGAAAGCCGCCCGCCCCAGGCAGCCCAGCCGCCAACAACGACCTGGCAATTCTGCTCTGGCTCCAGAAAACCCGCACGCCCGAAATGGAGGCAAATACCTGGCTCACCCTGGAGCGAAATCCATCCGTCTTTAGCCGCACCCTGGGGGTCGACATGGCGCGAAACACCCCCAGGCTCAATGCTGGCTTGATTTCCTTTCTTGTACCTATCGATGCCGTCAAGGACAGCTTTAAGAAGGAACTGGCGCGCCGGCGGCCCTTCGTGCAATTCCCCCAGATAAAACCCTGCCTACCCCTGGAAGGGACCAACTCATACCCCTCGGGCCATGCCACCTGGTTCCGCGCCACCGCAGAACTATTGGCCGATCTATTTCCAAAACGTCAAAGTGAAATCGTGGCCCTGGGGGCACTTGGCGGCTCGAATCGCGTTCTCTGTGGGGTGCATTTCCCGTCAGACGTGGAAGCAGGCCAAAGGTTTGGGGTGGCAGCAGCTCGCCAGATAATCAATTCAGCCCAGTGGCGCAGCTTCAAGGCTAATCCTGAAATCCAGGCCGAATTACAAAAAATCAGCCCGATAAGCGGCCAAACTAAACTCTAAAGCTAGATGGTTTCTAAATCCACTCCGGTGGTCTCGATCCGGTAGATCCAGGTAATTAAGGCACCCACCAAGGAGGTAACTGCCAACAGGGGTAATAGTCTTTCCGTGCCCCAATTGGCCAGCAGGGTGGGAAACAAAAATGCCGTAAGCACCGCCCCAACTTTGCCGATAGCTGCCGCCAGACCCGCCCCCTGGCCCCGCAGCCGAGTGGGGAAAACCTCCCCCGCCAGCAGGTAGGTCTGGGCGTTGGGGCCAAGGTTGGTCATGAACTGGAACAGCATGAAGCCAATCACGATCACCACCAGGTTGCTATGGCCTCCAATATTTCCTAGGGCGGCAATAATCAAGCCGGCTGCGCAGCCCACAAAACCAATTATCTGCAGTCGGATTCGGCCCCAACGGTCAGCCAAGACAATGGCGCAGGCGATGCCCACTAGAAAGCCCACATCCACAAGGGCCGTGCCCCGAGCTCCCAGCAGGTCGTTATGAATTACGGCGGCCACGTTGTTTTCATTTGCCTCAGCACCGAAGGCGGCGGCAATAATCACCGGCGTAAAGATTCCGATCCCATAGGTAGAGATGTCCTGCAGAAACCAGGGCACCGAGGCCAAAATCGTGGCTCGCTGCAGCTTGCCCTGAAATAGCTGGCCCCAATGGCTACTCCGTTTGATATTACCTTCCTTAATTATCAGCACATCCAGCAACTCCACATCGTTGCGGCCCAGCAACTTACGCAGCTGCTTCTCGGCTTTTTTGACGTTGCCCTTGCTAACCAACCAGTGGCTGCTTTCGGGCAGAAATAGGCGGCCCCAGACCACCAACAGCACGGGCACCACCGGGAGCAGATAGAAGAGCCGCCAGGTGCTCAATTCAGGCTTATTGGCCAGGAGCACCGCGGCAATCGCCGTGCCGACAATCGCCCCAAGGGCCTGGAAACTAAAGGCACCCAGCACCAGCCGACCGCGCACCGCGGCGGGGATGCTTTCGGAGATCACCAAGTGGGCTGTGGGGTAATCGGCCCCAAGGGCCAAACCCATCACAAACAAGGCAGCCACCAAACTATTGGTGTCGGGGCTAAGGGCCGCAGCGATCAGGGCTACCGCCAGCAGAACCATTTCGCCGATAAACACTGGCTTTCTGCCGAAGCGATCGGCGAGGCCCCCCAGGGCTAGGGCCCCCACCAGGATCCCGGCCAAGGTGGCCGCCGTAACAAATCCCTTATCGGTAGTAGTCATCCCAAATTGATCGGCGATCAACGGCAGGGCGATGCCGCCCATGAACACGATCAACCCCTCAAAAAACTTGCCCGCAGTGGCCAGCGACCACACAAGCCACTGCATACCGGAAAGTGGCGGTCCGGCCAGTTGGGCCCCTCCCTCCCAGCTGGGGATTTCCTCTATGTAGGCCTGAACGCTGCGCTTAGCCATCAACCGCGGCCCCCCGGCGAGTTAGCCCGGTTAGTTAGCCAGATTAGCCTGCTCGCTTGTTGATCCATTCTCACGATGCCGGCGATACCTACCTGGCCGATCACCTAGCGCTGCCTGCGTCACGGCCATCTCCAGGCTTGAAAGTCACCCAATCGATTTGGTCAATTCGCCCCAGAGCCCTGGCAGGTTGGTTCCCCACCGCCGCAATTACCAGGTCGGGGCGACCCGCCAACACCTCAAGACCCTCGCCAAGGCGCCAGCTTTTTTTGCCCTGGAAAATGGCCCCGTAGATCGGGCGCCCCTCCAGGCTCCTTACCTCGACCCAGCTTGGTTGGGCGGCATACAACACAAGCGAAACCACTTGGGGCCTGCTGGCAATGGTTGCCTCGCTCGAGCTGGGCGTCCGGCCGCGACCAAGAAGCACGGTGCCTCCCCAACCCAGGCCAGCGCCAATGCCGATAAGCAGCACCCAGCTCGCCAGGGTTGAGGACGCCAGGGTTGAGCGGCGACGGCTGCCTGGTTGGCTAAGGCTGACTAGTCGGCGTGGCCGCGGTAAGGAGGGCCCACCAGCTTCCCGATCCCGTTCCCAACTGGCACCTATGCGCCCCTTAGCGGACTGCCTGAGCAGAACATCCATCCACTCAGGCATCAGTACAAACAGCACGGCAAACAGGCCGTAGAGCCTCACAAAAGCCATCGGCACCGGATGGTGATGATCCCGAGGGCTAGTCGGCTCGGGCTTGCCTACTTCTGGCTCCATCGGGTGCAGGGCCTCGGCTTTGCCGAATTCTCCTGGCCTTTGGATGGGCCGCGGGCTTTCCGCGACCATCCTTCACCAACCTTTCCCCTGACTGACTGGCTACAGCCAGTCATCGCAAGACAAGTAAGCCCATGGGTCGCCTGAGATTCGAACTCAGGACCAATCGGTTAAAAGCCGAGTGCTCTACCGCTGAGCTAGCGACCCGCGCCTTTTAGGCACCAAAGGAAGGTATCACCCAGGGGGGGTGTCCTCCAAGGGGCCAATGCGGGTTAGCTGAAATGGGGAAAGAATGGAGCCAGTAGGACTCTTTGTAGATGGCTGCTTTTCCCTGGCCAGATCCCCAGATAGATAGCGCTGCCTGGGTGGCCGCCACGGCGGTTGTGGTTGGTGATGTGCGCCTGGCGGCCGGGGCCAGCCTCTGGCCCACCGCAGTGGCCCGCGGCGATGTCTGCCCGATCACCGTGGGCGAAGGCTCAAACGTGCAAGACGGCGCAGTGCTGCATGGGGATCCAGACCAACCGGTGCTGATCGGCGCGGATGTGACCATCGGCCATCGGGCCGTAATCCATGGCGCAACCCTCGAGGACGGCTGCCTAATTGGCATCGGCGCCATAGTGCTGAACGGCGTCACCGTGGGGGCGGGCGCGCTGGTGGCTGCGGGGTCGGTGGTCACGAAAGATGTGCCGGCCGGCGCCCTGGTGATGGGTGCCCCCGCCCAGGTGAAAAGACAGCTCAGCCCAGAGGCGATTGAGGAGCAGCGTCTGCACGCCCGCAAATATCGCCAGCTGGCCATGGCCCACGCCAGGGCCAGCTGAATTACCAAACACTGCAGGAAATCGGCAGATAAAGCGGAAACAGCAGCTCAGTCATTAGGATCGCCCAATCTTGTTTTTGCCTTCCATGGACGCACGGCTGGTGCTGGTTGCAACTCCGATCCTTCTTGCCGCCAGCTGGGCCGTGTTCCACATCGGCCGGGCAGCCGTAGGTCAACTGCAGCTGATGCTTAAGCGCGCCCGCGCCTGAGCCTGAAACCATTGGCCTGGAAAGGATCTAAGCGGGCCCTCCTGCGCCGTTGCCTGCCTACGTTCCTACGACCTGAGCCGCCGGAGCTCCTGGTGATAGGGGCCGGTCTGGCAGGCACCGAGGCCGCTTGGCAAATTGCCCAGTCCGGCCTGAGGGTGAGGCTGGTGGAGATGCGTCCGGTGCGGCGCTCCCCCGCCCACCACAGCGAAAATTTTGCTGAGCTTGTTTGTAGCAACAGCTTTGGGGCCCTCTCCAGTGACCGGGCCGCAGGCTTACTGCAGGAGGAACTGCGCCGACTTGGCTCCCTGGTAATCGGCACCGCCGACGAACATTCCGTGCCGGCCGGTGGGGCCCTGGCGGTGGATAGGGGTCGCTACAGCGCAGCCCTCACCGCAGCCCTTGAACACCATCCCCTGGTGAGCATCGAACGCCGGGAACAGCTGGGCCTACCGCCTGCCCACCAGATCACCGTGCTCGCCACCGGCCCCCTCACCTCGGAGCCCCTGGCCGAGGATTTAAAGGCTTTCACCGGCCGCGGCGAGTGCCACTTTTTCGATGCCGCCAGCCCCATCGTGGAAGGGGAGAGCATCGACCTGGATCGGGCCTTTCGGGCCAGTCGCTACGACAAGGGGGATGCCGACTACATCAACTGCCCGATGGACAAGGAGCAGTTCCTGGCCTTTCGCGCGGAATTGCTGAATGCCGAGCAGGCCGAACTAAAGGATTTTGAAAAGGGCAACGCCTGCTTTTTTGAGGGCTGCCTTCCCATCGAAGAACTGGCCCGCCGGGGTGAGGACACGATGCGCTATGGGCCCCTCAAACCAATTGGTCTCTGGGATCCCCGCTGGGGGGATGTGAACGACCGGGATGTGCGGCGCACCAAGCGGGCCTATGCGGTGGTGCAGCTGCGCCAGGAGGACAAGGACGGCCAGCTCTGGAACCTGGTGGGTTTCCAGACCAACCTCAAATGGGGTGAACAGAAACGGGTGCTGCGGCTGATCCCGGGCCTGGAAAAGGCCGAATTTGTGCGCTTCGGCGTGATGCACCGCAACACCTTTCTGGAATCCCCCCAACTGCTGGATGCCACCCTGCAATTTCGCCGTCGCAAAAGGCTGTTTGCCGCAGGCCAGATCACCGGCACCGAGGGCTATGCCGCCGCCGTAGCCGGGGGCTGGCTGGCGGGCACCAATGCCGCCCGCCTGGCCCTGGGCCAAAGCCCGATCGAGCTGCCCGCCACCACGATGATCGGCGCCCTTACCCACTTCATCTGCGAGGCCCCCGGCGCCGGCAAGGCCAAGCGGGGTGGCTTCCAGCCAATGCCGCCTAATTTCGGCCTAATGCCTGCGTTGGCGGAGCGGATTCGCGATAAAAGGCGCCGCTATGGGGCCTACCGCGACCGGTCCCTGGCCGACCTAGAGCCCTTCCTCCATTAGGCCTAAACGGGCACCTAGGGTCAGCCCAGCAGGTCCAGATGGTTCCTTGAGCACCGCCAAAAATCTCAACCCCAGCCAAGAATGGGATGTGATCGTGATTGGGGCGGGCGTCGGCGGCCTGGTGACCGCCTCCCAGCTGGCCGCCAAGGGGGCAAAAACATTGGTGCTGGAGCGCTACCTGATCCCCGGGGGCAGTGGCGGCAGTTTCAAGCGCGAGGGCTACACCTTTGATGTGGGCGCCTCGATGATTTTTGGCTTTGGCGAAAAGGGCCACACCAACCTGCTCACCCGGGCCCTGGCGGATGTGGGCCAACACTGCGAAACCATCCCCGATCCGGCCCAGCTCGAATACCACCTGCCCGGTGGCCTGAATGTGGCGGTCGACCGCGACTACCAGAGCTTTGTGGCCAGGCTGTCAGCCCTATTCCCCCACGAGGCCTCGGGCATTCGCGCCTTCTACGACACCTGCTGGCAGGTGTTCAACTGTCTCGATGCGATGCCCCTGCTATCGCTGGAGGATCCGGCCTATCTGGCCAAGGTGTTCTTCCAGGCACCCCTGGCCTGCCTGGGGTTAGCCCGCTGGTTACCGGTGAATGTGGGCGATGTGGCCCGCAGGCACATCAAGGATGAACAGCTCCTGAAGTTCATCGACATGGAGTGCTTCTGCTGGTCGGTGATGCCGGCCGATCTGACGCCAATGATCAATGCGGGGATGGTGTTCTCCGATCGCCATGCCGGTGGCATCAACTACCCCAAGGGGGGGGTCGGGGTAATTGCCGAGAAGCTGGTGGCGGGCCTGGAGAGCCATGGCGGCTCGATTCGCTACAGGGCAAGGGTCACCAAGGTGTTGATCGAAAACGGTGAAGCCGTGGGGGTGCAGTTGGCCGATGGCGAAGAGATTCGCGCCCGCCGCGTGGTGAGCAACGCCACCCGCTGGGACACGTTTGAAACCGAGCAGGAAAGCGCCGACGTGCAGCGCCCCAGAACCTCCGCCCTCGTGGATGCGGCGCACACCCCAAGAGCCGAAACCACCTGGCGCAGGCGCTACAGGCCCTCACCCTCCTTCCTATCGCTACACCTGGGCGTCGATGCGGCGCTGATTCCCGATGGTTGCCACTGCCACCACCTAATCCTCGAGGACTGGGGCCAGATGGAGGCGGAACAGGGGGTGATTTTCGTGTCGATCCCCACCCTGCTCGATCCCGCCCTGGCACCGGAGGGTCGCCACATCGTGCACACCTTCACCCCCAGCGACAACGGCCACTGGCGCAACCTCAGCCCCTCCGCCTACCGGGCCAAGAAAAATGCCGATGCCGCCCGCCTGGTGCAGCGCCTCGAGGCGATCCTGCCCGGACTGGCCGGCGCCATCCGCCACCAAGAGATCGGCACCCCCCGCACCCACCGCCGCTTCCTGGGCCGCATGGGCGGCACCTATGGCCCGATCCCTGCCCTGCGGCTGCCGGGGCTGCTGCCGATGCCCTTCAATAAAACCGGCCTGGCCAATCTCTACAACGTTGGCGACTCCTGCTTCCCGGGCCAGGGCCTCAATGCCGTGGCCTTTAGCGGTTTTGCCTGCGCCCACCGCATCGGCGCCGACCTGGGCCTAAACCCCTGGAAGCTGCCAGCCTGATGGGCACTAGTGGTGGAAACCCGCGGTCGCTTTAAACGGCTTGGGCATCGCCGATGGCAGGCCCTCGAACCACTCCACAGATCGTTCCACGTCCTCCAGCAGTTGGTCGGCCATGTCGCGGCTGAAGCCCGCCCGCACAACAAAACGAAGCACCTCCATTTGCATGCAATCGGCGGGCATCGTGTAAGCAGGCACTAGCCAGCCCCGCTCACGCAGCTTGTCGGAGAGTTGGAAAACATCCCATTTGGTTACGGCGGGATCTACCGCCAGGGCAAACACGGGCAACTGGCCCAGGGGATGGCTCACCAACTTCAGGGGTGCCAGGGCAGCCAGACCATCGGCCAGGTGACAGGCGATCGCCTCGAGGCTGGCCATGCGCCTGGCATAACCCTCCCAGCCCAGGTTTAGAAAATTGAAGTATTGGCCCACAATCTGGGCACCAGGCCGCGAAAAATTCATGCCAATCGTGGGCATTTCACCGCCCAAATAATTGACGTTGAAGCGCAGCTCTTCGGGCAACGCCGAGCCATCACGCCACAGCACCCAACCCACTCCAGGCAAAACTCCGCCGTATTTATGGCCGCTGGAGTTAATCGATTGCACCCTCGGTAGCTGGAAATCCCATCGCAGTTCGGGGGAATTAAAGGGCGCCACAAACCCCCCAGAGGCGGCATCAATGTGCATGAGAATGTCGAGCCCCCGACTGGCCTGGAGATCGTCGAGGGCCCGGTGGATCGCCTCGATCGGTTCATAGCTGCCATCAAAGGTGCTGCCGAGAATGCCCACCACGCCAATGGTGTTCTCGTCGCAGGCAGCCACCGCCTCAGGGGCCCCCAGCTGCAATCGCTGGGGCGTAATTGGCACCTCCCGCGCTTCCACATCGAAATAGGTGCAGAACTTGTGCCAACAGACCTGGGTATTGCTACCCATCACTAAGTTCGGTCGCTCGGTGCTGAGGCCGGCGGCCTGGCGGCGCTGACGCCAGCGCCACTTGAGCACCAGGCCACCAAGCATGCAGCCCTCACTCGAGCCGGTGGTGGAGGTACCTACCGAGTCCGCCGGATTGGGGGCATGCCAAAGATCCGCAAGGATGCGCAGACAACGCTCCTCCAGCTCGGCGGTTTCCGGATATTCGTCCTTGTCGATGATGTTTTTATCGGCGCACTCTTCCATCAGCTGCCGCGCCTGGGGTTCCATCCAGGTACCCACAAAGGTCGCCAGATTCAGCCGGGCATTGCCATCAAGCATCAGGTGGTCGTGGATCACCTCGTAGGCCATGTCGGGGCCCAGACCCTTGCTCCCCAGCCGGTCACGGGGGATTTCAGCAGGGAGCTGGTCGGCCGTCAGGCGGGTGCTGAGGCCGGCGTTTAGCCCCAGAACATCAGAGCGGCGACGCGGGGGCATGGACTGAAGACGAATCCACCATTCAAGGCCAGATCCCTCAACCTGTCTGTGTTGGCATTAACCCAGGTCTTAAACGACACTGGGACCCCGTGGCTCCAGCCGTGACGATCTCTTCAGATGGGCGGCCCCTAGGGCCCTACCGACTGCACACCCTTATCCATCAGGAGCCCCCGGGCCCAGGCGAGGGCCTGCGCCTGGGTATCTGGCAGGGGGAGGGCACGGCGGGCACCGCCCAGGCGGTGGAAGAAAACTTGGTGCGGCTTGAGCAGGTGGCAGCCATTGCGGCCAAACACGGGGTACAGCTGCTGGCCTTTCCGGAGTTGTATCTCAGTGGCTACATAGTTACGCCGGAAATTGCCCGGGCCCTGGCCGAACCCAGTGATGGCCCAAGCCTGCAGCGGGTGGCGGCGGCGGCCCGGCGCCATGGCCTGGCGATGGCAGTTCCCTATCCAGAGCGGGCCCAGGTGGCAGGCGAGGAGCGCTTCTACGACGCCATAGCCCTGTTTGATTCAGCGGGCAACCTGCTGCGCAGTTACCGCAAGACCCATCTCTGGGGGCCCGATGAAAAGCTCTGCTGGAGCTCCGGTTACCTCCATGCCGAGGAGGGCCCAGCCTTCACGGTGCAGCGGGTGAATGACTTCCCCCTGGGCCTACTCAATTGCTACGAGGCCGAATTCCCCGAGCTGAGCCGCAGCCTGGCGATGGAGGGGGCCAAGTTGGTGCTAATTCCCACCGCCGCCGACAGCTTTGCAACCCTCAGCAATGGCGAACACACAGACCGCTCCTACCCGGATGTGTCCAGGAATCTGATCCCGGCCAACGCCTTCCACAACAACTGCTTCGTGGCCTACGCCAACCGCTGCGGTAAAGAGAGCGTTAACGGGAAAGTGATGGCGGGCTACCTCGGCAACAGCGTGGTAGCTGGCCCCCACGGCGATGTGCTGGTGGCGGCCAGGCCCGAACCCACCCTGCTGATCGCCGATTGTTGTCCCGGCGATTACGGACCCACTCACCCGACGGGCACTAGCTACCTGGCCGACCGCCGCCCCGATCTCTACTGATCCTTGCGATGGGGGGGCGCGCCGTTCGGCTTTCCGAGCCTGGACCAGCCACGCCCTTAGTGCAGCTTCCATAGGGTTAATTGAGATTTCTCTGGGCTAGCGGATGGGAGATTCCCAAACCCCAAATTCAGCCGATCTGGCCCGCTACCTGGAGCAGCGGGGCGAATTGGGCAAGCCCTGGATGCTGCAGCTGCTGCGGCTCACCAAAATCAAGGAGGCCAAGGACACGATGGAACCTGGTCAATACATGGCCCTGCTCCAGGAGGCCCACGCCGACCTAATGCGTCTGGGGGAGTTTTGGAGGGGGCGGGAGGCGGAGCTGTTCGGGGGTAAATACCAGCCACCCAACCTGATTGAACCACTGCCCGGCTCCCCCGAAGACCGATGACCCAGGCCATCGGCCCAAGCCGCTATTCGATGGCGGCGGTGATTCGCTTCACCCTCCTGGGCCTCTACCTGGCCCTGGTGGCTCCCCTGCCCCTATTGGCCCCAGCCCCCTGGCGCCTGGCCCTGCTTGGCGCCCTGGTGCTGGGCCTGGCCCTGGTTGTGGCCGCCACCAGCGAGGAGGTGGTGATAGACGCAGGGGGCATTGCCGTGGGCTACCCAAGCTGGTGCAACTGGCTGATTCGGCGCAGCTGGAGCCAAAGCTGGAGCGCCATTACCGGGCTTACGGCCGTGGCCACCAGCCAGGGGGGGCGAGTCTTTTATCTGCGCTGCCTGGATGGATCGGCCTACCTGCTGCCCCAACGCATTGCCAGGTTTGACGAATTCCTAGAGCTGTTCAGCCAGGCCTCGGGCCTGGACAGCAGCGGCATTGGCCGCATCAGCCCACCTTGGACATACCAGCTCCTGGCCTTGCTCAGTGGCTCGATGTTGGTGGGGGAGGCGACCCTGGCCCTAGCCTTTAAAACAGGGAATTGAGCGGCTGCCGCTGGTTACCGCTGGGCCCATCCTCCACACCTGCCGGATCCGCACCGCCCTCGGGCAGGGTTTCGAGGCTAAAGCGATAACCCTGCTGGCGCATTGTTTCGATGCCACCGCCCTCGCCCAGACCAGCCTGCTCCAGCTTGCGGCGCAGGGTAAGCACCTGGGTGTCCACCGAGCGGGGGCCCCCACTAAATGGGGGCCAGGCCATTGTCAGCAGCTCCTGGCGGCTACGCACCACCCCGGGCGGCATCAACAGGGCACAGAGCAGGGCAAATTCCCGGGGGCTGAGCTCGACCGGTTGGTCCCTGAGGGTTACCTGGCGCAGCAACAGGTGCACCTCCAAGGGGCCCACGCATACCCGTTCCTGCAGGCCAGAGCCTTTACGGCGCAGCAGGCTCCTGGAGCGGGCTGCCAATTCCTCAAGGCCGAAGGGCTTGCGCAACACCTCATCCGCCCCCGCATCCAGCAGGCTGACAATCGGTTCAGATCCCGTGCGGGCCGTCAGCACCATCACCTGACAGCGCAGCTGGGCAGCCAGCCGCAGGGCGCCGCTTTCCTCCAGCAATTCGGCGCTGATCAAGAGATCAGGCGATTGGTCACGGCACACATCGAGCGCTTCTTGGGCCGTGGCAACGGCTGCCGCTAAATGGCCGTCCTGCCTCAATCTTTGGGCGAGCACGGTGCGCAAGGTGCCATGGGGATCTACTACCAAAACCCGCAGGGGCTGGCTGGCCGTAGGAGGTTGTTGCGGCGCTAATGAGAGCATCCCTCGAACTTAGCTGTTCTGGTAGGTAGAAACGCGTAGTCGGCGATTCCTTTACAGCTGGCCCAAGGCCCCAAAAGCCAAATCCCTTAGCAAGCTCGCAGGGGCTGGCGCCGAGGTTCAGAATGGGAGGAGGGTTACTTGGCCCATGAACGCGCTCCTACAACCAGAAGCCATCCGCCATTTTCAGTCGCTTTGCGATGCCTGCCAGGAAATGGCGCATCGCTACCAAAGCCCTGTCGAAATGAGGCTCTATGCCGACGGCTACCTGCACGCCCTCCGGCACACCTCAATCCTCGATCCCCTCCAGCAGCGCAGGCTTGAGGAAATCATGGACCGTTGGATCCGTGACCCCTCCAGCTTTGTGGGGCCCAATGGTGACCCCAGCACCTTGTACGAACTGGGGCGCTAACTGCTCTACTAGCTAACTGGCTAGGGCCACTTCCATTTTTTCGCGCAGCTCGCCGGAGTTGTACATCTCGATCAGGATGTCTGATCCGCCGATGAATTCTCCTTTGACATAAACCTGGGGGATGGTGGGCCACTCGGAATACTCCTTGATGCCCTGGCGAATTTCGCCATCAGAAAGCACGTCGAAAGTTTCAAAGGCCACCCCAAGGGAGTGCAGGATCTGCACCACATTGTTGGAGAAGCCGCACTGGGGCATCAATTTATTGCCCTTCATGAATACGAAAACCGGGCTACTTGCCACGAGTTCGTCGATGCGTTGCTTGGTGGTTGCGTCCATGACTCAAGAAGGAACGGAAGTTTGCAGGGCTAGGGCATGGATCGCCTCACTGGCCAACTCCTGGCGCAGGGCGCCATAGACGAGTTGGTGTTGCTTGATCCGGTTCAAACCAGTGAAGGCAACAGAGGTCACCTTTACCTGGAGATGGTCACCACCGCCGGTGAGGTCTTCTACCTCCACCTGGGCGTCGGGTAGGGAGAGGGCGATCGCCGCCTTGATCGCGTCGGGTTGAACCATGGACTACTTACCTGCGGCTGGCACCGCATCTAGCACCTGGCCAGCGGTGTAAGGGGTGGAGGCAAAACCAAGCTCCACCAGGCTCTGATAGGCCTTGCGGCCCTCTGGGCTGGCCGGGGTCATCACCTTGACCACCTCAACCAACAGGGGCACGGCCACTTCGGACTGGTTCTGGCGGCGGAAAACCGCCGCCAGGCGCAGGTTTGCCTGGGCGAGGGTTTCGAGGGCTTCGCGACCCTTTTGGTCCATTTCCCGGGGAATCCGGGCATCCAGGCCCCGGAAGGAACCGCTCAAATCGCGGTAAAAACCCAGCAGCTTGCGGGTGTAATCCCGGGCCAGGTCGTATTGCCTGCGGGCTTCTGTCAGGTTGCCGCTGGCCGCAGCCTGGTCGCCCTTGTTCAATACCCCTTGCACCGCCGCAATGGTGAGGGCGTTGTCCACCGGTTGGGGCTGTTGGGCCCGGGCCGCCTGCAGCCCCATCGCGGGGATTACGGCTGGAGTCAAGAGGGCCGCCAGGCTCAAGGCAGCACCGCAAAAGACTCGGGTGGTCCTAAGCACGAAAGATCAAACAAGTTTGGCCAACTCTACGGGCCCCGGCCAAATCGCCAAACCAGGGATCAGGCAGCGAAATCAATGGCCCCGCGGGCCTGGTGCTCCTGCTCCCCCATCGCCGCGGCCAATTGGCCAGTTAGGGCCTGGGCAGCCTCCCGCCCTTGGCCCCTGATCCAAAGGGGTTGACCCAGGGCCACGGCGGTGCGATCGCGGAAGCGGGGGCGGTGGTGGGAATAGGCGATGCCTACGGGCAGCACCGGCACATCCACGCCCTGGCTGGCGGCAAGCATCGCCAGGCGGGCCAGGCCCTGGTGGAGACGAATCGGGCCGTCGTCGCTGCGGATCCCCCCTTCCGGAAAAACCACCAACTGGTTGCCGCTCTTCAACAGATCAACGGCGTAGCGCAGGCTGGCCAACGAAGGCCGGCCCTGGTTCACCGGAAAGCAGCCCAGGCGCTGCAGGAACCATCCCTGCAGGCCCCGCATCTCATTAACGGTGACCATGAAATGGCTATCGCGCCCGCTGAAACGGCGACCCACCGCCTGGGGCATCAACAGGGCATCCCAGCGGGAGCGGTGGGTGGGTGCCAGCAGCACGGGGCCCCGGGTCGGCAGGTGTTGCCTACCGAGAATTTGGATGTCCTGGAAATAAAAGGGCAGGGCCAGGTCCTGGGTAAACACCGTGGCCAATGGAGCCAACCATGGGTTGATGCCATTGCAGAGCTGGCTTTCGCGTTTGAGTGCCGATTGGGCTCCCGTCGCCACCACCAGATTGCTTGCAAGTATTGGGGCCAACGCTAGGGGTGCTGCCGGTAGTTCCCCCAAGACTGCGGGCAGTTGGGCTTGCGGCCCCTGCCCTGCCCTGCCGGGGCTTTTGAATGGGAGCAACCTTTAGTTGCCCATGGCCAGCCTCGGCGTAAACATTGACCACATCGCCAACGTGCGTCAGGCCCGCCGCGGCATGGAGCCCGATCCGGTCAGCTACGCCCTGTTGGCGGAGTTGGGCGGAGCCGATGGCATCACCGTGCATCTACGGGAAGACCGGCGCCACATCCAGGACCGCGATGTGAAGCTGCTGCGCTCGCTGGTCAGGACCAGGCTCAATCTTGAAATGGCAGCGACTGAGGAGATGGCGGCGATCGCCCTCGAGATCAGGCCAGACATGGTCACCCTGGTGCCGGAGAAGCGGCAGGAGGTGACCACCGAAGGCGGCCTCGATGTGGCCGGCCAAAGGGATGCCCTCCAATCGCTGGTGGAACGACTCCAGGCCGCCCAGATTGGGGTGAGCATGTTTGTGGATGCAGATCCCCTCCAGCTGGAGGCCTGCCGAGCCACGGGAGCCCGCTGGGTTGAACTGCACACTGGCTCCTACGCCGAGGCCAGCTGGGCCCAGCAGCCGCGGGAGCTAGCCAGGCTCTGCGAGGCCAGCTTCATGGCCCGCAGCCTGGGCCTGAGGGTCAACGCCGGCCATGGCCTCACCTACCAAAACGTGGAGCCGATTGCCGCCATCGAGGGAATCGAAGAGCTAAATATCGGCCACACGATCGTGGCCCGCGCCCTGGCCGTTGGCCTGGAGCAGGCGGTGCGCCAAATGAAGGCCTTGGTCCAGAATCCGCGCACCGAACACCTGTTTGGCAGCGCTACGCCATGAGCACTTACTACTTCGTTGCCGCCAGCGAGATTTTCCTCACCGAGGAAGAACCGCTCGAAGAGGTGTTGCGCGAACGGGTTCGCAACTATTCAGAACAGAACAAGCAAATTGATTTCTGGCTGGTTAGGCGGCCCGCCTTCCTCGACGCCCCAGAGCTTGAGCCGATCGCCAGCGCCGTGCCCAGACCCTCTGCGGCCGTGATCTCCAGCGACCAGAAATTCATCACTTTTTTAAAGCTGCGGCTGGAATTCGTGGCCTATGGCCAGTTCGAAGCCCCCAGCGCCAGCATCCCCAACGCCCTGGCCGGGGCCTCAGAACAGCCCTAAAAATTTCTTGCCGGTTTTAGGCCTGTCCTGCTGGTAAAGCGGTTTGTCATCACCGATGGTGAACACTGCCTCCTTGTTTTTCCACCAGACCCAATCGCGAATCGGGGGTGTGGCGGCCAACTGCTCCCGGGTCAGACCCAGGCCCAATTTTGCCGAAGCCTGCAGCAACACATCGAGCATTTGCTCGCCGTTGGAGCAGTTGGCCAGGGCCTCATTGGTGCGCTTAGCCCCATTGAGGGCACCCACCAGGGCCCGGACCCTCTGGCCCACGGAGAGGGATTTCGGATCTACTGACGGGGCAGGGGAATCGATGGCTCGCGGGCAACTTGGGGGCGACCGTACCAGCGATTCCTGACCCGGGGGGCTGACAAGGCATCGGTTGGGGGGCCAGACTGCTTGCAACGCGAAGGACTGATGACGTCCCCAAACCGTTCCTGCCGCCATTGGGTGATCGGGGACGTCCACGGCTGCGCAGAACCCCTGGCGGAGTTGGTCCGCCTACTGCCAAGCCAAGACCGGCTCGTGCTCTGCGGTGATGTGATCAACCGTGGCCCGGAAATCCAGCGCACCATGGAACTGGCCTGGTCGCTGGTGGAGAGCGGTAGGGCCATCTGGTTGAAGGGCAACCATGAGGCCGACCTGGTCAGGGCCCTGGGCAGCAACGCCCCCTGGCAGGCCCACCAGGCCCTGGCCGGCTCCGACACCTACCGCCAGCTGGGGGATACCTACAGCCGATTGTGGGGAGAGCGGCTGGCAAATCTGCCCGTGACCTACGGCCAGGAGGGCTGGGTGGCAACCCACGCCGGCTTCGACCCCCAAACCTGGTTGCCTGACCTAAACGTGCGCATGCCGTTTTGGCAGGCCTATGACGGCCGCTTTGGCGAAGTAATCATTGGCCACACCCCCGGGCCCCATGTGCGGCGGCTGGGCGATGAGGGGCCAACCCAGATCGTGATGGTGGACACGGGTGCCTGCTACGGCGGCGAACTGACGGCCTATTGCCCCGAGACCAGGGCGATTCGCCAGGTGTCAGCGCGGCCAGCCACCAGCCTCCGCTGCCTGGTCTAGCGACCCAAAACCTTGCTCACTGTTTTTCGGGGAAACAGGGCTGAGTGGCTTGCTGAGCTCCTCGCCGCCCAGCTGAAACTCAATCCACCTGATCCCTTTGAGCAGGTGCAGGTGATGGTAAATACCTGGCCCACCAGCCGCTGGCTGGGGGAGCAACTGGCCGTGGGCCTGGGCGGCATTGCCGCCAACATTCGCTTCCCATTTCCCGGCAGCCAGCTGCGCCAACTGGTGGATGGGGTGCTGGCGGCGGCGGCTCCGGAAATCGCAGCGGAAGGAGCGGGCGCGGTGGATCCCTGGCGGGCCAACCGGCTGGTGTGGCCCGTGCTCGAAATTTTGCCGGAGTTGCTGGCTGATCCCAGGGGCAGGCCCCTGCAACTCTGGTGGCAGCAGCATGAGGGGCCCAGCCTGGGCCTGGCCCGCTGGCAGCTGGGGCGCGCCATCGCCGACGCCATCGACGATTACACCCTCTACAGACCCGCCATGGTGGCGGCCTGGGGGCAGGGCAAGTGGGTGGATGGCCGGGGTGAAGCCCTAGCCGAGAACCAGCAATGGCAACCCCTGCTGCTCGAACGACTAAGGGAACGGCTGGGGGAGCTCCCCTTTGGCCTCAAGGTGCACAAAGCCATTCAGCTGTTGGGGAAAGCCACACCACCGGCCGGGCTACTCCCCAAGCAGCTGCGCCTGTTTGGCCTCAGCAGCCTGGCGCCGATCCAGGTGGAGTTGCTCCAGGCCCTGGGCGGCCACATCCCGGTGGACCTCTACCTACTAACCCCCTGCCCTGACCTCTGGCAGCGCTGCGGCCAACGCCGCGAGCGACTCAGTTCTGCGGTGGCCCTGCGCGACCCCTTCGACAGCACTTGGTTGCTGGAGGCCCCGGGGCTCGAGGCCCGCTTTGGCCGGCTGGGGGGGGAATTTCAACAATTGCTGGAGGGCACCGGTGAAAGCCAACTGGGCCAATGGCAGGAAAAAGACCTGTTCTGTGACCCTGCGGCGGGACATGGCGGAGTTGGGCCCGCCCCCCTACTGGCCCAACTCCAGAAACACCTGGCCAATCCGGCCGAATCACCATCCCTGGAGCGGGCACCCGGTGACAGTTCCCTGGAATTCCATCCCTGCCCAGGGCGGCTGCGCCAGGTGCAAATCGTGCGGGATCGAATCCTGCAACTCCTTGCCAACGACAGCAGCCTCCAGCCCCGGGACATTCTGGTGATGACCCCCCAGGTGGATCTCTTTGCCCCCCTGGTGGCGTCGGTATTCGGCGACTCGGAAGCCACGGGCGTCCATCTGCCCTGGCGCCTGACGGACCGCAGTCAGCAGAGCGAAGCGGGCATCAGCCGCACCCTGCTGCTCCTGCTCCAACTGGCCAGCGAAAGGTTCACCGCCTCGGCCCTGGAAAAGCTGCTGGAGAGCAGCGCCCTGCGCAGCCACTTCCTGCTCAGCAGCGAGGAGATTGCCAGCCTGCAATTACTGCTCCAGCGCTCTGGCTTCCGCTGGGGACTCGATGGCCAGGAACGCGGTGGAGACGCCACCGGCAGCCTTAGCTGGGCCATCGACCGGCTGCTGCTGGGCTTGGTTTTGCCCCAAACCCCAGGCCTTGCCCCCGCCGAGACGGCCCCCCTGGCCAGCGGCCACAGCCTGGAGCTGGTGGGCCGCTGGTTGCACCTGTTGACCCGGCTACGCCATTGGCTGGTCGAGCTGCGCCGAATCCGCCCAAGCCAGGCCTGGGCCGGCACCCTCCAGGCCCTGTTGGCGGACCTGTTTGGCGATGGCGGCGAACTGGCCTGGGAGCTGCCCCTGGTGCTGGCTGCCATCGACGACTGGCAGCAGGCCGCCGGCGACTTCTGTCTACCCCTGGATGCGGCGGTGGTGGCGGCGGTTTTGGATGAACGACTGGCGGCCGATTCGGGGCGCTTTGGTCACCGCAGTGGGGCCCTCACGATCAGCGCCCTGGAGCCGATGCGGGCCATCCCCCACCGGGTAATTGTGCTGATCGGCCTCGATGCCGGGGTGTTCCCCAGGCAGCGGCCCCGCTCCGGCTTCCACCTATTGGAGAAGCAACGGCTGCTGGGCGACCCCCAGCCGGCCGACCAGGACCGCTATGTGCTGATGGAGGCCCTGCTTTCCGCCCGCAGCCACCTGCTGATCACCTGGAGCAGCCGCGATGAACGCCGCGGTGAGGCCCTGCCCCCCGCCACCCCGGTGCGCCAATGGCTGGAGTGGCTCCAGGACCATCTCCCCTGCGGCGGCGCCGAGCTCCTGGTGAACCACGCCGTCAACCCCCTCGATCGGAGCAACTTTCTTGCCCATGGCGAACGGCCCCCCAGCAGTTGTGATCGCCGGCTGCTGGAGGCCCGTCGCTGGCTGGAGGGGGCCGGCCTGCAGAAACCGGAGCCCCTGGCCCAGGGCAGCCATGGCGCCACTGGCCCCAGCAGCCCTTCCAGCTATGGCGATCTACGCGAATGGCTGGTGGCCCCCCAGGCCCAATGGTTGGCCCAACTGGGCCTGAAGCCAAGGGAATGGGGCGATAGCCCCAGTGATCTCGACAGCCTGCAGCTCGATGAAAGGCAACGGGCCCAACTGCTGCGCCTGCACCTGGAGGCCAGCCCCGGCCAGCCAATGGCAGCAGCCACTGACCTCGACCAGGCCTACCTGCTGGCCTATCACCGCGGCGAGGGACTGCTGCCCCCCCGCAGCGGTGGATGCCTGGAGGCCAGCACCCTGGCGAACCGTTGGCATGGGCTGGTCGAAAGCCTGGAAGAACTTGGGGAAGCCCAGCAACAAAGCGTTAGCTGGCAAGGCTGGGAAAGCCCGCTGGCATGGCGCGGCAGCTCCCTGGTGTTGGTCCACACCGCCAAGCTGCGGGCCCGCCATGGCCTCGAGCTCTGGCTCCAACTGCAACTGGCAGTGCTGGCTGGCCTGCCCGTTGACCAGGGCGTGGTGATCGCCCGCGGCGACAGGGGTTTTGGAGTGATGCTGCGCCTGCAGGCACCGGAGCTGGCCGGGGCCGAAATCGAGCTCGAGCGGTTGGATAAGCTGCGCGGCCAGTGGCGCCAAAGCTGCTGGCCGGTGCCACCCCAAAGCGGCTGGACCTATGTCCAGGCCGAGGCCAGTAAACCCGGCAGTGGGGCGGCCAAGGCCATCGGCTGCTGGGAGGGGGGCATCGGCCAACGGGGCGAACGGCAGGAGGCTGAGCAGGCCCTCTGCTTTGGGGTGAGCACCAGCGGCGCGGCGCTGCTGGAGGGGCCCATGCCAGGGCTGGCCCTGGAGTTGCTTACGCCCCTGATGGCACAGCAAGCAAAACCGCATCAATGAAGAGTGCCGTGGCCAAAAGTGCCGTCAGCCCCTTTGATGCCAATGGCTTTCCGCTCGCTCCCGGGCTGCGGCTGCTGGAGGCCAGTGCTGGCACCGGCAAAACCTTTGCCCTGGCCCACCTGGTGCTGCGCCTGGTCGGCGAGGAGCAATTAGGCCTCGGTGAGCTGCTGGTGGTGACCTTCACCGAGGCGGCCGCGGCTGAATTGCGGGACCGCATTGGCCAGCGGTTGAGCCAGGCCCAGGCCTGCCTGGCCGATCCCAGCAGGGAAATTCCCGATCCCGTGCTGGCCAGCTGGCTGGATCACTGGGGCGAATCCGGGGACAGATCCGGGGGCTTGGCCAGTGGTGACTCAACCGCCCTGCAGGCGAGGTTGCTAATGGCCCTTGAGGAGCTCGATAGCGCCGACATCACCACCATCCACGGCTTCTGCCGGCGCACCCTGCAGCGCCAGGCCCTGGAGGCAGGCCAACCCCCCGACCTCCAACTGGAGGCTGAAAGCGGCCCCCTGGTGCGCCAGGTGGCCCACGACTACTGGCAGCAGCAGGTGCTGGCCCTGCCGGAGCACTTACTGGCGGGGCTGATGACCAGCATCAAGGGGCCCCAGGCCCTGGAACCGCTGCTGGCCCAATTGGATGGCGATCCAGCCCTACAGCTAGATCCCCTCCCCCCCGGCCTGGGCCTGGAGGAGCCCCTCGCCCCCCAGCTAGAGGGCCTCTGGCAAGGCTGGTGGCACGACCTCAACCAGCATTGGCCCCAACGGGGCGCAGAGCTGGAGGCCAGCCTGCGGGCGGCGGCGGCCCATTGGCGCGAGCTGGGCTGCAAGAGCACGGGCAAGTACAGCCCCAAGCCCACCAAGGACCGGCGGGCCCTGCTGGATAGCTGGCTGCAGGGCAGCGACCTAGACAGCCAACAGCGGGGCGACTACGGGGCGATTCGGGGCCAGGAACTGCTTTCGGAATACTTCCACCCGGGCGCCTTTCTGAAGGTGGCCCGGCCGATCGAGGCCCCAACAAGCGGAGATCCCTCCCTGCCCCAGCCAGAACTGATGGGGGCCATTGCTGCGGCGATGGAAGGCCCTGCCGAAGCCCTGTTGCTGCACGCCTGCCACTGGGGTCGGGCCGAATTAAAGGCCCGCCGCGAACGCCGAGGCCGGCTGGGCTTTGCCCAATTACTGGAGGGTCTTGACCCCGGCGAGCAGGCGAGCACCCCCCTTTTAAGGGCCGTGGGGGAGCGCTACCGGGCCGCCTTGATCGATGAATTCCAGGACACCGATCCAATCCAATGGCGGATCCTGGCCGGGGCTTTTCAGCCAAGCGAGCACAGGATTGTGCTGGTGGGGGACCCCAAGCAGGCGATCTACCGGTTCAGGGGCGGCGAATTGGCCACCTACCTGCTCGCCCGCGAATGCGCCCGCAAAGAAGGCGGCATCAGCAGCCTGCAAAACAACTTTCGCTCCTCCCAGCCCCTGCTCGAAGGTCTCAACCGTCTAATGGCCCCAGGCCTAAGGCGCTCCGAGCTGGAGGTGCTGGAGGTAAGGGCGATGGCCAACAAGGGCACGATCGAGCTTGCGGCAGGGGAGCAACCGCTGCAACTGCTCTGGCTCGGCGCCGATCGCCCCGCCGGCAGCCCGGCCCCCAGCCGTAGCCAGCTGGACCAGATGCTGCCAAAGCGCATTGCCGCCTTCACCGCCCAGCTGTTGGCGCGGCGGCTCGTAATCAGCAAGGCTCACCAAGGAGACCAGGCCGGGCAGGGCGAAATCCTGGGGGCCAATGGCATTTGCCTGCTGGTGGGCACCCACTCCCAGGCCGAGGCCCTGCGCCAGGCCCTCGAGTACGAGGGCATAGCCAGCCGCCTGGTGAGCAAGGGGGATGTGCTGGAGAGCGAAGGGGCTGGGGCCCTGCAGCGCTTCCTCGATGCCCTGGCCGATCCGGCCAATCCGAACCGGCTGCGGCTACTCGCCGCCTCAGCGCTGCTGGGCTGGAGTGCGGAGCAATTGGCCAGCACCACGGCCGAGCAATGGGGTGAATTGGCCGCGCGTCTGGGCGCCATGGCCGAGCAACTGCCCCGCCGGGGCCTGCTGGGGATACTGGGCAGCTTGCTGGAGGAGCAGGGGCTGGCCAGGCTTTCCCTAGGGGGCCGGCTGCTGGCCGACCTGCAGCAAAGCGCCGAGCTGGTGCAGGAATGTCTGCACACCGAAAGGCTTGGCCCCGCTGCCGCTGCCGACTGGCTGCGCCGGCGCCGGCTCGATCCCGTCCGGGATGTGCCTGAGGCCCACCAGCCCCACAGCGATGCGGTGGATGCGGCCGTTTCCGTGGTGACCGTCCACCGCAGCAAGGGGTTGGAGTATCCAGTTGTGATCTGCCCCTACCTCTGGCAGGCCCCATCAACCCAGGCGCGGGCTGGCCAAAGACTGGGGGTCCGCTGGCACCCCCCCGATGCGGCCCTGGGGGCGCCGGTGCTGGATCTCCATCTCAATGGCCACTGGGGCAGGGGCTACCAGGCCCGCAGCCAGCAGCTCGAAGCCGAACTGGCTGAACGGGAACGCCTCGCCTATGTGGCCGCCACCCGCGCCCAACAACTGCTGGTTTTGGCCTGGGGACCAGCCCATGGCCAAGGGGGCAATCCCCTTTCCCCCTGGCTATTCAGCCAGGAGCAGGGCGATTGCGACTACACCAGCCGCAGCGATGCCGACTGGCTTGAGCTCTTGAAATTGGAAATGGAGTCGCGGCGGGTTCCCATCGAGCTGCTTACTGGCCCAGCGGCTGGTGCTGCCGCAAGTGCAGCCAGATCCGCAGAACCAGCAGCCGCCCCTACAAAACTGGGCCGGGGCCCGGTGCCGGAGCGCAATTTCGATAGTCGTTGGGGCCGCAGCAGTTACACCAGCTGGACAAAAGGCAGCCATGGCGCCGCACCCCAGGCCCTGGAGGAGGGCCGTGAAACCGACGACCCAAGCCAGGAAGTTGCCCAACTAGGCGCCCAACTTGGCGCCCAAGTAGGTGACCAAGATTCGATTACCGCCAACTGGAGCGACCAGGGGCCCCTGGCCCAATTTCCCAGGGGTGCCCAGGCCGGCGACTGCCTGCACCGGATCCTCGAGCAAATCGACTACCAGCAGGAGGCGGACCACCCATGCCGTCGTGGGATCTGCGAGCGGGAATTGCAGCGCTCGGGCATCGACATCAACCAGGCCGATGCCGTGTTGCTTGGCCTGCAGCAACTGCTCGACACCCCCCTCGGCGGCCCCCTGGGCCCTTTCAAACTCAACCAGTTGGGGCAGGGCCAGCGGCTCAACGAGCTGAATTTCGATCTGCCGATCGCCCTGGTGGAGGCCCAGGCCCTGGCCACCTGCTTCGCTGGGCACCCAGGCGGCCAATTTGGGGCGAGCTACGCCGCCAGCCTGGCCCAGCTCTCGGTTGCCAGCGAAGGATTTCTGACCGGCTCGATGGATTTGATCTTCCGTGCGGCCGATCGCCAGGGCCAGCCGCGCTGGTGGGTGGCCGACTGGAAAAGCAACTGGCTAGGCGAAAGGGATGCCAACGGCAAACCGCTGGCCTGCGGCCCTCTCCACTACACAACAGCTGCCATGGCAGGGCTGATGGAGGCAAACCACTACCCCCTCCAGGCCCACCTCTACCTAGTCGCCCTCCATCGCTACCTGCGCTGGCGATTGAGCGATTACGAGCCGGAACGGGATTTGGGAGGTTCGCTCTACCTCTTTTTGCGGGGGGTACCCGGAGCCAGCCCGCAGGCCCTAGCAATCGCCAACAACGAGGAATTAATGGTGCCCGGGGTATTCGTAGACATTGCGCCCCTGGAGCGGTTGCTGGCCCTGGACCGCCTGCTCGGTAATTCCTGGGCCCGGGGATTGGTGCCATGAACCGGTTCGAACAGGGCAGCAGCGAACAGGCCAGCTGGGTTAGCCCGCTCGCCAACGCCCTCAGTGAAGCCCTACCCCGGCTCCATGGCGGCGGGCCAGGCCCCCTGGTGGCTGAGCTGATTGAAGCCCTCACCACCGCCTTGGCAGCTGGGGAGTTGGCGATCCCCCTGCCATCGGCTGCCCACCTTCAGGCCCTGCTGGCCTCACCCCTGGCCCGGGAGCCCGATGGGCCGCTCGTGGTGGAGGCAGACCAGCTGCTCTGGCGCCGCTGGCAGCAACAGCGTCGATCCGTGCTGGACCAACTGGTGGAACGGGCCCAGACAGCCTTGAGCGTCCAGGGCAAACCAGAAGAGAAGGCTTCCAAACCAGCCCTGGCAAACAACTCCCAGCAGCCAGATCCCCAGCAGCTAAGGGCGGTGAGGGCAGTGCTCGAACACCAGTTGGTGCTGCTTGAGGGGGGGCCGGGCACGGGCAAAACCAGCACGGTGGTGGCGATGTTGGCTGCCGTCAGGGCCCAACAACCCGAATGCCGGATCCACCTGGCGGCCCCCACCGGCAAGGCCGCCGGTCGGCTCAAGGCGGCTGCAGCTGGGTTTCCCTGCAGCACCCTGCATCGCCTGCTGGAAAGCCATGGTGAGGGCTTCCGGCGCAATCGCCGCAATCCCCTAGCCCTGGATTTGGTGGTGGTGGATGAGGTCTCGATGGTGGACCTGGACCTAATGGCAGCCCTGCTGGAGGCCCTGCCCAGTCCGGCTCGGTTGGTGCTGGTGGGCGACGGGGCCCAACTGGCGCCGGTGGGGGCGGGCTCCGTGCTGCTGGAACTCGATTCAGGCGCCCATCGCCAGGCCCTCGGAGCCGCGGCGATCCGCCTAACCACCACCTACCGCAACAACGGAGCCATCGCCGAGGTGGCCGCCAGCCTGCGGCAGGAGAGCACACCTCTAGCCACTGGCCTGACTGATGACACTGGCCTACCTGATCAAACGGCCGCCCTGCTGGCCTCATTGGATGGCACCGCCAACCTGCGCTGGCAGCGGACATCAACCAGATCCCTGCCTGCCGAGCTGCTGTTGCGTTTGCGCAGCCACCAAAGGCAGCTGGAAAAGCTAGCCAGTGATCAAAAAACCTCCAACCCTGAAAAGCTGCTGGCCCTGCTGGCCAACCTGCTGGTGCTCAGTCCGGTGCGGCGTGGCCGCTGGGGTGTGGACGAAATCCACCGCGCCCTATTGGGGGAAGCCCTCTTAGCTGGTGCCCAGCGCTGGCCCCTGGGCACTCCGGTGCTCTGCCAGCAGAACCGCGACGAGCTCGGCCTGGCCAACGGCGATCTGGGCCTGGTGGCGGAGCACGGGGGCAGGCGCCAATTGCTCTTTGCAAGCCATGGGGATGGCCTGCCAATTTGGGTTCACCCGGCCCAACTGCCTGGCGTCCAGCCCGCCTTCGCCCTAACCGTGCACAAGGCCCAGGGCAGCGAAGCCAGCGAGGTATGGGTTCTACTAAGTGACACGGGGCGTCCTAACCAGCGCCTGCTTTACACAGCCCTTACCAGGGCCAAAGATCACGCAGTGCTGATCACCCCGAGCTAGGGCTGTATGGATTCAATTGGCAACCGAATTGAACGGCCCTGGGGCTGGTTTGAAAGCCTGGGGAGTGGCCAAGGGCCAGGCAATGAAGAGGGCTATTTGGTCAAGCGCCTGTTGATACGCAGTGGCGCCCGCATCAGCCTGCAACGCCACCGCCATCGCTGCGAGCACTGGGTGGTGGTAGCTGGCAATGGCAGCTTGCAGGTGGCCGACACCAACCTGGAGGCCAGGGCCGGCACCACGGTTTTCATTCCCGTTGGCGCCATCCATCGGGCCAGTGCCGGCAGCCAGGACCTACTGATCGTGGAAGTGCAGCGCGGCATCGAGCTGCGGGAGGACGACATCGAACGGCTGGCCGATGACTTTGGCCGGATGCCGAGTGATAAGATTTGAATCCACCCTTTTCAAGGGCAGGGCAGTTTTCATAAGACCAGGGTGCAATCCGCAGATTGCAAAACAAGCCCTGATTCTTCTCTTCCATTGGGTATCTGCCGGCCTGCGTTTAAGGAACAACTCGGCCAATTAAGCAGGCCCAATTGAATCCCGTGACCGAAATTTCTAATGGCGGCAGCCTTGGCTGTGCCGTCGATGTTGATGCGCGACTTGATAGCGAGTCGACCTCATCTTTGCCAGCCCCAGCCGTAGGGGCTGCGGCCGGTTTTAGCCGTTTTGGCTTTGGCCCTGAATTGATGAAGGCCCTGGTCGATGTTGGCTATCAGGAGCCTTCACCGATCCAAAAGGCTGCCATTCCCGAGCTGATGCTTGGCCGCGATCTGGTGGGCCAAGCCCAGACAGGCACCGGCAAAACGGCAGCCTTTGCCCTGCCAATGCTGGCGGCCCTCGATCCCGAACAACGCAAACCCCAGGTGCTGGTGCTGGCCCCCACCCGGGAACTGGCCCTACAGGTGGCAGAAGCCTTCAACAGCTATGCCGCCCACCTGCCCCATGTGAGGGTTCTAGCGATCTACGGCGGTGCCGATTTTCGCGACCAAATCCATCAATTGCGCCGCGGCGTACAGGTTGTGGTCGGCACCCCAGGCCGGGTGATGGACCACATGCGGCAGGGCACCCTCGATCTCTCTTCCCTGCGGGCCCTTGTCCTCGACGAGGCAGATGAAATGCTGCGGATGGGCTTCATCGACGACGTCGAGTGGGTGTTGACCCAGCTGCCCGAGAAACGTCAGGTGGTGCTGTTTTCAGCCACCATGCCCAACGAAATTCGGCGCATTTCCCAGAAATACCTCAATTCCCCCGCCGAGGTAACGATCAAGCAGAAGGCGTCAGACGCCAGCCTCATCCGTCAGCGCTATCTGATGGTCCATGCACCGCACAAGCTGGCGGCCCTGGAGCGGGTGCTGGAGTCAGAACGCAGTGAGGGGGTAATTATTTTTGCCCGCACCAAGGCGATCACCATGTCGGTGGCCGAATCCCTGGAGCAACACGGCTACGACGTTGCCGTTCTCAACGGCGACGTGCCCCAGGCCCAACGGGAGCGCACGATCGAGCGGCTTCGCCAGGGCCAACTGGAGGTGCTGGTGGCCACCGACGTGGCAGCTCGGGGCCTGGATGTGGAACGCATCAGCCTGGTGATCAACTACGACATCCCCTTCGATTCGGAGGCCTATGTGCACCGCATCGGCCGCACCGGTCGGGCTGGCCGCACCGGTGACGCGATCCTCTTCCTCACCCCCCGGGAGCGCCGCTTCCTAGGGGGCATGGAGCGGGCCGTAGGCAAGGCCATCGAACCGATGGATGTGCCCAATAACGCCACCATCAACCAAAACAGGCTCGATCGCCTGCGCAGCAAGCTCACGGAAAACCTGCAAACCCCGAGCAGCAGCACCGAAGAGTTGGCCCTCCTCAGCGAGATCCTGCAAAGGGTTGGCCAGGAGCAGTCCTGCAGCCCTGAGCAGCTCGCCCTGGCGGCCCTGGAGCTCAGCCTGGCTGGCAAACCCCTGCTGATCCAGGGCGAAGACAACTTCGACCAGGTGCGTCAAAACGGTCCTAGCCGCTCCCGCGATGGCGGCAGGGAATTCGGCCGTGATGGCGGCCGCGAAATGGGCAGGGATGGGGGCCGGGACGGAGGTCGTGATGGGGGCCGGGATGGGGGCAGGGGTCCCCGCGGCGAGCGCCCGATGGGCCCGCCGGAAGATCACATGGAGCGCTTCCGCGTCGAAGTGGGCTGGAGAGACCGCATCAAGCCCGGCAACATTGTTGGCGCGATCGCCAATGAAGCTGGCATAACCGGCCGCTCGATTGGCCGCATTCAGATCTTCGACACCCACAGCACCGTGGACCTGCCCAAGGGCATGCCCGACGATGTCTTCCAGGGCCTGCGTCAACTGAGGGTGATGAACAAAGCCCTGCAGATCACCCGCCTAGCTGAATAGGGCCTGCCTAGGAAATGGGGCAGACCTAGGCGCAGAGCGCAGTCGATGCCGCCGTGATCGCCACGGTGGCATTTAGGCCTACCCCAAGGGTTTCGAGGGCCACGATCAAGCCCACCTGGACCTCGTGGGACTCGGTGGCCACAAGGGTTTGCAAAAGATCAAAGCGATCCTGCTGGGCCAGCTCCCCGTCTTCACACCAGGCCAAGCTCCAGGCCGCCGGCAGGGAAGGGGCGAAAGCCGAGTTGCTAGCGACCCCCATGGCTCAAGACTCCAAAAATCAGGATTTGCTGACATTGGTCCCATCCTCGGGCCTGGGGTCCCAACCAAATACTCTCTTCGGATTGGCTTCAAGCTTCTCCACAAAAACCGCCTAGGCCCAGACTGCCAAGCAACGATCCAGCGCCAGCGTGTCAGCGTCCAACCACCAGCAACTGGAGAGGCCAGCCCTACAGCGCCTGCTTACAAGCCTGCGTCCGCACCGACGGCTGGTCTGGCTGGCGGCCAGCTGCTCGGTGGTCAACAAGCTGTTGGATCTGGCTCCACCGGTGCTGATTGGCCTGGCCGTGGATGTGGTGGTCAAGCAAAACAACTCCTGGCTGGCGGCCTTTGGCGTCCAGTCGGTGCCAGGTCAGCTGGCGGTGCTGGCCGGGCTCTCGTTTGTGATCTGGAGCGGCGAATCCCTATTCGAATACCTCTACGCCCTGCTCTGGCGCAACCTTGCCCAAACCGTGCAACACGAGCTGCGGCTTGAGGCCTACGACCATTTGCAGCAGCTGGAGATGGCCTTCTTCGAGCGGGGCAGCACGGGCCAACTGCTGGCGATCCTCAACGACGACATCAACCAGCTGGAGCGCTTCCTGGATCAAGGGGCCAATGAAATCCTGCAGCTGGTCACCACCGTGCTGGCCGTGGGTGGGGCCATGGTGGTGCTCTCCCCCACCGTGGCAGGGGTTTCCTTCCTGCCGATTCCCGTAATTCTCTGGGGATCGCTGCGTTTTCAAAACAAGCTCGCACCCCGCTACCGGGAAGTGCGGGAGCGCTCCGGCGACCTGGCCAGCCTTTTGAGCAACAACCTGGGCGGCATGCTCACGATCAAGAGCTATGCGGCAGAGGCCTGGGAACTAAACCGCCTCGGCCAGCAGAGCCAGGCCTATCGACTCAGCAACGGCCGGGCGATTCGCCTCTCTGCGGCATTTGTGCCCCTGATTCGTTTCGCAATCCTGTTTGCCTTTATCGCCATCCTGGTGATCGGTGGCCTCCAGGCCTGGCGAGGGGACATCGCCATCGGCACTTACAGCTTTTTGATTTTCATCACCCAAAGGCTGCTCTGGCCGCTCACCACCCTGGGGCGAACCCTGGATGATTACCAGCGGGCGATGGCCTCGACCACCCGGGTGTTGGACCTGCTCGACAGCCCCATCCGCATACCCAGTGGCCAGGCCACCCTGGCGCCCCATCAGGTGCGGGGCAGCCTGCGCTTTGAGGCGGTCAATTTCGCCTACGACGGCCGCGAAACCCTGCTGCAGAACTTCAATTTAGAAATTCCCGCCGGCAGCACCGTGGGGATTGTGGGCGCCACCGGCTCGGGCAAGAGCACGATCGTGAAGCTGCTGCTCAGGCTTTATGAAATCCAGGCTGGGGCCATCTATCTAGATGAACAACCGATCGAAAATCTGCGCCTCGCCGACCTGCGCCGTTCGATTGGCCTGGTGAGCCAGGAGGTGTTTTTGTTCCACGGCAGCGTGGCCGAAAACATTGCCTACGGCAGTTTCGAAGCCCCCAGGGCTGCCATCGAAGCAGCTGCTGAGGCCGCCGAAGCCGCCAGCTTCATTGAAGACCTGCCCGAGGGTTACGACACGGTGGTGGGAGAAAGGGGCCAACGGCTCTCCGGTGGCCAACGCCAACGCATTGCCCTGGCCCGGGCCATCCTCAAGGACCCGCCAGTGCTGGTACTGGATGAAGCCACCGCAGCGGTAGATAACGAAACCGAAGCCGCAATCCAGCGTTCCCTGGAGCGAATTACGGCCACCCGCACCACCCTGGTGATCGCCCACCGCCTCAGCACCGTGCGCCACGCAGATCGAATTGTGGTGATGGAGAACGGCCAAATTGTGGAAAGCGGCAGCCACGAGTCCCTGATTCGCCAGCAGGGGGCCTATGCCAATCTCTGGCGGGTACAGGCGGGCCTACGCCCTGACGAAATGCTGGTGGACTAGGTTTTCAGCAATGAAGAGTAGCCAGGCCAAGCGCCGCCGAAAGCGTGCGAAGCGCGGGCCCGTTTTGCTGGCCATTGCCATAGGCCTGGGCGGTGGCCTGGTGCTGGCGGAACCCCTCTCCAACCTGCTAAACGGCAAGGGGCTCAACAATCCTGGCCTGGTCAATCCCTTTACCGCCTGGACCGGCATTGGCAGCCAGGACATCCTGCTAGTTGGCACAGATGTGGGCGGCGGCAATACCGATGTAATTGCGGCATTGAGGGTGGATGGCGACACCACCAGAATCATCCAAGTACCCCGTGATTCCTATATCGAAGCAGAGGGATATGGGCCCAATAAGATCAATTCTCTCTATAGCCTCGGCGGTGTAGATCTCCTAAAGCGCGAACTTTCCCGCAAGCTCGGCCGGCCAATTAGCCACCACATTTTGGTCAATCTGGCATCGATCAGAAGGATGGCTGATGCCATTGGCGGCATCGATGTGGATGTGCCAAAGCGAATGTATTACGTAGACAACAGCCAGGGTCTATATATCGATCTTCAACCCGGAGTCCAGCGGCTAAAAGGTCGCGAACTGGAGGGTTTCCTGCGCTTCCGCCACGATGAAATGGGCGACATTGGCCGCATCGAACGCCAGCAAATTGCCCTGCGCGCCCTTTTCCAAAAACTGACCCGTCCCGAGCAGATTGTGCGGCTGCCAATCCTATTGAGTGCCGCAGGCAAGGACCTTAAAACCGACCTGGGGCCCATGGAATTGGGTGGACTGATCACCGCCATGGGGACCACCCACCTCGAAACCAAGCGGTTGGGCGGGCGCCCCTTTTACCGAGATGGCCTGAGCTATTGGGATGCGGAATGGCCCAAGCCCAGCAGCTCAGCCGCCGAAACCGATCCCAACGCGGATCGCTACAAATTTCTCTTTTAACTCAGGAGCAAATGTGACCGCTTGGCACAAAACCCTGGAAACCCCATACCTGCACCAGGCTCCAAGCCTGGCCCAGGCCGTTTAGCTGATTTCTAAGGACATTTATGGGCGTTCCATTAGCCAACACTGCCTCAACCGCAAAGTTCTGATTCGGCCCGGTGCGCAGGATCACGTTCTGGAAGTTGGTGCAAATCGTGGCAGCGCCGATAACTCCGGGAGCAGGGTTGATCACGGGCTCCACCACAACAGGCGCGGGTGATACCACCAGGGCGGGGCGATTCCAGCAGGGGCCTCCCCAGCACCCCGCCGGATGCTCAACTCCCCATCCATAGCCATACCAATAGGCTCGAGCTGGCAGAGCCGCCCCTGACAAAGCCAAGGCGGATCCCAGCGCTGAGACCATTAGGGAACGGGCAATGGTGTGGGCCATGGAAAATAATCAGGCTTTGGCCAACCCAACTTAGACCAGTTGGGATGCTGCTTTAAACCTAGAAAGTTGCCAGCCAAGCATCTTCAAACGACGCCACCACATTGAGCAACTGGTGGCAGGCCATGGCGCGCCGGCCCCCAGTACTGGATAGCAGCACTGCCATGGCAGCGGGATCATCAAAGACATCTGCTTCCGCCGCCTCTAACCTTTCCTGACTTAAGTGAAGACTGGATTGATCGGCCAAGATCCGCCCCAAGCCCGAGCCGCCAGGCCAATGCTTAGACCAGAGCTCCAACCGCGCAGACACCGCATCAAACAGCTCCGCCTCAGCACCCACCAATTTTTGCAAGGCAGGGCTGGAATGCGGAACGGGCGGGAGCCGCAACAGGGTGCGATAGATCGAGATCATTTCACTGAAAAGTTGCTCCTCCAAATCCCAGAGGCGAGTCAGTAGTTGGCCAGTGCGATCTTCACCCAGCTCGACCAATGCCTCTGGCCGTTTTGCCTGTATTTGAACAATTTTATTCAACAGCTGGTTGCGGGTGGTGATACGTGTATCGGCATTCAGTTCATCGCCCCGCCTAAGCAATTGGGCTCGCTCCCTAAAGGCCTCAGCAAAATCATTGAGGAGCTGCTTAGAGATGGCCCCGTGCTGATCCAAGGCCCTGCTAGGCCAAAATGCCCCCACCACCAAAAGGGCAACCAACACCCCCACCAAGGTGTCGACCAGGCGGTATGGGATCCAGCTGTCAAGGTTGCCGGCATGAATGGTCCATCCCATCGCCACCACCAATCCGGCCACCTTGTAGCCAGATAGCAAGCCCAACGCACCTCCAAAGAGCCGGGTGGAGGCAAGCGCCACGCCCACCCCAACGGGTAATGGCACGGCCTGCGCCAAGGTGGAGTAGCTGATAAATACAATCACCCCTCCCAACAGGGTGCCCTGCATCCGTTGAATCGAGGCGATGCGACTTGCCCCCAGCGTGCCGCCCAGGGCGGCACCCACCGCCATCGGCCCGTAATACGGATAGGGCAATCCTAATGTTATTAGTAGACCGGCAGATAGGCCCACGGCGAGGGCCAGGCGCAGGTCACTTTTAATTATTAGGGGTTTATGGCCCACGGATTGGGGTTTATGCCCGACAGATTGGGGTTTATGCCCGACAGATTTGCGCAAAGTCACGGGCGGGCCAAGGAGGTTGAGCCCGCCAGCCCCAAGCTATGGATGCTTTTCACCAAGCGCTGTAATTCATCGTCTAGGGAAAGCAACAGCAGGGGAGAAATCCGTAGCTGGTCAGCTAAGCGCACCAAGCTCTGGCGCTGGGGCAAGGGGGAGCACTCCGAACCAGCAGAGGGATGCAAGAGACTGGGAAGATTTTCGATCCAGGGGGTACTTACGTGGGCCATCACTCCCTCGGGCAGCAGCTCCGCCAAGCGCTGCACCTGAATGCTGTGGTGATTTATCCGCTCCCAGAGAATGCTTCTCTGGCGCCAGCGCTGCTTTAGACCCAATCCCAACGGATTGGCGCTTAATTCATCACTTACTAACTTGCCAAGCTGCAGGATCAAGCGGCGGGACTTAACGGGTACTAGTTTAACAATAGCTCCTCCTCCCGAGCCCTTAAGGAGCTGCTGAATAGCTTCAAGACGGCTACCAATCTCGCTACGTAGTTGGGAATCTAGAGCCCTAATTTCAGCCAGTCGGTTAACAGGCCAGATCAAGGCACTAACCAAAATAGACACCACCACCCCAAGCAAGGTATCAACCGTGCGATTCAATACATAGAACCAATCCAGGCTGTTGTAATCAGCCACTAGAAATAGGAGTGAAACCACAACGATTGCCGTTGCCATACCCGCACCCCAACCCAGCAATCTCAACAGTGGAACCACGATCAGCATCGTCACGGTGATGCCAATCCAGCCCCCCATCAGGAGGTGAACAAGGAATGCCACCAGGCCCCCGGCGATGGTGCCGCAAACCCGGGCGCGGGATGCCGCCAGCACTCTGGTTTCGGTTTCATCCATGCACATAACCACCGCCAGGAGCGGATACCAGATGAACTCCACCTGGTTGGTGGCCACGGAAATTGCCGCCGCCGCCATGGCCGCAATGCCGTATTTGATCGCAGCCTTTAGGGCCCGGGCCGACAGCACGAAATCGAGCAACGCGATTTGCCAAGGCTATGGCTTTTAGCTGGGATGATCGGGTGGAGCTGGATCCACCATGGCCGTCATCAGCCAACTGCTGCGAGAGCGCCACGCCTACTACCGCACCCTTCTGGCCGTGGAGGTGCTTGCCCTGGTGAGCCTGCGGGCCCTACAGCATGCGCCCCGCCTTGTGGGCCTGGTGTATCTGGTTATTGCCGGGACAAATGTGCTGCTGGCCTCACCTCTGTTGCCCCAACACCGCCTCAAGAGAACGGAGAGCGAAAAATCCTCGGCCCCCCTTAGTCGCTATCTGCGTCGAGCTTTCCTCAGGCGCAAGTTGATCTTGGTTGGTTGGCTGGCGGCGCTCGTAATTGAGGTGGTGTGGCAGGCCGCCCTGGTCTGGGACCCTGCCCTAGCCGTCCAGCTCAGTGCACCCCATCTGGTGATCTGGCTGGTCTTAATGCTCGAGATGCTTTGGGGTCTGGTCAACTCCCTGGCGGCGGAACCACTCTTCAATGGCGACCTATTGATGGGCGCAGCCGCCGGTTATCTGTTGGTGGGCTTCATCGGCGGGGTGGTGCTGAATTCCCTGCTGGTGCTGGAGCCTGCCGCCTTCAACCTGGCGGCCAGCCCGTCCAACCTGCCCGATGGCATTCGCCATGCACCCGCCATTCTTGGGGCCTCCTTCGCCAGCCTCACCACCCTCGGCAGCCCACTGCTCAAAGCAGGCAGCCTCACAAGCCTGACCGTCAGCGTGGCCATCACAATCGTGGGGCAGCTCTACCTGGCCATCATCATTGCCGGGGTTCTGGGCAAACCCCGCCAAAAAACAGCCGCAGCCCGATCTGAACACCCACTGGGCCAAAGGGCATCTGCCCTGCGCAGAATTGGCCCAACCAGGCGTTGATCTGCATCCCATTGGCGATCCGCTCCCGCGCCCTGGCCATTTTTATGCTTGGGGCACTGCCGGTTCAGGCGGCTATCCCTGCAGGCAATCAACCGGGTTTGCCCAGTCAGGGCTCGGGTTTGCCCAGTCAGGGAAAGGGTACAGAGCTACTCGAGCGCAATTGGCAGAAGCTGGATGCCCAATTACGCAGCCTGGATCAACTGCTGCCCAGTGAGCCAAATCAGCCGGTGGCTGATGTGCTCAGCACCCCGCCGTTGCCCGCCAACCTGATCAAGGCCAACCAACCGGCCACGGGGCCCATCCAGCCAGCCAACTCGGTGGCTAGCCCCCCTTTAGCCCTACCAACAGCCCAACAGCTCAAGCCCGGCAGCATCGCTGGGCTGAGCCTGGAGCAGGCCCTGGCCATCGCCTTTGCCAACAGCGCCAGCCTCCAGGCCCAGCGCGAGCAGGTGGCCGCCTCCCTGGCCAGCTTCCAGGCCTCGATGGGCAGCTATTGGCCGACGATCAGCGCCTTTGCCAATGGCGGCTATGAGCGCAGCCGCAGCACCACCACCGCCAACCAACCAAACAACAACCTGGGCTTTGGACCGCTTTTTGATCCCAATGGTTTGCGCGACTCCGCAGGCCAGATCATTCCCGGCCCCTTTTATGTGCCCAATGGCGGCTCCGTGGCAGGCACGTCCGGTGAATGGGGCTTTGAAGGGGGGTTGCAGCTCAACTACGCACTGCTCGACTTTGCCCGCACCCCCACCGTTAAGGCCGCTAGGGCCAGCCTGGATCAGCAGCGCAACACCTACGCCAACCAGCTGCGCTCCCTACAGCTGCAGGTGAGTGAGGCCTATTACCAGCTCCAGCAGGACGAGCAACTGGTGCGCGTCTACGACGCCAACCTGCGCAACGACCTGCTGATCCTGCGGGACACCCTCGACCTCAAGCAGGCCGGCCTGGTGCCCAGGCTCAATGTGCTGCGCCGCCGCGCCATTCAGGCCTCCGACGAAGAAACCCTGATCCAGGCGCTGGCCGACCGGGCCGTGGCACGGCGCCAGTTGGCCGTGCTGCTCAACCTGCCCCCCTCAATCACCCCTAGCGCCAGCGATCCAATCGTGGTGCAACCCCGCTGGCCGCTGGATCTCGAAGCCAGCCTGTTGGCGGCCTACCGGGGCAATCCCGAATTGGAAGCAATCCTGGCCACCCGCACGGCCCTGGCCCAACAGAGCCAGGCCACCGCTGCTGGCCTGCTGCCAAAACTTTCGCTGTTCGCCAGTGGCGGTGGCAACAGCTCCCAGACCAGCCTGGGCGACTTCACCATTGGTGGCGGTGGCTGTTGCGGCTCCACCGCCCTGCCCCTCTCCACCACCACTGGCTGGGATTGGTCCGTGGGGCTCAGCCTCACCTGGCTGCTGTTTGATGCGGGCAACACCGCAGGCCAGGTAAGGGCCTTTGCGCGAAGGGAGGCGGCCACGGCACAGCAATATGCGGCCAGCCGCAACGACATCCGCCTGCGCATCGAGCAGGCCTTCTTCAACCATGAAGCGAGCTTGGCCAAGCTGAGCTCCGCCCGCCGCGGGGTGGCCGCAGCCCTCGAGGCCTTCCGGGATGTGCGCCTGCGCTACCTGACCGGCCTCGACAGTGAGCTCAATCTCTCCAATACCCAGGATCGTCTGATCAACAGCCTGGTGCAGCGGCTCAATGCGACGGTGAACGTCAACATCACCTACGCCAAATTGCTGAGGGAACTCCTGCCCATGCCCACGGACCCCAACCTGCCAATCAAGCCGCAGTTGCTGTTGGGTAGCAAGCAGCCCGGCCAACCCTGATCAGGGCAAACCCGTAGCCAGCGAAGCCCAGATTTGGCTGGATCACGCCACCAGCCTGGGCGCATCGAAACCGCTGGTACTCGCCATTGGCCAGCAGTGCCGGGTCCTGCAGCAGCTTGCCAATGGTCGTGCGCTTCTAAAAACCGCAGTTGGGCAGCTCTCGGCCACGGTCCGATGAGTAGCCAAGCCCTAAGGGACAACCTGCGCCTAGCCGCCACGGTGACGGTGGTCAACGGTTTTGTAGCCATCACCGGCCTTTCCTTTGGCTACTACGCCGCCCTAGCGGTGCTGAGTGTGACCGTGGGCAACTACGGCAACACCCTCGAACTGGGGCGCCAACGACTGATTGGCACGGCGGTTGGCGCCGTTGTCGTGTTCTTCGGCTATCGGGCCTGGTGCCATTTGCCAGTGATGGTGGCCCTGCCCCTAGCCCTGCTGCTGGCACGGCTGATCGCAGGCTCAATGCGGCTCACCGTTGGCTACGGCGTCTGCCTTTTTGTGGTGGTGATGGGCTGGCTCAGCCATGACCAGCAGCTCGACAGCTGGTTGACCTTGCGCCTGTTCTGGACGGCCTTCGGCATCCTGATCGCCCTGTTGAGCCTGCGCCTTTTTTGGCCATCGCGGGCCCGCATCCAGCAGCGGCAGGGGCTTCTGCAGCTGCTGGCGGATTTGGGCCAAACCTTTGAGTCGATGGCCAATGACCATGCCGCAGCCCTGCTGCCCATAGGGGTGAGGCGTCAAAAATTGGGCCAGCAGGTTCGCAGCCTGCGAACCACCCTTTTTGGCATGCGCGACCAACGCAAGGGGGCCTTAATGGAGCTAGGGCCCTTGGCCGCCCAACACCCCCATGCCCGGATGTGGGATCTGCTCGACCAGACCTGTGAGGCCCTGATCCTGGATCTCGATGAGCTGCGCCGCCTGCAGGCACCCAAGTGGCAGGAGTGGGGACTCCAGGAACTCGAGGCCGCCGGAGTGGAATTTGCCGAGCAGGTGGCCACAAGGTTGCTGCAGTGGCAGGTACAGCTGAGCCATTCCCACCAGCTGCCCCTGCCGCCCGCCCAGCCAAGCCCCATCCTGCGGCTGGATTTGCTCAAGACACCTACGGCCCTGGCGGCGGCTCAGCAGCTCAACGCCGAGCAGCTGACTGCCCTGGCTTCGAGATTGATGGTGTTCAACCGCATTGACCACACCCTGGAGAGCACCGAACAGCAGTGGCGCTCCATTGCCAGTTGAGGGCTCAGCTTCCCGGCCGCGCAGACCACCAGCGCTCAATTCGATACAGCAACACCACCACCAACACCACCAACCAGAACCACAGTTCCGGCGGGTTGGCGTTGAACAGGATCAACAGCAAAACCACCTCACTCACCAGCCAGGGAAATTCCTGCCGCAGCAGCGGGTTATGGATCTGGGGTAGACGCCGGGGGAGCCTGAAACGGTTCATGGGAGGGTGCCTGGTTGACGCAGGAATGGCCGGTTCCAGCGCAGATCAATCCCCGGGGTGCGGTAGCCGCCCGTGAGCGAGCGCAGACCAGGAATCACGTAGGTGATCGGTGAACGCCACTCCACATAGGCATGGCTGGAGATGGTGAGACCATCACGAATCGGGAAAACTCCGCTCCCGCCTGAGATGGTCCAGCGGTAGCCATCCACGCTGGCGGGATCCCGGTCCAACTCAATCTCAGTGCGCATCACCGGGCCGTTTTTGGTTAGCTCCTGGGCGAGCTGGCTGTTGCCGGTGGTTGTGGAGATGTCGTCTGCCGTGGCGGGCAGGGTGAGCACCTGCTTGACCTTGCCCACGATGCCGCCAAAGCGGCCCCGCTGGTTCCACATCGGCACCACCTCCACGGGCAATCCGAGGGGGAGCCTGCGGGCATCGGCTGGGGAGAAGTAGGCCACAGCCCGGAGGGGCCGATCGCTAGCCCTTGGCTGGTCGGGGCGGCCGATGGTGCCCAACCTTTGGCTCGTACCCACTGTCTGGCCGGCGATCACCTGCAGGTCGAGCACCGTGCCGTCGCGCTCGGCTTGCACCTTGCCGTCGTAGGCGATTTTCGCCTCTGTCACCCTGATTTGGCGCTTGAGGTCGTCGATTTGATAACGGCGCTGCAGGGCCTGGCTTTCGATGTTGAGCTTGACCTGCTGGTAGTTGGTCAGGGCGGTCTTCTCGTTGATCTTGACGTCGTCGAGGCTGACGCCGGTGTTTGTGAGCCCCTGTTCCGCCGAGACCACCTCGCTGGATAGGGGGGCTACCACCTCGCGGCTGGACAACCAATTCAGGTTGCGCAGTTTGCTGGCATAGGTCGATTGCAGCACCCCGTAGCGGCGGCGATCGCCGGCATATTTGGCCAGGGTGGTGTCAAGACTGCGCTTCTCGGTGAGTAGGCGCAGGGAGTCTCGGGCATCGAGCCTTTCGTTGATTCTTTCAAGCTGGCGCAGGTTGCCGCGCTGTTGGTCGAGCTGGCGCTCCAGCACGGGTAGATAGAGCTGCATCAGCACCTGGCCGCGCTGAACCCGCTGGCCGGTCTTGACGAAAACGTCTCGCACCTGGCCGCCTGAACGGGCGTTGAGGATGCCTGCATTATCTGGAAAAACCAGCACGCCCATGCCATCCACCTCGGTGGGCACTGGCCAGAACAGGGCCCAAAGCACCAAAGTTCCGCCAACCGCCGCCAGGCTCACCCCCACCTGGCCGTGGTCACTGAGCCCCTGCCAACGCGCCGCCACCCGGCGGGATTGCTGGCGCCACCAGGGATCCGGACTGTTTGCAGATGGGGCCACCATGCCTACCAGCTTGCAACAGCCATCGCCATCTGGCCAACCAATAGGGGCACCTGGCTAAAGGCCCCACTAAATCCGCTAAACGCCCAGAGCCCGGGGGCATCGGCCACGGGGCCCACCAGGGGCTCGGATCCGATGCAAAAGGCCACCGGCAACTGCTGAAAATTGCCCGGCAGCTGGGCCAAGGCCGGATCCAGAGCAGCCACACCGGCCCGTAGGTGGGTCTCCATCACCGCCGGATCGGGGGAATCTGCCAACTCAACCCCTGCAGCCAATCCCGGGGGCACCCAGCTGATTTGGCCCAGCAAGGATCCGGAGCCCCAGGGCGCCAGGCCCGGATCAACCACCCATGCGGCCTCCGTGAGCTCGGCGGCACGGGCCTCAAGATCCAGGCGGGCAAAGCGCTGGGGGATCAGCAAATCGCCCCGCCCCAGCTGGGCCGTTTTCCCCAGGGAGTTAGCGCTGGCGAGGCTGGGTTCCTGCTCCAGTTGGAGCACTCCCGCCCAACTGCTCCGCAGCCGATCAGGCAGTGCGGGCCACAGCGTGCGGCAATGGGCACCCGCCGCCAAAACCACCTTTCGGGCAGCTAGCGGCGGTGAATCCGCCCCCAGGCAAAGCCGCCAGGGGGCCCCTGGCCCCGGGGCCGATAGGGGTCCGCGCACCTCGCCCCTCAAAAGTCCAACCCCAGCATCAGCAAGGGCTTGGGGCAGGCGGCTCCTAAACACAGGGCCATCTACCCGGCCCCCCCCCGTGGCGGGCTCCGGGGGAGGGTTTCCGTGGCGGTGGATCCCGTGGCAGTGGATCCCGTAGCGATGAATCCGACAGCTGCTCAGGCCCAGGTCGCCGTGGCGTTGTTGCAGCCGCTGCCAGCCAGCCACGGCGTCGCCCACCACGCCGCCGTAGCTCAGGCCCGTGGCAGCAGCCTTATCGGCGTCTACAACGACCACCCGCTGGCCAGCTTCCGCCAAGGCCAAGGCCAATAGGCCACCGGCCAGGCCGCCACCAACTACCACCACATCGGGGAGCTCCAGGGCCCTAAACCAGCAGGGTGAACGACTCAATCACCTGGTGGAACAGCCCCTGCACCTTCTGCCAACGGATTTCGTTGGTGCTGGCGGCCAAGGTGTATAGCCTGCCCCGATCCACCACCACCGTGGCCAATTCATGGCGGTCACGGTCGTCCAGATGCACCGCATATTCCATGTCGTAGAAGGTGCGGCCACCGCTGCTGCGCTCGCTGGCCTCCACCAGGTCGGCGACGCGGCCACTGCCCTCTGGGGCAATCACCGTGCGGCGTAGCTGCTCGCCAACCGCCACCGCACTGCCCAGGGATTGGAGGTCGCTGCCGGGGGTCACCTGGGAGATGACCAGGCTCAGGGTTTCGTCACTGTTGATCAGGTCGTGGAAGACCACCTGGGGGCCGCCGCTCACCTGCACCCGATTCCAGCCCGTGGGGTAGAGGAAGGCATAGCGACCATCGGCACTTTGGAAGCTATTCAGCCCGGCCGCTGATGCACTGCAGCCGACCAGCACCAGCACCGTCAACAGGGCAAGGGCTCGGGGCAGCAGGTTGCGAAAGGGAAGCATGGACCCAAAGGAAGAGAACGGGTAAGAGCATTCTGCTGAGTGACGGCAGATCCCCCTAGATTCTCGCCAATTGCAGCGGATCGCTGAGCGGCTTCACCCGCCCCCTGGCCAGGCTGATTGAGCAGTTCGAGCGACTGCCAGGCATTGGTCCGCGCACGGCCCAACGGTTGGCCCTGCATCTGTTGCGTCAGCCAGAGGAGCAGATCCGCTCCTTTGCCGATGCCCTATTGGCGGCCCGCAGCCAGGTGGGCCAATGCCAACGCTGTTTCCATTTCTCTTCAGAAGAGCTCTGCGATATCTGCCGTAATCCGGAGCGCCACACAGACCAGATCTGTGTGGTTGCCGACTCCCGCGACCTACTGGCGATGGAGCGCACCAGGGAATTCAAGGGCAGCTATCACGTGCTCTGCGGCCTGATCTCGCCCATGGATGGGATCGGGCCTGAATTACTGCAAGTCCAACCGCTGGTCCACCGGGTCGATAGGGAGGGGATAGCTGAGGTGATCCTGGCCCTCACCCCCAGCGTGGAGGGAGACACCACCAGCCTTTATCTCGCCCGCCTACTCAAGCCATTTACGACCGTCAGTCGGATTGCCTATGGCCTGCCCGTGGGCAGCGAATTGGAATATGCCGACGAGGTGACCCTGGCCCGGGCCTTTGATGGGCGCCGGCCCGTGGAGTGAGGCCCATGTCTCGCTACAGCTCAATTCCACCCCAGGAACGGCTACCGGCCTGGTTGCGTCGCCCGATTGGTGCGGCATCCAGCCTGGCGGCCGTGCAGGAAGTGGTGAAACAGCAAAGGCTGCACACCATCTGTGAGGAGGGCCGCTGCCCCAACCGCGGTGAGTGCTACGCGGCCGGCACCGCCACCTTCCTGCTCGGTGGACCGATCTGCACCCGCAGCTGCGCCTTTTGCCAAGTTGACAAAGGTGAAGCGCCCAACCCCTATGACAGCCAGGAAGCGGAGCGGGTGGCTGAGGCCGTGGTCGCCCTGGGGCTTCGCTATGTGGTGCTCACGGCCGTCGCCCGCGACGACCTGCCTGACCATGGAGCCTGCCTATTTACCGGGGCCATGGCCGCCATCCGCCGCCGCAATCCCCTAGTCGCCATTGAGGTGCTCACCCCAGATTTCTGGGGTGGCTTTCCATTGCAAAGCGAGGCAATTGCAGCCCAACGTCAACGCTTGGCGGCCGTTCTGGCGGCAGGGCCCGTCTGCTTCAACCACAACCTGGAAACCGTGAAACGGCTGCAGGGCGAAGTGCGGCGGGGAGCCACCTACCAGCGTTCCCTGGAGTTACTCGCCGCGGCCCAAGAACTTGCCCCCCAGATACCAAGCAAGTCGGGGTTAATGCTCGGCCTCGGCGAAACCTTTGAAGAGGTGGTGGAGGCCCTAGGGGATCTGCGCAAAGCGAATTGCCAGCGCCTCACCCTCGGGCAATACTTACGGCCTTCATTGGCCCACATTCCTGTTGAGCGCTACTGGAGACCGGAGGAATTCGATGGGCTCGCAGCCATCGCCAAGGACCTTGGTTTCCAGCAAGTCCGCAGTGGCCCCCTGGTCCGCAGCAGCTACCACGCTGAAGCCAGCTAGGGCGATGCAGCACCCCGGCCCTGCGGCATCGGTGGCCTTTGCCACAGTCGCGCTTGCCCTGATGGCGCTGCCGAGTGCTGCCCAAACAGCCACGCCCCTGACACCGGACTGGTTGCAGTTGGGGCTCAACATCCAAAGCGACCTGCTGGGCAATCCAGCGGGGGGCACAACCAAGGCCAGCAACTGGATTCAGCAAACCACCTTTAATGCCAGTGCCAGCAGTGGTTTTGGCAAGGATCCTGCCATTTGGCAAGAGGCAGACCACTGGAGTGCAAACGTCGAACTGACCCTGTTCAACGGCACCCCCGGCTACGGCCAGCGACTCGGTTCAGCCTTTCCCCTCACCGCCATTGACCACCCCACCGGCCTCTGGCTAACTGGCGCCCAAATCGAGCGCAGTGCGGGCACTGGTTCGGTGGATATCAAGGCGGGAATATTTTCGATTAACCCGGGCTTTGCGGAGGCACCCGTACTGAATTTCTACGTGAATTCGGTGTTCAACAACACCTTGAATCTCAATATCACCAACCTGCCGATCAACCCATTCGCCACTCCTGGAATTGAGCTGAACTGGCGGCCCGGCTCTAACAGCAACGGCCCCATTAAGGATTACGGGCCCTACGGCGAATTGCGTTACGGGGCCTTCTGGCTTGATCCCCAAGTTGCCATTGCCTCCCTATTTGGAGTCAATCCCCAACAAGATAAAAACACTGGCCATATTCAGGCCCTGCAGTGGAGCTTTGATCGCCTACCTGGCTACCAAAAGTTTGCCCAGCCAATTCAGCTAAAGGCAAAGGCTGGAGATGGCAAGCAGGGATCTGCAATGGAGCCCCAACCGGTCAGCCGCCAATTGCCCAAACCCCTGCTCCAAATTGGCGGTGCCTACGAAGCAAATACCACCAGCAACCTCTTAACTCCAGGTTTTTTTAGCAGTATCACCCTGGCCGCCCCCCTGCCCCTAGGCATAGACAACCGGTTTTGGTTTGGCATTAGTGGTGCCGGAGACAATGCCGATTCCCCCCTGGGACTATTCCTAAGTGGTGGCTGGTTGAGTCAGGGGGTTATTCCTGGTCGCCCCCTAGATGTACTGGCCCTCGCGATCGGCCAAAACAACTTCAACGCAACGGCGGGAACCAACCTGAACCCAGAAACCAGCCTGGAGCTCAACTACACCGCCACGGTCAACAGCAGCCTTTCGCTGCAACCATTTCTGCAGTGGATCATCAATCCAGGGGGCACATCCAGCACGGGCAACATCCTGGCCCTAGGCCTGCAGGTTCAGCTGCAGTTCTGAACCAATCCCAGGCGGCGGACACTGCGGGACAGCACCTCCGTGCATTCCGCCCGCATCAGCAGGCCTGAGCCCCCCCACAGCAGCCGGGGAGCCAGGTCGGCTGGGCCCGCCGCCAGCTCACGGAGGGGCAAAAAACCGAGGCTGCGGAAGTAGCGCACCAGGCGGCGATGTTGGCCGTCGCTGTCGCGGATCGCCAGGATCGTGGCCTGGCGACAGGGTGTTTGCTCGAGGGCCCAGGCGAAGCTCGCGGCACAGATCAGGGGTGCCACTGCTGCCACCTGCTCCCCCTGCACCCGCAGCGTGTCGAGGCGCAGGCCGCCGGTGGTGGGCAGGGCCCAGCCCTTGAGTTCGCCGAGTAACTGCAAAGCACCAGCCTTCCCGGATTGCCCAGTCCCCTGCCGCGCCACCCCCACCCGCAGGGTCCAGCCCACCCCCAAGGGGCGGCCCACCTGCAGGCGCAGCAACAGACCCCGGCGCTGACCCTCCTGCTCCAACTGCTCGAGGGTGGGCATCGTCATGGCGCCAGGGCTCCCACGGGGCCAGCTTTAGCCGCTGAAAGCCATGGGGTGCGCTCCGCCCAGGGGCTCTCGAGAACCGTCGTCAGCTCGGCGCCGGGCAAAAAACTGGCCAGCCACACCTGGAGAGCCTCCAGCTGCGGCTCCAGATCGAAGCCCGTTGTATCCGCCAAGCGGAACTGGCGCACAAAGGGCAGCAGGGCCATGTCGGCCAACGAGGGGCGATCCCCAAGCAACCAGCCCCCGGGCCTAGACGCTGGTTGCAACCGCCTGTTCCAGCGCCGCAAAATCCGCAGACCAGCAGCCCGATGTTCCTGGGCTGCAGCGCCCGGCTCCCCTGCAGATATTTCCTGGGGATAGCGATCGGGATATTTGAAGCGATCGAGATGGTGCTTAAAGGGGCCGTCGTTTTCGGCGATCAGCTCGGCCATCGTGGCCCGATCGGCGGCGCTCCAGCCCACCAGCCAGCGCTGGGGATCGCCCCGTTCAAGGGCCCAGTGCATGATCGCCAGGCTTTGATCGAGAACCTGCCCACCGGTCGGTGAGCCCATCGGCTCCCAAAGCTGCAGCACCGGCACGGTGGCCTTGGGCGAGAGGGCCAGCAGTTCGGGCGGTTTGGCCTTCAGGCTCACCTCCCGGATCTCAAGGTTGTGGCCGGGTACGTAGCCAGCCACCAGCAGGGCCAAGCGGGCGCGGATGGCATAGGGACACCGCCTGAAGCTGTACAGGATTGGCTTCACCGGCAGCCTTGGCTCACTGGTGCAGCTTGCCGATGTGGGCCTCGCCCCGGGCCTTGGCCAGGCCAATTTGGCGCTGCCGCTCCGCAAAACGGCCTCGATCTTCAGCATCGTGCTCGGCCAAGCAATGGCCGCAGCTGACCCCTGGCACGTAGCTAGGCAGCAGCCGATCGGCGGCGGTGAGGGGGCGGCGGCAGGCATGGCAAAGGCTTGCCTCACCGGGCTCGAGTTGGTGGTTGACCGTGACCCGTTGGTCAAACACAAAACACTCGCCCTGCCACTGGCTTGTCGGCTCAGGCACGGTTTCGAGGTACTTCAAAATGCCGCCCTGCAGGTGGTGGACCCCTTCAAAACCCTGCTGCAGCAAGTAAGCCGTGGCCTTCTCACAGCGGATCCCACCGGTGCAGAACATGGCGATCTGCCTGGGCTTTTGCTCCGCCACCAAGGGCTTGAGCTTGTTTTCAACCCAGGCCGGAAACTCCCGAAAACTGCCGGTGCCCGGATCGATGGCCCCAGCGAAGCTGCCCAGGGCCACCTCGTAGTCGTTGCGGGTGTCGATCACCAGGGTTTCCGGATCGGCAATCAACTGGTTCCATTGCTGGGCTGAAACATGGGTGCCCACGGCTGAGGCCTCCCGGGGAGCCTCCCCCAGATAGGGCTTCACGGCCCCACAACCCATCGTGACGATCTCCCGCTTGATGCGCACCTTGAGGCGGTAGAAGGTCTGCTGGTGGGCCTCGGCTGTTTTGACCTCCAGGTCCGCAAGCCGAGGATCCAGGCGCAGTTGCTCAACAAGGCTCTCTACGCCAGCCTCAGGCCCGCAGATCGTGCCGTTCACCCCCTCCGGTGCCAGCAGCACGGTGCCCTTCAGCTCGGCGGCTTCCCCCAAGCTGCGCAAGCGCTGCTGCCAAAGCGGCAGTTCTTCCTGGCTAAACAGCGCAAAACGGTAGAAAGCGGCAACCTGAAAACCCATCGCCCCAAAACTCCTCAGCCCACCCGCACGCCGGCTGCAGCCAGGAGCTCCCGATCTGCTGCCACGTCCGGATTGCCGGTGGTGAGCAAGGTGTCGCCATAGAAGATCGAATCCGCCCCCGCCAACAGGCAAAGGATCTGGGCTTCCCGGTTCAGTTCCTGCCGGCCGGCGCTGAGGCGCACCCGGCTGTGGGGCATCACTATCCGGGCGGTGGCCACCATCCGCACCAGCTCCAGGGGGTCCACCGCCGGCAGGTCCTCGAGGGGGGTGCCTTCCACCGCCACCAGGGCATTGATCGGCACGCTTTCGGGGTGGGGGTTGAGGTTGGCGAGCACCTCCAACAGGCCGGCGCGATCAGCGTGGCTCTCTCCCATGCCAATGATGCCGCCGCAGCAAATGGTGATGCCCGAACTACGGACCCTGGCCAGGGTTTCCAGGCGCTCCTGGTAGGTGCGGGTGGAAATGATCTGGTCGTAGTGCTCTGGGCTGGTGTCGAGGTTGTGGTTGTAGGCAGTCAGGCCCGCTTGCGCCAGCTTTGCGGCCTGCTGGTCGGTGAGCATGCCGGCCGTTACGCAGGCCTCCATGCCCAACTTGCGCACGCCGCGCACCATCTCGAGCATGGCGTCGAAGGGGGCGCCATCCCGGATTTCACGCCAGGCCCAACCCATGCAAAAGCGGTCAGCCCCAGCCGCTTTAGCCGCCCGGGCCCGCTCCAGCACGGGCGCCACATCCAGCTCCGGCTGGGCAGCCACATCGCTGCTGTTGTACATCGATTGGGGGCAGTAGGCGCAGTCCTCCTCGCAGCCGCCGGTCTTGACACTCAGCAGCGAAGCCAGCTGGACCTGGTAACCGGGATTGGCGGCCCGATGCACCCCTTGGGCCTGCCAGAGCAGGTCCATCAGGGGCAGTTCCAGCAGGGTCTGGATCTCGGCGCGGCTCCAGTTGTGGCGGGTGATCACTAGGTGGTCAGGCAAGGGGGTCAACACCACCAAAGCGGCGCTCCCGCCGCTGGTAATCGAGCAGGGCAGTCAACATGGCCTGCTCGTCAAAATCGGGCCAAAGCACGTCGGTGATGTGCAGCTCGGCATAGGCGAGCTGCCAGAGCAGGAAATTACTGATGCGCCGCTCACCGCTGGTGCGAATTAGGAGGTCGGGATCGGGCTCACCGGCAGTGTGCAACTCAGCGGCAAACAGTTCCTCAGTGATCTCGGCCGGCGCCAGCTGGCCGGCGGCGGCTCGCTCGGCCAACCGCTGGGCGGCCAGCACCAATTCGGCCCGGCTGCCGTAGTTGGTGCAAACGTTGAAATGGATGCCGGTGTTGGCCGCAGTGCGGGCCGTGGCGTCGGCTATCAGCTGCTGCAACCCATTTGGCAGGGGGGAGAGGTCGCCAAGGAAACGGATGCGCACCTGCTCCTGCTCAAGGGCTTGGAGCTCGCGAGCCAGCACCCGCTCAAACAGGGTCATCAGGAAACTGACCTCCTCGCCGGGCCGATTCCAGTTTTCCGTGGAGAAGGCATAGGCCGTCAAAGAGCCAATTCCCCAGTCGCTGCAGAGCCTCAAGGTGCGCTTTAAGGCCTCCACCCCCTCCCGGTGCCCCATCACCCGGGGCAGGTTGCGGCGGCTGGCCCAGCGGCCATTGCCATCCATGATCACGGCCACATGGCGCGGCAAACGGGCCGGATCAAGGCCCGTCGGCATAGGTGTGCGGCCAAGGGCCGGGGTGGTCGCCAGCACGCGACTCATCCGCGAAGTTCCAGCGGGTCTTTGACCACGCTACGACCTGCTGGCAAGGCCAGGGCCTGGCTTAGCAGGTCGTGCAAACGGCTACTGGTGATCGGCCGCTCCAGCCGGCCCTGGGAGGCGAGCGATAGGGTCCCGGTTTCCTCTGAAACCACAATCGCCAGGCATTGATCAAAGCGTTCAGTTAGGCCCAGGGCCGCCAAATGGCGGGTGCCATAGCGGTTGAGGCCCTGGCGGGAGAGGGGCAGGATCACCCCCGCCGCCACGATCCGGTTCGCCTTCACCAGCACCGCCCCATCGTGGAGTGGGGTGTCGGCCGCAAACAGGTTGAGCAGCAGGTCAACCGACAATTGGGCATCGAGGTTGATGCCTGGATTGAGAAAATCCTCGGGGCGCAGGTCGCTGCCCATATCCACCACAATCAAACCGCCTCGGCGGGCCTGGGAAAGGCGACCGGCCGCCTCGCTGAGGATCGCCACCGAGCCAGAGGCCAGTTGGTCCCGTTTACGGCTGCCAAAGAGCACGCCAATGCGGGCCGTGCCAAGTAATTCCATCAGCCGCCGCAATTCCCCCTGCCAGAGAATGGCAAGGGCAAGGCTGCAGGCCAGCACTAGGGCATCCACCAACTTGGAGGTGAGGGGCAGGTTTGCGTAGCGCTGCACAAACCAGGCCAGGGCTACCAGCAGCAGATAGCCCCGCAACAGCCAAAGGGTCCGAGCCTCCGTGACCCGACCCAGCACCAAGACCCCCAAGCCAGTGGCAAAGATCAGGTCGAGGAGCAGTCGAAAGTCGATCAACTGCAGCGCGGCCAACGTTGCCCCCATACCTGAAATCAAGTTACCGGCATAAGTCGGGAAGGCAAAACGTCGTAGCGCAGTAGATCTTCCGGTTGCTCCCGGCGTTGAACTAATTCCGCCACGCCCCCATGGACCAAAACGGCGGCGGGCCGGGGGATGCGGTTGTAATTGGAGCCCATCGAAGCGTTGTAGGCGCCGGTGGAAAACACCACCAGCAAATCGCCACTGGTGGCAGGGGGCAGGGCCAGGTCCTTGAGCAGCACATCGCCCGATTCGCAGTGCTTTCCAGCCACCGTGACCGTTTCGGTCGCCGCCGCCAGGGGACGATTCGCCAGCATGGCGGTGTATTGGGATTCGTAAGTAATTGGCCGGGGGTTGTCGCTCATCCCCCCATCCACCGATAGATAGGTGCGAATGCCTGGAATCTCCTTACGGCTGCCTATTTCGTAAACCGTGACACCGGCCGTGGCCACCAGCGATCGGCCTGGCTCACAGAGCAGCCGCGGCAACTCCAAATCGCGGGCTCGGCAGGCAGCCAGCACCGCCTCCGCCACGGTTTTGACCCACTCCTGGATCGAAGGGGGATCGTCGGAGGCCACATAGCGAATGCCCAGGCCACCACCCACATTCAAATCCCGGATCGGATGGCCCAGGGAGCGGGCCAGCTGGAGCGCATCGGCCATCACCCCAGCCAGGTCGCGATGGGGCTGGAGTTCAAAAATTTGGGAGCCGATGTGGGCGTGCAGGCCAGTGAGCCGGGCCCAGGGGCAGCCCGCCAAATGTTTCAGCACGATCTCCAGCTGGTCGGGATCAAAGCCGAATTTGCTGTCTAGGTGACCCGTGCGGATGTACTCGTGGGTATGGCATTCGATCCCAGGGGTAAAGCGCAGCATCAACTGGACCGGCTGGCTGAAGTCCTCTGCCAACTCGCCAAGCAATTCCAAATCCCGCCAGTTGTCTGCCACCACCGTCACCCCCCGCCCTGCGGCCAGGGCCAGTTCCTCCCGGGATTTGTTGTTGCCATGGAAGACGATCCGCTCGGCGGGCATGCCGCCCTCGAGGGCAGTCAGCAGCTCCCCCGCAGACACCGCATCAAGACCAAGGCCCTCGGAGGCCACCAGGGCGGAAATTGCCAGGGAGCTATTGGCCTTCGAGGCATAGATCGCCAACGACGGGCCCGGGTAGTGCTGCTCGAGGGCCTGGCGGTAGGCCCGACAGGTGCCCCGCAGGCTGGCCTCATCGAGCACGTATAGCGGCGTGCCATAGCTACTGGCCAGATCCGCCAAACGGCAACCACCCACGGCCAAGTGGCCCGTGGTTTCGATCCGGGCGGTCAGGGGCGCCAGATTGCGGTTGGGGCTGGCCAGGTCAAGATTTGGCTCGAGGGCAGCCCCAAAAGCTTTTGCGAATTCAGTGGAAGCCACCATGGCGCCGGCCTATTGCAGCAGTTCAGATTTCAGCAATGGTATTGATGCCCCCTCAAATGGCGATGGGTGTGTTGAAACGGCCAGGGGTACAAAGACGATGACGATTGGAGCCATGGGGCATCCGGGCCGGGCCAAACCCCTGGAAATTGGCAATCTGGAGCACTGCCTCCAGCTTGATCAAAGCTGCCTGGGCGGCATCTGGAGCCGCAGTCATTGGCAAACGGAGCTGGCCGACCCGCACCGGCCGGGCATGGGCATCTGGCTTGGGGCCAGCCCAAATCCCCAGGTGCTGGGGGCGATGGCCAGCGGCTGGCTGGTGGTGGACGAACTACACATCACCCTGGTGGCGGTGGCCCCGCAGCAGCGACGGCGCGGCCTGGGCTGCCAGGTACTGGGGGCCCTACTGGAGTTGGGCAAGGGGCAGGGGGCCCTCCAGGCCACCCTGGAGGTGGCCTGCGGCAACCTTGCGGCCGTGGCCCTTTACCGCCGCCTCGGCTTTCGCGATGCAGGTATTCGTCGCGGTTACTACCGCAATGGCGACGATGCCCTGATCCAATGGGTGAGTTTGTAGAAATGATCATTTAGGCCTTGATCAAGAGAGCTGCCGGGTTGGGCAGTGGAGTGCGGATAACCGGCTTTTTTTATCGCCTAAACACCATATCTACAGCGAATTAATTATTGCTGGAATGGTTCTGATCGCTTGCCCCAACTACTGATCCCCCGATTCAGTAGGCCGAACCACACCAAACCCTCCAACCCTGATAGGTTAGTTGCACTTGTAACCGGTCCCGCACCATGTTCGAGAGGTTTACCGAAAAGGCCATCAAGGTGATCATGCTGGCCCAAGAGGAGGCCCGCCGTCTTGGTCACAACTTTGTTGGCACCGAGCAAATTCTGCTGGGCCTTATTGGTGAAGGCACCGGCGTGGCAGCCAAAGTTCTGAAATCAATGGGGGTCAACCTCAAGGACGCCCGGGTCGAGGTGGAGAAGATCATCGGCCGGGGTTCCGGCTTTGTGGCTGTTGAGATTCCCTTCACCCCCAGGGCCAAAAGGGTGCTTGAGCTATCCCTAGAGGAAGCTCGCCAACTCGGCCACAACTACATAGGTACGGAACACCTGCTGCTCGGTCTGATCCGTGAAGGTGAAGGTGTGGCAGCCCGGGTTCTGGAGAACCTCGGCGTCGACCTAGCCAAGGTGCGCACCCAGGTGATTCGGATGCTGGGTGAAACGGCCGAGGTGGCCGCGGGCGGCGGCGGCGGCAAGGGCTCCACCAAAACCCCCACCCTCGACGAATTCGGCAGCAACCTCACCCAACAGGCCGCCGATGGCAAACTCGATCCTGTGGTGGGCCGGCAGAACGAAATTGAAAGGGTGATCCAGATCCTGGGTCGCCGCACCAAAAATAACCCGGTACTTATTGGTGAACCAGGGGTGGGTAAGACCGCCATCGCCGAAGGCCTGGCCCAGCGCATTAACTCCGGGGATATCCCCGACATCCTTGAAGAGAAGAGGGTACTCACCTTGGATATCGGCTCACTGGTGGCTGGCACCAAGTACCGGGGCGAGTTTGAGGAGCGCCTCAAAAAGATCATGGAGGAAATCCGCAGCGCCGGAAACGTGATTCTGGTGATCGACGAGGTTCACACCTTGATCGGCGCTGGGGCAGCTGAGGGCGCCATCGATGCCGCCAACATCCTCAAGCCGGCCCTGGCCAGGGGCGAGCTGCAATGCATCGGGGCCACCACCCTCGATGAATACCGCAAGCACATTGAGCGGGATGCGGCCCTGGAGCGCCGTTTCCAGCCAGTGATGGTGGGTGAACCATCCGTGCTCGACACAATCGAAATCCTACGGGGCCTCAAGGAGCGCTACGAGGATCACCATCGCCTCAAGATCGCCGATGAGGCCCTAGTTGCGGCAGCGACCCTGGGGGATCGCTACATCTCAGATCGCTTCCTGCCCGACAAGGCGATCGACCTGGTCGATGAGGCGGGCAGCCGGGTGCGCCTGCTGAATTCGAAGCTGCCTCCCGCCGCCAAGGAGGTTGACAAGCAGTTGCGCGCCGTGCAGAAGCAAAAGGAGCAGGCCGTGCGGGAACAGGACTTCGGCAAGGCCGGAGAACTGCGGGATAAGGAAGTGGAGTTGCGCGATCAAATCCGCTCGATCCTTCAGGCCCGCAAGGACGAAAGCCCAGCGGCTGAAAGCTCCTCTGCTGAAAGCTCAGTGGCTGACACCCAGGTGGCCGAAATTCAGGTGGGCGATGCCGATCGCATGCCGATGGTGTCAGAGGAGGACATCGCCCAAATCGTGGCCTCCTGGACTGGCGTACCCGTACAAAAGCTCACCGAAACCGAAACGGCAAAGCTGCTCAACATGGAGGAAACCCTCCACCAGCGCCTGATTGGTCAAGACGAAGCCGTGAAGGCCGTTTCCCGCGCCATCCGCCGCGCCCGGGTGGGGCTCAAAAACCCCAACCGACCAATCGCCAGCTTCATCTTCTCCGGCCCCACCGGTGTCGGCAAAACAGAGCTCACCAAGTCCCTAGCTGCCTACTTCTTTGGCAGCGAAGAGGCCATGATCCGGCTCGACATGTCCGAGTTCATGGAGCGCCACACGGTCAGCAAGCTGATCGGCTCCCCCCCCGGCTACGTGGGCTTCAACGAGGGCGGCCAGCTCACCGAAGCGGTGCGCCGCAGGCCCTACACCGTGGTGCTCTTCGATGAAATCGAGAAGGCCCACCCCGATGTGTTCAACCTGCTGCTGCAGCTCCTTGAAGATGGTCGCCTGACCGATTCCAAGGGCCGCACGGTCGACTTCAAAAACACCCTGATCATCATGACCTCGAACATTGGTTCGAAGGTTATTGAGAAGGGCGGCGGCGGCCTGGGCTTCGAATTTGGCGGTGGCGATGCAGATGAAACCAACTACAACCGCATTCGCTCCCTGGTGAATGAGGAGCTGAAGCAGTACTTCCGTCCGGAATTCCTCAACCGCCTCGACGAAATCATCGTTTTCCGCCAACTCAGCCGCGACGAGGTCAAGGAAATCGCCGAGATCATGCTCAAGGAGGTCTTCGCCCGCATGATGGAGAAGGGCATTGCCCTTTCCGTAACCGACAGCTTCAAGGAGCGGTTGGTGGAAGAGGGCTACAACCCCAGCTACGGGGCCAGACCCCTGCGCCGGGCCGTGATGCGCCTGCTCGAAGACTCCCTGGCCGAGGAATTCCTCACCGGTCGAATTGGCGAAGGGGATTCGGCCCTGGTGGATGTGAACGAAGAGAAGCAGGTGGTGATTCGCAAACAGCTCTCTGCCCCTGCCCTACCTGAACTGGCGGCAGCTGGGGTCTAGATAACTAGGTACCCGGCAGCGGCGGTTTTTAGAATTCACCCATGAGTGGATCCTTTTCCCAGCACTCCATCGCCCCCGCAGCCGTGCTGCGGGGTGAAGGAGCTTGGCAGCAGGCGATCGAGCCGATCAAGGCAATTGGCAAAAGGCCCCTGCTGCTGGGCCGCAGTGCCGCCACCGCCGCCCTGAGGCAGCAATGCCAAGGGGATTTGGAACTGGCTGGCCTGGTCTGCCACTCCGCCCAACTCCAGTTCGACTGCTGTGAAGACGATCTAGCCGCCCTCGCCCCCCAGGCCATCGCCGCCCAAGTCGATGCGGTGATCGCCATCGGTGGCGGCAAGGTGCTGGATGCGGGAAAACTCCTGGCCCATCGCCTTGGCCTGGCCTGCATCACGGTGCCCACCAGTGCCGCCACCTGTGCGGGCTGGACCGCCCTCGCCAACATCTATTCGCCCGGGGGGGCCTTTGAGGGCGATGTGGCCCTGGATCGCTGCCCAGATTTACTGGTCTTTGACCATGGCTTTGTGCGCCAAGCACCGCCCCGCACCCTCGCCAGCGGCATCGCCGACGGCATGGCCAAGTGGTATGAGGCCTCGGTGAGCAGTGGCGCCAGCAGCGATGGCATGGTGCAGCAGGCGGTGCAAATGGCCAGGGTGCTGCGGGACCAACTGCTGCTGGAGGCGGAAGCGGCGATGGCCGATCCCGATTCAGAGGCCTGGGTGCGGGTGGCCGAGGCCTGTGCCCTCAGCGCCGGACTGATTGGCGGCATTGGTGGTGCCCGCTGCCGCACCGTGGCCGCCCATGCCGTCCATAACGGCCTGACCCAATTGCCCGCCAGCCATGGGCTGCTGCACGGCGAGAAGGTGGGCTTTGGAATCCTGGTTCAGCTGCGCCTGGAGGAGCTGATCGGCCAGAACCAATTGGCGGGCCAGGCCAGGCGGCAATTAATTCCCCTGTTTCGGCAGCTGAAACTGCCCGTGGAGTTGGGCGATTTGGGCCTAGCCAACGCCAACTTGAACGAGCTCCAGCAGGCCTGTGCCTTTGCCTGCAGGCCTGGCTCCGACATCCACCACCTACCTTTTACGGTGGAAGCCAACGACCTTTTGGCGGCCCTGGTGAGTAGTGGCGCCACCGAACGGCAACCGGCTTGAACCAAGAGCTGCTGGCGGATCGCACCCAAACCTGCAAGCAATTGGTGGCCGCTGCCGCCGCTGGCCTGCTTGATCCCCAGGGGCGCAGCCTGGCTGCGGCGGTGCAGTGGTGGGAACTTTCGGGCCTGGCCGGCCAATGGCCCGTGGCGGTGCTGGGCCAGGGCCCACCGCTGCTGATGTTGCACGGTTTTGATAGTTCTTTTCTGGAATTTCGGCGCCTGGTGCCACTGCTTGCAGACAACTACCAGCTTTTCATTCCCGATCTTTTTGGTTTCGGGTTTTGCCCCAGACCAGAGCCGGCCCACTCCAATCCGGAGGCGGTGCTGGCCCATTTATCAAGCCTGGTCGATGCCATTGGCCTGCATCGGGGCGAAAGCAGCCCCGCCCCGATGGGCCTAATGGGCGCCTCGATGGGGGGATCGGTGGCGGTGGAGCTGGCCCGACTCCGGCCCGAACGCATCGCCCGCCTGTTGCTCTTGGCCCCGGCTGGTCTCACCGGTAAACCGATGCCACTGCCCCCCCTGCTGGATCGGTTAGGGGTGAATTTTTTGGGTCTACCCGGGGTGCGCAAGGGGTTGTGTAGCTCCGCCTTTGCGGACCCCGATCGGGATGTGGGGCCAGCCGAGCTGGAGATTGCATCACTGCACCTAAGTGCTCCAGGTTGGGCCCCCACCCTGGCCAGCTTTGCCCGCTCCGGCGGCTTTGCCGGCTGCGGCAGCCCCCTGCCCCAGCAACCGCTGGCCGTGCTCTGGGGCGCCAACGATCGAATCCTGAGGGCACCGCAAAAGCGGGCGGCCCTGGCCCTACTTGGCGATCGGGTGGAGGAGCTAGAGGCCTGCGGCCACCTGCCCCACATCGATCAGCCGGCCCGGGTGGCCCACACTTGGCTGAGCTCCCAAGCCTGCCCGTGAGTTCCGCCAGTTCAGGGCCCGTGATGCAGCTGCTGGCTACGGACGGCGGATTGGAGATCCGGGCGATCGGAGCAGGTGCCCAAATGCGCCTGCCCCTAGATGAGGGCATCAGGCTTGAAAGGGCCAGCCTCGAGGGGGGCATGGTGCAACTGCAGGGCAGCGCCCAAATCAGCATGGGCTCGCCGGCCTAGGCCCGCCAAACCAGGGGCAAGACCAGGGTCACCAGGGTGAAAACCACTGCGGGCACAAACAGGTAGCTATCGATGCGATCGAGGATGCCGCCATGGCCGGGGATCGCATCACCGGAATCCTTCACCCCCGCATCTCGCTTGATCATCGACTCGGTGAGGTCGCCCACCAGGGCAAACACCGCCACCACTGCACCAAGGCCGGCCCCAAGCAAGATCCCCCAGGGCCAACCCAGCAAAACTCCGCCGAGGCTGCCAACGGCGCAGGCACAGGCCATCCCGCCCAGGGCCCCCTCAATGGTTTTGCCGGGGGAAATGGGCGAGAGGGGATGGCGGCCCCAACGGCGGCCAATCACGTAGGAGCCAATATCCGTAGCCACGATCAGGAAGCAGGCCAGCAGGGTGAGGCCCAGGCCCGCACTGGTGGTAAAGCTCCAATTCGCCGTGGCGGGAGCCAGGGCCGTATCGGCAAGATCGCGCAACTTGATCCAGTGACTGGGCAGAAAACCCAGATAAAACAAGCCAAAAATTGAGGCGGCAATGTCGGCGATCGTGCCCGTGACTGGCTGCAGCAACAGCCAGCCGCAAATCACCGCGCCCGATGCCGGCAGGATCGCGGCCGCCACATCGCCGCTAAACCAGCTGCCACCGCCGTCGCCGCTGGCGGCCTGGGTGGTGATCAACAGCAGTTGCACCGCCACCAGGGTGGTCTTGGTGGCCGGTCGAATGCCCTTGAACTGGGCCATGCGGAAAAACTCCAGCAGGCCCAAATGCACAATCACACCCACGGCGGCGGTAAACCACCAACCGCCCAGCATCACCACCACAAAGCCAAAGCCCCCCGCCGCCCAACCGCTCAACAGGCGCGCCAGCGATGTGGCCTTACGGGGTTCACTGCCCATTACCGGCTTGCCCATCAACGTTCGGCGGCAATCAAAAACAGGGGCTCCGCCGCCGCCAGCTTGGCCTGGCTGCCGCGGCGCTGCATCCGGTGCACTGTCGCCTGCACCACCTGCAGATCCCTGGCCTGCAGCTGGCCAAGGGTGTCGGTGGCATCGACCAGGCCCTCCAGGCTGGCGGTGCTGATCACCAGGCGCCCCTCAGGCACCAGGGCCTGCCAAACCGCCAACAACACATCCCCCAGGGGCCGGCCCACCTCCAGCAGCACCCGGTCGGGGTTGGGGGGCAGTTGGCCTAAATCATCGGGGGCCTGGCCGGCATGGATGTGGAGATTGGCGATGCCAAAACGCTCCCGGTTGTGCTCCAGCAGGCGGATGGCATCGGGATCGCGCTCGAGGGTATGCACCGCACCCTTGGGCATCAACCGGGCTATTTCCAGGGCCAGGGCACCGGTGCCGCCCCCCACATCCCACACGAGTGAATCGGCCTGGGGGCGCAGGTGGGCCAGCAGCATCACCCGCAGCTCCATCGGCGTGGGGCTGAAACCAGGGGCGTGTTCAAAGGCCCCATCGGGCAAGCCGGGGGTTACGAAGTCCCATTGGTAGGCAGGGCCCGGCCCTTGCATGCTGCCTAGGTGGCCACAACCCTCACCGTATCAGCGATCTGCCCCGGCCACAGCCGCTGCTGCTGGGCAAGCCATTCGGCGCGGGCCAGATCGATCCGCTCACCGGGTACCAGCAGGGGAATGCCCGGGGGATAGGGACAGACCGGTGCGGCGGCAAGGCGCCCCGCCAAGGCCGCCAGGGGCACCAGGGGCACGATTTCTGAGGGGGCCCGCCAGGCCAGGCCCAGGTCCATTTCTGGCTCGGCCACCAGGGGCAAAGGTGGGGGCACAAAAGCCGGCAGGGGTGGCCCGCCCAGGGCCCGCCGCAGGGCCACAAGCTGGCGCCCCAATCGCCAGCGCAGACCAGGGGGCGGCCGCATCCCCAAACAAAAGGTGAGGGTGCCTGGCTCCGGCAGCTCGGCGATTACCCCCCGCCGCATCAGCCATTCGTCTGCCTCCAGGCCATTGATACCCATCGCGGCGGTGTGCAGCACCAGCCGCAGGGGGTCGGGGCTGGACACCTGCGGCAGCTCGAGCTGCTTTAGGTGCTGGCGTAGCCGCAGCCCGCGGGCCTCGCCGCGGCGGCGCTGGCGCTGGCCAAAGGCACTGGTGAGCTGGCCGAGGGAGGCCTGGGCCGAGGCCAGCAATAGGGCGCTGGGGCTGGAGGTTTGCAACCAGAGCAGGCTCCGCTCCACCGCCCCCACCTGGAGCCGCTGGCCCTGCAGCAACAGGGCCGCACTCTGGGCCAGGCCGCCGCCACTTTTCTGGCAGGAGAGCACCACCAGGTCGGCCTGGGCCGCAAGCGCCTCCCCGTAGCCATGGGCCTGGTCCACGAGCACGGGCAGGCCCAAGCGATGGGCCAGGGCCACCAGGGCCGGCAGATCGGCGGCCAGGCCCTGGTAGGTGGGGGAGACCAGGGCCAGGGCGGCAATCGGGCCCTGGGCCAGGGCGGCAGTGATTACCCGCTCCAGGTGGGCCGGATCCGGCTGCAACCACAGCCCCGTAGCCGGATCAAAGGGCAGATCAAACAGCACGGGCCGCAAGCCGCCCAGCAGGCAGCCATGCAACAGGGAGCGATGCAGGTTGCGGGGCAGCAGCACCCGCTCCCCCGGCCTTGCCAGGGCCAGCAGGGCCGCCTGCAACAGGCCACTGGCCCCATTCACCCCAAACCAGCAATGGCTGGCCCCAAGGGCCCGGGCAGTGGTGTGCTGGGCCTCGGCCACCCAACCATCTGCCACTAGGGGGCCGCCCAGCTCGGGCAATTCCGGCAAATCCCAACTGGCGGGGTGCTGGCGCAACAGTTGGCGCAGTTCCGGAGCCAGGCCCCGGCCCCGACCATGGGCCGGCAGATGGAGCCAGAGGCCCATGGTTTGGGGTTTTTGGTTTCTAGAGTCTCGCCAACTATTAGGCCGTTGCTTAGTTGGGCTCCTACTCCCCAGGTAAAGACCTGCGCTGGCTGCTACTGCGCCCCTGGGTCCTGGTCAGCCGCCTGGTGGTGGTGCTTTGGCAGCTCACCAGCCTGGCCCTGGTGCTGGTGGCCCAGGCCAACAGCCAGAGCCCGGATGTGCAAAAGCGGCTGGCAAAGCGCATTCTCACCACCCTGACCGGGCTGGGGCCCTGTTTCATCAAGGTGGGGCAGTCGCTCTCCACCAGGCCAGATTTGGTGCGGCGTGATTGGCTCGAGCAGCTCACCCAACTGCAGGACAACCTGCCCGCCTTCCCCCACGCCATTGCCCTGGCCACGATCGAGGCCGAACTGGGCGCCCCCGCCGACCAGTTGTTTGAAAGCTTTCCCGACTACCCGGTGGCCGCCGCCAGCCTGGGCCAGGTCTATAAGGCCCAGCTAGCTGATGGGCACTGGGTGGCGGTCAAGGTACAACGCCCCAACCTGCCCTACACCCTGCGCCGCGACCTGGTGATCATCAGGATCCTGGCGATCACCGTGGCCCCGCTGCTGCCCCTGAACCTGGGTTTTGGCCTGGGCGACATCATCGATGAATTTGGACGCAGCCTGTTTGAGGAGATCGACTACCACCAGGAAGCCGACAACGCCGAGCGCTTTGCCGCCCTCTTTGCCAACCAGCCGGAGGTGACCGTGCCGCGGGTGGAGCGGCTGCTCTCCAGTGGTCGGGTGCTGACCACCAGCTGGATCAATGGCACAAAGTTGCAGGAACGCCAAGCCCTCGAGGCCCACCAGCTCGATCCCACGGCCCTGATCCGCACCGGCGTAATTGCGGGCCTGCAGCAACTGCTGGAATTTGGCTACTTCCACGCCGATCCCCATCCCGGCAACCTGTTTGCCCTACCCGGCAGAACCGGGGTGCTGGGCCACTTGGCCTACGTGGATTTCGGGATGATGGATTCGATCAGTGATTCCGACCGCCTGACCCTTACCGGAGCGGTGGTGCACCTGATCAACCGGGATTTCAGGGACCTGGCGCTGGATTTTGTGAAGCTGGGCTTCCTCAATCCCAAGGCGGATCTCGAACCAATCATTCCGGCCCTGGAAGAGGTGCTGGGGGGAGCCCTGGGCGAAAACGTGGGGGCCTTCAATTTCAAGGCGATCACCGATCGCTTCTCCGAATTGATGTATGCCTATCCCTTCCGGGTGCCGGCCCGCTTTGCCTTGATCATTCGGGCCGTGGTGAGCCAGGAGGGCCTGGCCCTGCGCCTCGATCCCAGCTTCAAGATCATCCGGGTGGCCTACCCCTACGTGGCCAGACGGCTGCTGGCGGGCGATACGGCCGAAATGCGCGAAAAGCTGCTGGAGGTGATCTTTGATGCCAACGGCAGGCTGCGGCTGGAGCGGCTGGAAAACCTGCTCTCGGTGGTTGAAAACGACAGCGCCAACCCCGATCTGCTGCCGGTGGCTGGTGCCGGCTTGAAGCTGCTGTTGGGCAAGGGGGGCAGCAGCCTGCGCCAACGGTTGCTGCTCAACCTGGTGCAGGACGACCGCCTCCAAACCGAGGATTTACGGGCCCTGGCAAGTCTGCTTCGCCGCACCTTCTCGCCGCGCAAGCTGGTGGGAGGGGTGCTCAGGCAGCTCAACCCCATGGCCGCCTAGGGTCTGGCCCAATCGCATGCGCTGCAATGGCTCTGGCCCCGATCGACCTGAGCGAAGCCGCCCAGGACCTGGCCAGCGGCTATTACGGCGACCTCGACGACTACGAAATCCTGCTGGAGTACGCCCCAATCAGCCAGCCGCCTTACCTGGTGGCGGGCCTGGGTTTTGCCATTGCGGTGCTCTGCGGGCTCACCTTTGCCAAGTTGGTTCAAAACCGCCTGGAGGGCTGGAAGCAGGATCGCCTAGCCCTGCTGCCCCTGGGCACTGCCGCCATCACCATCCCCTACGGAGGCGTGATTCTGGGGGTGACGCTTTTTATCGGCGGCAGCCTGCAGGTGTTTGGCTTCTCCGCTGGAGTGGCCCTGCTGGTTTCCTTCGTGCTCTCCTTGGCCACGGGTGGCGCCCTATGGGTGCAGCTGGAGCGGCTGATGGGCCAGGTTCAAGACGGCACCTTCAGCGCCGTTGACTTCGACAACTTTGACCAGTTTTTCTAAGGCAAGACCAGCTACCGCCTCAAGCCACCAGATAGCCAATTAGCTCCGCCGAACGGCGGCGCAGTTCTTCCTGGGCGCGGCGCTCGAGGCTGCGGGTTTTGTCGCGGCTAATGCCCAATTCCTTGGCAATGGCGCTGAGGCTCATCGGTTCTTCCAGGCCGATGCCTGCCGCTATGCCGCCATTCATGCCGGCCGCACCAAGCTCACTGCCCGTATCGATCCCATAGCGCATCTTTAAAACCCTGCCCTGCAGTTCTGGCAGTTGCTCCAGCAGCGCCCGCAGGTCTCCCTTCAGGCATTCACCGTTCAGTTGATCCTCTGGCAGTTCACCATCACCCGCCAGTAAATCCAGCAGTTCGGTGTCGTCGCCATCTCCCACCTTTGTTTCCAGGCTCACCGGTTGGCGCGCCCGGCACAGCAGGTCCTTCACCTCCTCCTCCGGCAGCTCCACGTAACTCGCCAACTCCGTCACCGTCGGGGTACGGCCCAGCTCCTGACTCAGTTCCCTTTGGCCCTTTTTCAGCTTGTTCAGGGTTTCGGTGATGTGGATCGGCAGGCGGATTGTTCTGCTCTTTTCAGCAATCGCCCTGGTGATCCCCTGGCGGATCCACCAGTAGGCATAGGTCGAAAACTTATAGCCACGGGTGGGATCGAATTTCTCCACTCCCCTCACCAGGCCGATCGTTCCCTCCTGGATCAGATCCAGCAGTTCCATATTCCGCTTGGTGTACTTCTTGGCCACACTCACCACCAGCCGCAAATTGGCAGCCACCATCCGCTCCTTGGCCCGGCGACCACCCTTTAGTCGCTTCTTTAAAAGGGCAGCCTCCATGCCCGCAGCAGCTGCAAGTTGGTCCTGGCTGGGCTTGGCACCAAGCTTCTGCTCCAAGTCCTGTTCGATCTCCTCAATCGACATGAGCTCCTGCACCTGGCGGCCCAGGGTGATTTCCTGCTCATGGCTGAGCAACGGCACACGGCCGATGTCACGCAAATAGGAGCGCACAAGGTCGCCGCCCCCATCGCGGGAGGAAGCATCGGGGCCGAGCACGGGCAGAGAGGGCATTAAACCCCGGGGGTTACGAAACTAATTTGGTTCGTAAAGGTACCATCAATTCGCCGCGCTCCAACATGGCTGGATGGCCCGAGAGCGGCTCCAAAAATTGATCGCCGCCGCCGGGCTGTGCTCGCGCCGCAATGCCGAAGTCTGGTTGCGCTCTGGCCAGGTGCTGGTCAATGGCAGCGTTGCCCAGCTGGGAGATCGGGCCGATCCCAATCTCGATCAAATCAATGTGCAGGGCAGGCCCCTGGCCAAACGGCCCGACCCCTTGTTGATCCTGCTGAACAAGCCAGCCGGCGTGGTCTGCAGCTGCCATGACCCGGAGGGCCGGACCACCGTGCTCGACCTCCTACCCGACGATCTCAGCCAGGGCCAGGGCCTCCATCCCGTCGGCCGGCTGGATGCCGAAAGCCGCGGGGCCCTGTTGCTCAGCAACCAGGGCGACATCACCCTCAAGCTCACCCATCCCCGCTACGGGCACCGCAAGACCTACCTGGTCTGGTTGCGGGGCGAAGTACAGCGCACCCAACTAGAGCAATGGGCCCGGGGCGTGGAGCTCGATGGCCAAGCCAGCCAACCGGTGCAGGTGAGCATCCAGCAAACGCGCCCCAATGCCACCTGCCTGGAGCTGGTAATGGGGGAGGGGCGCAATCGCCAGATCCGACGCACCGCAGCCCTACTGGGCTACACCGTGCTGGATCTCCAGCGCCTGGCCATTGGGCCGATTGGGTTGGGGGAACTGCCGGAGGGTCGCTGGCGGCGCCTTGATCGCCAAGAATGGCGGCTATTGGCGCAAGCCCCCAATTAAGAGGATGGAACCGGAAGCGCCCAACGATCCTCTCCTGGCGCTTGGGGCCCAGCTGCGGGAGGCCCGCGAACGGCGGGGCCTCAACCTGCGGCAATTGGCGGAGGTCACCCGGATTAGTGCCGCCGTATTGGAGGCCCTGGAACGGGGCTGGGGCGAAAGATTGCCGGAAGCCACCTACCTGCGCACGATGCTGCCCCTGCTGGAGGGCCAGCTAAACCTGCCCGCCGGCTGCCTCGACGGCGTGCTGGCCTACGCCGGCGACCACGAAAACGAAAAGCCCACCGGCCTGCGGGCATTTCGCCTGCGCTCCCGCGCGATCACCCTCGGATCGATCGACGTCTTCACCAACTGGCATGGCACCTGGATCTATGGGGCGCTGAGCCTGGGCCTGCTCTACGGCATCAACCTCCAACAACAGAGGCTGGCCGCAGAGGGATTGCTGGCCCTGCAGCCGGTGCCACCCCTCAGCGCGACCCAGGCCCGCCAGCTCGCCAAACCCAAGGGGGAGCAACAGCTGCTGCAGCTCTACCCCGACCTACGGCCCCTGGAACTGGCAGCCAAGGGCCAAGCCCTGAAGCTGCTGCAGGCGGAGGCCCGCCAGCCCAACCGCGGCCAGCCAGGCCAGCCGGGCCAGCTACGGATCCAAATCAGCCAACCCAGCCAGATCACCCTGGAGAGCCAGGGCGGGGTGCGCAGCAAACTGCAGGCCAGCCAGGGGGAATTGGTTTTGCAGATCAGTCCCCCCTTCCGGCTCAGCCTCAACCCCGCGCCCAAGGCAGCTGGAACGATCGAGTGGAACGGCGAGGTGCTGCAGCCAGTGGATAGTGGCAAACCGGATGGGAGCAAAGCGGGTGCGGGCAAAGCGGTATTTGCCCTACCTGCTCAGCCGCGGCCGTAGCGACCAGCCGCCTGGCCATAGGCCTGCAGCGCCCCTTCCAAGCTGGAAAGGGGTTGGTTTAGCCGCCAGGTCCAGTTCCCAGAGCTGGTGCCGGGGGTGTTGAAGCGGGCTTCGTCGCCCAGCTCCAGCAGATCCTGCAGCGGCACCACCGCCAGGTCGGCGGAGGTGGCGAGGGCCAATTCCGCTAGCTGGCGGGCAGGGGATTGCACCTGGGCAGCCATTGCCTCACCAACTCGGCCCTGGGATTCGGGGTCCAGTTGTTGCCACCAGCCCTTGGTGGTGGCGTTGTCGTGGGTGCCGGTGTACACCACCCAGCGGCGCCCCTTGATGTTGCTGGGCAGGTAGGGATTGGCCTGGTCGCCATCAAAGGCAAATTGGAGGATCTTCATCCCCGGCAGGGCAAAACCATCGCGCAGGTGCTCCACCGGCGGCGTGATCACCCCCAGGTCTTCAGCGATTAGGGGAAGCCGGCAACCCAGGGAGAGCCAAAGCAGGCCCAGCAGGGGCCAGCCGGGGGAGCGGCGCCACACCCCGTGCTCAGCAGTTGTGGCTCCCCCAGGCACGCACCAAAAGGCCTGCAGGGCCCGGAAATGGTCGAGCCGCACCAGATCAAAAAGGGCCAACTGGCGCCGCAGCCGGGCCAGCCACCAACCAAAACCCGTCAGCCAATGGCGGGGCCAGGCGTAGATGGGGGTGCCCCAAAGTTGGCCGGTCTCGGAGAAGTAATCCGGCGGCACACCGCTCTGGGAGCTCAAGCTGCCATCTGCAGTGACAGAAAACAGGCCTCGATGGCACCAGACATCGGCGCTGTCATGGGCCACATAGAAGGGCAAATCCCCCACCAGCCGCACCCCCTCAGCCTTGGCATGGCAGCGGAGTTGGTCCCATTGGCGCTGCAACTGCCACTGCACCAGGGCTTCAGCCAACAGCTCCGGCCGATGCTGCCGCGCCAACTGGCGCAGGTCCTGGCCCCGGCGCTGGGCCAGGGGCTGGGGCCACTCCCACCAGGGACGGCCCGCCTCAAGGCGGCGGATCACCACAAACAAACAGTGGTCGTCTAGCCAGTGGCGCTGCCGGCGGCGCCAGGCCTGGAATGCCCGCTGGCGCCTTGCCCCCTGGCCAGCCCAGCGCCGTTGCAGGGCCTCGCCCAGGGCCTCGATGCGTCCAGGCAGGCCCCCCAAATCAAGCCGGCCTGGATCCTCAACAGGCAGCTGGTTCAAGGCCGCCAGGTCTGCATCGGTCAGGAAACCCTCAGCAGCCAACACCTCCCCATCTAGGAACCAGGGATTGAGGGCCGAACCACTGGGGGAGCTGTAGGGGGAACCGGTGCCATCGGGGGGGGCCAGGGGCAGCAGCTGCCAAACCCCCACCCCATGGCGGGCCAGCAGGCTGATCCATTCGTGGGCCGCCGCCCCAAAGCTGCCGCAGCCACCGGGGCCCGGCAGGGCCGTGGGGTGCAGCAAAACGCCGGCTTGTCTCATGGATTGGCCTGTTTCATGTAGTTGGGAGGCGGTAACGGCCGACGATTTTTTTGGCAAAGGCCGGGATTTGGGCCTCGGCCTTTTCAGGATGGTGCCGCCGCAGCCAAAGGGCATTGCGGGTGAAGTGGGAATCAATAGAAAAGCGGCCGTATTCGAGGCCCCTGGGGCCCACATTGCGCACGATGCAGCCCACCAGCTCTGCCAGCCACATCGGCAATTTGAGGGCCTTGTCGTAGGCGTCTATGCCCTGTTGAACCGCCGCCTGGCGCTTACCCCGGCTGGTGGTTGGGGCCACGTCGAGCTCAGCCTCCACCAAATCCAGCAGCTCCTGCCCCCTGGGATTGCGCACGGTGAGCCACTGGCGGCCAAAGGTGGCGCCCATGTAGCCAACCACCAGGTCGGCCCCGGCATTGGTGTAGTCAAAGCAGCTCAAACAGCTGGGCGCAAAGACGTCCTTGAGCTTGGGAGTGTCGAGCCCAAAGAAGGGCACCGTTTCCTCGGTGCCATCGCTGTGGCGGAAGTGGATCCGGAAATCCTGCATGAACTCGTAGTGCACCACGGTGCCGGGGGAGCGACTGGCGCTTTCCAGGAAGGTTTGGAGCCCCTCCCGGCTGACGTTGTCGACGCAGGGCAAGCCGAGCACGTAGAGCTGATCTAGGGGCAGGCTGGCCTGCACCGCCCGCAGGGCCTGGATCTGACAGCCCACCCCAATCGCCATTAGGCGTCGAATGCCACTGCCCGGCAACTGCTCCAACACCTCGAGGTTTGGCGAGAGGGTGGGCTTATTGACCCGGGCCGCCATCACCTCCTCGGCGGTACGCGCCAAAACCGGCACGGGCGTGAAGCGGTCGTCTGGGCTTTGGCCCACACAGAGCACCGCATCCACCAGGCCAGTCTCCAGGGCCCGCACCCCGATCCGACTGACAATGCCGGTCCACTGGGCGCCCTCAATCGGCTGCTCGAGGCGGGCCGTGAGCATCCGCTGACTGACGCCGAAATAGAGCTCGTCTTCGTTGTCGAGGTCGCGGCTACGGCCATGGACCCGCTCCTCCATTGGCTCGATCTGCTGGTTCAAAAAGGCACAGGCCTGGCGCACATAGGCAACCCAGCGGCTATCACAAAGACCGCACTGGCTGCAGAGATCCTTGGCCGGATAGGTGCTTCCCTTCGCCAAGGGCTTGGCCCGCTCATGGGGAGCTCTTGAAACCATGGCAGCCCTAACAGCTCAGCAAAGCTATCGGGTGTGGGGCTGGGGAGCTGGGCAGCTTGCACGGGTAGCTGGGTCAAAGTGGTGCCACCTCTTGATCACGGGCGCCCCCAGCCCCGCCATGGCCCCCCGCTCCGCCCAACCCAAGGAAGCCGAAGCAAAGGTCGCCAAAGCAAAGGCCGCCCAGAAGGGCTCTCGGCGCCGGCGCATCGCCACCCGTCTGGGTGCTGCCGGCCTGGGCTTGATCGGCGGTCTCGGCTTGCTGGCCCTGGTTTGGCCAGAGTCGGATCGATCCCTAGATGCCCTCAAAAATCTCAACTCCGCCGATTTGGCCAAGGCCCCGATGCGACCAATCACCCTGCTGGTGATTGGTCTGGATGCGGAGCAAGTCGGCGATGGCCTCAACAATGCGGCCCCCTTGGGGCCCGCCAACAACGATGCCCTGCTGTTGATTCGCATCAATCCCCAGGGGCCACTGCAGGTGCTGACGGTGCCCACCAGCCTTGGGGTTCAGCTGCCAGGCCAAAAGGGGCCCCTGCCCTTGGGCAAGCTCTACCGGCTGGGGGGAGCCGCCCTCAGCGCCGATGCGGTGCGCGAACTGGTGGGCCTGGGGCCCCAAGAACCCGAGCGCTACCTGGTGATCAGCCGGGCGGGGCTGCGCAATCTGGTCGATGGGCTGGGGGGCGTGAATGCCAACCCGCCGATGGAAATGCGCTACAGCGACAGGAAACAACAGCTCAAAATCAAACTTGACAGCGGCCTGCAGCAACTAAAAGGCCGCCAGATCGAGCATCTGGCCCGCTTCCGGGACCCCTTGCGCCCAGATGAAAGCCGCCAGGAGCACCAACAGGAGGTGGTCAGCTCCCTGCTGCAGGAGATGGCCATTCAGGAGCAACTGGTGCGCATCCCCGGGTTGGTGAGGTCCTTGAAGGGGCAGGTGGGAACCAACCTCAGTGAATCCGAAACCCTGAGCCTGCTGGCGGCGGGCCTGGCAAACCCGGAGGGGGTCGAGTTTTCATCGATCCCCCTGGCACCCGTCCCGCAACCAGCCGCCCAACCCGCCACCAAATCAGCCGCCAAGCAAACCACTCCGCAGATCTCCCCGCAGCTGACTCGGGTGGCGAGCACCGCCCCCTCACCCCTCTGGCCAGCCCCCCCTGCCCCTGGGCCCTAGTCCAGGCGGGAGCGCAGGGCCAGGCCAAAGGCCGAGCGCAGGGATTCAGCAGGACCATTCCCCAGCCAAGGCAGGCCATCGGCCCGGCGCAGCTCCGGCTCCCAGGGCTCTCCCCACTGAACCAGGCCCACCAAGGGCACCTGCCACTGCATCAATAGAGCCGTCATCGCTGCAGGCAGGCCGCTCTGGCATTGGGCGGCACTGAGCACCAAGAGCACCGGCTGCCGCCAGGCCCCCAGGGCCTCGGCCCAATGGCCGCCGCTGGGCAGCAGCAGGCCTGGATCTAGGGGCAACCCCACCAATTCACCGGCTCCCGCCGCAGCCGATCCCGATTCCGGTTGGGCCTGCAGGAGCGCCAGTTGCTCATTGGGCAGGTCGGAGGGCTCCAGGCCCGCCCAAAGCCCATTCCAACTCCAGCCCAGGGCCAAAGCCAGGGGTTCAGCCAGGTCGGCCTGGAAGGAGCGCACCTCCCCAAGGGGACCAGCACTTAAAACCAGTAAACGGCTCATCGAAATTTTGGCTGACTTGGCCCCCTCGCTTCTACCATCAGGGTCAAGCCGACGCCCCCCCGCCCGTCGTGACCAGTTTCTTGACCGCTGATCGGGTGGCCATCGCTGGCAACCAACCCCAGCCTGAGCACGACACCAGGCGGTTGAGGCTGTTTAGCGGCACCTCCAACCAGGCCCTGGCCAGGGAAATAGGCGCCTACCTGGGCGTGCCAGATGGCCCCAGGGTGATCAAGCGCTTTGCCGATGGCGAGCTTTACATCCAAATTCAGGAATCGATCCGGGGCTGCGACGTCTTCCTGATCCAGCCCACCTGTGCTCCGGTGAACGACCACCTGATGGAGCTTTTGATCATGGTGGATGCCTGCAAACGGGCCTCGGCCCGCCAGGTCACCGCCGTGGTGCCCTATTACGGCTACGCCCGGGCCGACCGCAAAACCGCCGGGCGTGAATCGATCACCGCCAAGTTAGTGGCCAACCTGCTGGCCAAATCCGGGGTGGACCGGGTGCTGGCGATGGACCTCCATTCAGCCCAAATCCAGGGTTATTTCGACATCCCCTGCGACCACATCTACGGCTCGCCCGTGCTCGTCGACTACCTCAACACCCGCAACCTGAAGGAGCTTGTGGTGGTTTCCCCCGATGTCGGCGGTGTGGCCCGGGCCAGGGCCTTTGCAAAAAAACTGGGCGACGCCCCCCTGGCAATCATCGACAAGCGCCGCTCCGCCCACAACATTGCCGAGAGCCTGACGGTGATTGGCGATGTGGCAGGCAAAACCGCCGTGCTGATCGACGACATGATCGATACCGGCGGCACGATTTGCCAGGGCGCCAAGCTGTTGCGCAAGTGCGGCGCCGCCCGGGTGCTGGCCTGTGCCACCCATGCGGTTTTCTCACCGCCGGCGGTGGAGCGTCTCTCGGAGCCGGGCCTGTTTGAAGAAGTAATAGTCACCAACAGCATTCCCCTCACGGAAGAACGCCGTTTCCCCCAATTGCAGGTGCTCTCGGTAGCCAACATGCTCGGCGAAGCAATTTGGCGAATCCATGATGAGAGCTCGGTGAGCTCAATGTTCCGCTGACCTACCCAAAGCTGAACGTGCCCCAACGGGTTGTGCTGCCAAGGTTCCTGCTAGCGCTGGCCCTACTGCCGCTGACAGCTCTGCATCAGCTGGCAGCTGGGGCCCAACCACGACGCATTGGCGTCTGGCTAACCAACAGCCCGAGCCCCCTCTATTACGAGCGCAGTCGCATTGACCGCGCCGTTGAACAACTGGATGTCGCCGGCTTCAACACCCTCTACCCAAATGTGTGGAGTCGGGGCAACACGTTTCACAATTCGGCCTATGCCCCGATGGAGCCGGCCCTAGCCAAGGCCCATGGCCAGGAAAACGCCTATGGCCATGGAAACGCCAATACAAATGGGCACCTTGATCCGATTTGTCGGATGACCTCCCAAGCCCATCGACGCGGCATGCAGGTGATCCCCTGGCTCGAGTACGGCCTAATGGAACCGGCCGATGCCGCGGTAGTCCAGCAAAACCCCGAGTGGGTGCTCCAGGCCGCCGATGGTTCCACCTCGATGGCCATGCACGGCAAACAAATGGCCTGGCTAAATCCAGCCCACCCCGGCGTCAGGCAACGGTTCATTGGCCTGGTCAGGGAGATCGTGGAACGCTGCAACGTCGATGGCATCCAGCTCGATGACCACTTCGCCTGGCCGGTGGGCTTGGGCTACGACCCCTACACCCGCCAGCTCTATCGCAACGCCACAGGGGCCGAACCCCCGGCCAATGCCAGTGACCGGGCCTGGATGACCTGGAGGCGCCACCAACTGACCGACCTGCTGCGGGAGCTGCGGCAGGTGCTCAAGACCAAGGGAAATCGCAAGGCCTTTGTCAGCCTTTCACCGGGCCCCTTCCGTTTTGCCTACAACCACTGGCTCCAGGACTGGGAGCTCTGGGCCCTGGGGGGCCTGATCGATGAACTGGTCGTCCAGAACTACGCCTACTCAGTAGCTGGTTTTGCCAAGGACCTGCAGCAGCCGGCCCTGCTGAAGGCGAAGGGCTGGTCGATACCGGTGGAAATCGGGATCTTGGCCGGCTTTGGTGGTCGCACCAGCACCATGGATGACCTCAGCCAGCGGGTCCAAATTGCCTTTTCCCAGGGCTATGGGGTGATTTATTTCTACTGGGAGGGCCTTTGGGGCAAACACGCCGGCCAGGAGGGTCCGGAGCTGCGCCGCCAGGCCTTCCAGCAGATTCATCAAGCCATCTCCACCAATCGCCCCCCCAGTCCGCCGGTCTTGCCAGCCCTGCCCTGGTGAAGGCTCTGCCCCTCTGAAAGACCCTTAGGCCGGCAGGCACTGGGCCACCACCTCCAGGGTATTGGCTGAAAGTGGTGCCGCGGCCAGCTGTTCCAGGGCTTCACGCATGCGGGTGCCCCGCCCTTCTCCATAGCTCTGCCAACTACTCAACACCTTGGCCATGCGGGAGGCCGTGATCGGGTTGCGCTGGTCAAGCAGGGCAATTTGGCCAGCCATAAAGCGATAGCCCGAACCATCGGCAGCATGGAAGACCGGTGCGTTGCCCGCCAGACCACCCAGTACGGCCCTAATTGAATTGGGGGCAAAAGGATCAAAGCGCGGGTGATCGAGCAAGGCACTGACCCGCTCCAGGCCATCGGCAAAGGGGGCCGCCGCCTCCAGACCAAACCAGGCATCCAAAATTACAGGCCGATGTTCCCAGCGGGCATAGAAAGCCGCCATGGCCTGGGCTCGCTCGGGGCAGTCATGGCCCTGCAAAGCCCGTAAGCCAGCGCGGGCCAGGGTCATCGAGGGCCCATCCACGGCGGCCAAGGCTGCTTGGCGCACGGCCCCATCGCCCGTGGCAGATCGCCATAGCCAGATCAGGCCGGTGAGCCTGCGGTCGCCATTGCCCGCCGGCCAGGCCAGGGACCACTCGGACTTACACCGTTCCAGGGCATCCAAAAGGGGCACGGCCAGGGCTTCGCCAAAGCACTTTTGAAAGGCCCCCAGTGCCGCAAACAGGGCCGGGGGATCGGGGGCCTGGCCATGGGCCGTTGCCACATCCTCGAGCTCCGCCATGCCTGGGAGGCTGAGCAAGACGCTGCGGCTGGCCTCGGAAAGGCTGGAGTCGGCCAGGATATGGCCAAAGGCATCGATGAGTTCCTCCTCCAGCAGGCCATCCGGGTGGCCCTGGGCCCGGGCAAAAACGGCCTGGCGCAGCAGCAGCTGGCCCGCATCCCAACGGGAAACCGGATCGCTATCGCACGACAACAGGTGGACCAACTCACCTGGGGTCCGACCCATCACCAACTTGATCGGGGCCGAAAATTGGCGCAGCAACGACAGGGCCGGGGGCTGGTCCTGGCGCGGCAGCCCCTCCAGGCGCAGGCGCTGGTCGGCCTGATCCACCACCAGCAGCCGACTGCCCTCCCCCCAATGGTGGGGCAGCACCGCAGCCCGGGCCTCTGCAGCGGTTTCGCCGGCTAAGGCCACCGGCAAGGGCCTACCCCCCTGACCCACCAAGCCCAAGACCAGGGGAATAACAACTGGCTGCTTGTCTGGTTGACCTGCGCTGGCGGGCGTGTGCTGCTGCAGGTGGAGCTCCAGCACCCCCTGCTCCCCATCCCAGTGGCGGTGAACCTTCAGCTCAGGGGTGCCGGCCTGGTGATACCAGCGGCGGAACTGGGAGAAATCAAAATTAGGCTCCGAGGTGCAGGCATCTTCCATGGCCTGCACAAACTCGGTGCAGGTGGCGGCCGTACCGTCATGGCGTTGCACATAGAGCGCCATACCTTTCATGAATAGCTCTTCGCCGAGCAAGGTATGGAGCATTCGGATTACTTCCGAACCCTTTTCATAGATGGTGGTGGTGTAAAAGTTGTCTATCGCCTGATAGGCATCGGGCTGCACGGGGTGGGCCGTGGGACCCGCATCCTCACGGAATTGGGTATTGCGCAGCATCGAAACATTCTCAATGCGATTGATGGCTGCGCCATGCAGGTCGGCGGTGAAACATTGGTCGCGAAAAACCGTTAGCCCTTCCTTTAGGGAAAGCTGAAACCAATCCCTGCAGGTGATTCGATTTCCAGTCCAATTGTGAAAATACTCGTGGGCGATAACACTTTCAACCCGCTCAAGCTCATCGTCTGTGGCTGTCTCAGCATCCGCCAGAACCAGCTTTGAATTAAAGATATTTAGGCTCTTGTTTTCCATCGCACCCATGTTGAAATGGCGCACGGCAACAATATTGAATTCATCTAGGTCGTACTCCAGGCCATAACGCTGCTCATCCCAAGCCATCGAGCGCTTCAGGGATGCCATCGCATGGGTGGTGAGCGGTGCATCGCCGGGCTCGACGTGGATCCGCAGGGCCACATTTCGACCACTCGCCGTTGTGAAGCTGCTGCGCACCTCCTCCAGCTGGCCCGCCACCAGGGCAAATAGATAGGAGGGCTTGGGGAAGGGGTCGTCCCAGATGGCGTAGTGGCGCCCTGCGCCGCTGGCCGGATCGGGAGCCAGTTCGCCGGTTTCGATGCAGTTGCCGTTGGAAAGCAGCACCGGGCAGCTGGCCAGGTCGGCCTCAATCCGCACCCGGAAACGGCTGAGTAGATCGGGGCGATCCGGATGGAAGGTGATCCGGCGAAAGCCCTCCGCCTCGCACTGGGTGGTGAATAGGCCGCCGCTTACGTACAAGCCCTCCAGGGTGCTGTTGTTTTCCGGATGGATCCGCAGCTTGCTTTGCAGCACAAAGGGTCGATCCGGAGGATCCACCAGGGTCAGCTGATTGGCATCCAGTTGATAGGCGCTGCTGACCAGGGCTTGGCCATCTATGGCCAGCTCCAGCAGCTCCAGACCCACCCCCTGCAGCTGCAGGGGCGCCCGCAGTCCCAGGGGATTGGGCAGCAGGGCCAGCTCGGCCTGCACCAGGGTTTGCGCCTCAAACAGCTGGACCGTTAGGTCCGTTCGCTCGAGCAGAAATGGCGCCTGGCGGTAATCAGCTAGGCGCACTGGGGCCATGGGTGGGGGAAAAGAGAATTACTTTTTGGTGGGTGGGGTCTTAGGTGCTGGGGCCTTGGTTCCCCCTTGTTGGGCCTTGAGGGCCGCCTGCACCTTGGCAATTACATCGGCTGGCACCTCCTTGGGGCAAATCTCCACCGCCCCCAAAACCGCCGAATTGATCGAGCCCTTGCGCAACTGATCAATGGTTAGGGGGCTGGGGCCCACCTGGGCAATCGAGCCGCCGTGCTGGCCCAAAATCAGCTGGGCAATGGTTTCACCGGCAATGCCCACCGCCTTGTCAAACTCCACCCCGGCCCCGCGGGCGATGCATACATTCACTGCCGCAATACGGGTATAGAGATTCATATCCGCCTCGGTGGCCGGTGCCCCAGCAACCTCAGCCTGGCCGGGGGCCGCCTGCGCGGGGGCCTGGAACATCAAAAGGGGCAGCCCCAGTAGGGGAAGGGCCAGAAGCGGGACCGCCAGCAGGGAAGCGGCCAAATGGGGCCGGCAGCGACGCAGCAGGGAGATCAAGGCAAGGGATTCGGGTGCCCCCATGCTGCTGCATCAAGCCAGGGGTGGTCCAGCCTCCTCCACCCGGATTTCATGGTGGATTTCCGCAAGATCCAAAACCCCCTCCTTCCAGCTGTGAATCGAGCGGGAGCGGTAACGGTCCTGGTCCAAAAGCCTTACGTGCTCAAGGATGTCGTATCCCCCATAGCGGGTCTCAAAGATCTGCTCATGCTCATCCACTTGGCGGATCTGGCTCGTATTTGAGGTGCAGTCGAGATAGCCGCTGCTGCGCTGCAACTGATGGCCGCAGAGGTAGGCCTCCATGCTGCCGTTGGGCACGAAGCGGGGCTTTTTATCAAAGAACTCCAAATCCTGCTCGGGCCACCAGCTGAATCGGTAGGCGGCATCGCCTTCCACGGGCTCGCTGAAGATCTCCACCCGCAGCATCATGTCGACGCGCAGGTCCTCGCCATCGGCAAAGAAATACAGCCGACGGGAACGCCAAAGGCCGAGGCTGCGGGCAAACCAGCGCTTCAAATTGGAATCCAACTGGATCCGGCTGCGTGGAGCGGCGGCCCCAACTACAGATGGGCCTCCAGCCGGGGCTCCAGAAGGAGGCTTGCGGTGGAAAAGATCGGTGGAAACTTCTTGGTTCGGGCCCATGGCATTGGCGCCCTTGGGCGATTTAGGTCAGTTCCCTTCTGTCATAGCGGGGCCAGGGAAAACCGCCCGAAATCCCATAAGGTGTCGAGGTGATCGCAAACACCACATCTGGCCCCGTAGGTCTTCCCGATCCAGAGCAGGAAGGGGAGCGCCAGGAGCTGCGTCTACTGCTGGTGGCCACCAGATATCACCTGGCCAGCCCAGATGTGCGCAACCTGCTCCACTTCCTCAAAACAGGCGATTGCGGTTTCACGGTCTCCCTGGAGATCGCCGATCCGGCCCAGCAACCGGAGTTACTCGAACTGCACCGGCTCGTGGCCACCCCGGCCCTGGTGAAGCTCGAGCCCCAGCCCAAACATGTGTTTGCGGGCAATGCCCTCACCCAAAAATTGCGCAGCTGGCTGCCGCGCTGGCAACAGGTTGAGGCCGTAACGGGCCTGGGCATGAGCCTGAGGCCCCCTGAAATCGATGGCAGCCGCACCCAAAGGGAGGTTCAACTGGAAGATCAGCTGCTGGTGCTCCGCCAGGAGAACGAAACCCTGATCGAGCGGCTAGGGGGCCAGGAAAGGCTGCTGCGGATGGTGGCCCACGAACTGCGCACGCCGCTCACCGCCGCAAAGTTGGCCCTGCAAAGCCACCAACTGGGCCAAATCGATGCGGCCCGCTTCAGCGATGTAGTCAACCGGCGCTTCGACGACATGGAGGCCCTCTCCAAGGATTTATTGGAGGTGGGCACCACCCGCTGGGAAACCCTCTTCAACCCCCAAAGGCTGCACCTGGGCAGGGTGGCGGCTGAGGCAATCCTCGAGATTGAAAAGCTCTGGGTGGGCCGCGATCTGGCCATGGTCACGGACATCCCAGCCGATCTCCCGGATGTGTTTGGGGACCAACGCCGCCTGCGCCAGGTACTACTCAACCTGCTTGAGAACGCCCTCAAATTCACCCCGGAGGGGGGGCAGGTGAAGTTGACGATGCTGCACCGCACCGATCAATGGGTCCAGGTGAGCATTTGCGACACGGGGCCTGGCATCCCCAAAAACGAACACGACAGGATTTTCCTAGACCGGGTTCGGCTGCCGCAAACCTCAAGCACCACCTCGGGATTTGGGGTGGGGCTGTCGGTTTGCCGCCGCATTGCCAAGGTCCACGGTGGCCGCATTTGGGTCGACTCGGAAATGGGCAAGGGAGCCTGTTTCCACTTCACCGTGCCGGTTTGGAATGGCCAGGTATCGCCCAGTCCGGAGGGGCGCGCCTTGACGAAGGGTGCCGCGGACCCGTAGCGTTCAACACATCAACGCCCGTGAGAGCCAGGCCAAAAGCCCGGTACCCACTTGGTTGTTGTGGCCTCGCCCCCATCGTCTAGAGGCCTAGGACACCTCCCTTTCACGGAGGCGACAGGGGTTCGAATCCCCTTGGGGGTATTGATTTGAGCTGGTCCAGTTTCTCGAAACTGGCTATCGAGCCTTGAGGGCCCGACGCTGGGCTTCCTTTTGAACGGCCCGCAGGTTGCTGGCCAGGTCTTCGCGCAGTTGTTGCTCAATGATGCCGATCGGCATGCCAGGACGGCCCTGCACCGTCAGTTCATAAACCAGGCTGCTGAGCTGGCTGTCCCCCTGGGGTAGGGCACTGATCTGCCAACTGCCTTCGAAACGGCGAAAATCACCCTGGCGCATGCTGAAACGCAGCAGACCAGCCTCCCGATCCTCCTCAAGCTCCAGCTCCACCTTGGCGCTGAAGCGCAGGCCACAAAATTTCTGGGTGCCCACCTGCTCCAGGCCCACCCTGTTGCCGCGGCGCCAAAGCTGGCGAGAGGAGGCCAGGTTGGGGATGTAACGGCTCAAATTGGCGTAATCGGTCAGCACCCCCCAGATCCATTTGGGATCGAGGGCCAAGCGCAACTGAACGGCCAGGCGACGAGTGCCCTGGGGCAGGCGCTCCATCTCCTGCTGGATGGTGTCGCAACCACAGGCAGCCAGATCCGAAGCCTCAGCTGCCGCCAGGGGGATTTCAGGTTGGCTCAACAGTTGTACCAGTGGAAATCACCCTGGGTGATCTGCATCACAAACTTAGCCGGGGTGGCCTGGAAACCGCCCATAAAACTGGTTCCCTATGATCAACCGGCTTTTTAAGGTCTGATCCAGCATGCGCGTAACCACGGGTCGAGCCACTCAACTGGACAGCCGCATGTTCACTGTGGTGGTTGAAGCCTTCGGCCTAGGCACGCAGCGCCGGGCTGAGCGCCGCCTCAGCGTGGCCTTCGCCCAACTGCAGAGCACGATGCAAGCCGTTGCCCAGCGGGGTGGGCGCATTACCGCTGTCTATGCCGCTGGGGCCGAGCTGCCACCTGCCCCAGCCACTGCCACTGCCCCAGCTATTGCCCCAGCCAATAGCCCAGCAGAAACCTCCACCGTTCCTCCGAAACCAGCCGCCGTGTCCCACGCCAACGTTCCTGTCAATCTCTACAAGCCAAAGGATCCCTTCCTAGGCACCGTGACCGAGAACTACAGCCTGCTGGCGGAAGGGGCCATTGGCCGGGTCAATCACATCACTTTTGACCTCAGCGGTGGCGACCCCCAGCTGCACTACCTGGAGGGCCAATCAATCGGCATCATTCCCGATGGCGAAGACGCCAACGGCAAGCCCAACAAGCTGCGTCTCTACTCAATCGCCAGCACAAGGCATGGCGACAACATGGCCGGCCACACGGTTTCCCTCTGCGTGCGCCAGCTGCAATACGAGAAGGACGGCGAAACCGTAAATGGCGTTTGCTCCACCTTCCTCTGCGACATCGAACCGGGTTCCAAGGTAAAAATCACCGGTCCGGTGGGCAAGGAAATGCTCCTTCCCGACGACGAGGAGGCCAACGTGATCATGTTTGCCACGGGCACCGGCATTGCGCCGATGCGCACCTATCTGCGCCGGATGTTCGAATCCACCGAGCGGGAGAAAAACGGCTGGAAATTCCGCGGCAAGGCCTGGCTGTTCATGGGCTCACCCACCACGGCAAACCTCCTCTACGACGACGACTTCAACCAATACGTCGAGGAGTATCCCGACAATTTCCGCTACACCAAGGCCATCAGCCGTGAGCAGCAAAACACCAGTGGCGGCCGGATGTACATCCAGGACCGGGTCAGCGAAAACGCCGATGAAATCTTCGCCTTAATCGAAGATCCCAAAACCCACGCCTACATGTGTGGACTGAGGGGCATGGAGCCCGGCATCGACGAGGCGATGACCACCGCCGCCGCCGCCAAGGGCCTGAACTGGGCAGAACTGCGGCCAGCCCTTAAAAAAGCCGACCGCTGGCACGTGGAAACCTATTGATTTAGCGAGGCTTTTCAGCCCAGCAAATCCCCGGCCCGCCCCCAAGGCGGGCTTTTTTGTTGGCAATTGCCTACACAGCCCCAAAGAAACCTGGGAAACCGTCACAAACATGGACGAACCAGGTAGTTGGGGCCAGCCTCCACATATCAGTAGGCAATAGCCGCAGAACCACCCATGTCGGCGGTCTTGACCAATCCACTCCGGATCGGCCTTCGGCAGGAGCGGGTGATTTCACCCCAGTGCCTGGTGATTTTTGGCGCCAGTGGTGACCTGACCCACCGCAAGCTGATCCCCGCCCTGTTTGAACTGTTTCGACAGCGGCGCCTGCCCAGTGAATTTGCGGTGTTGGGCTGTGCCCGCCGGCCCTGGAGCGACGAGGAATTTCGCAGTCGCATGGGCGAAGCCCTCGCCGCCGAGGTGGCCGAGCACCCCGTGGCCTGGGAACAATTCGCCGCAGGGCTGTTTTACGAACCGGTGGACCTGGAGGATCCGCCCTCGGTGGTGCGCCTAGGTCAACGGCTCGAAGTGATCGATCGGCAGCGGGCCACCAGGGGCAACCGCACTTTTTACCTTTCGGTATCGCCGAATTTCTACGGCAGCGGCTGCCGTTCCCTCGCCGCCGCCGGGCTCCTGAGCGACCCGAGCCGCAGCCGGGTGGTGATCGAAAAACCCTTCGGCCGCGACTACGGCAGCGCCCAGGAGCTCAACCGGGTGGTGCAGGCCAGCGCCCAGGAAAACCAGATCTTCCGGATCGACCATTACCTCGGCAAGGAAACGGTCCAGAACATCCTGGTGATGCGTTTTGCCAACACCATTTTTGAGCCGATCTGGAATCGCAACTACATCTCCAGCGTGCAGATCACTGCCGCCGAAACGGTGGGGGTGGAGGAGCGGGCCGGCTACTACGAATCCAGTGGCGCCCTGCGGGACATGGTCCAAAACCACCTCACCCAGATGTTGGCCCTGATCACGATGGAGGCCCCCGGCCGCTTTGATCCCGAATCAATGCGCAACGAGAAGGCCAAGGTGCTGCAGGCGGCCCGGCTGGCCAATGAGGCTGAACCCTGGAAATGTTGCGTGCGCGGCCAGTACGGCCCCGGTGGCTCCAAGAGCCAACCAATCGCCGGCTACCGCCAGGAACCCGGCGTCAATCCGGAGAGCACCACCGAGACCTACCTGGCGATGAAGCTGTTCATCAACAATTGGCGCTGGCAGGGGGTGCCCTTCTACCTGCGCACCGGAAAAATGCTGCCAAAACGGCTCAGTGAGGTGGTGCTCACCTTCCGGGAGGCGCCGGTCCACCTGTTTGATGCCGCCGGTGGAGCCCCCATCTCCAACCAGTTGATCCTGAGGATCCAGCCCGATGAGGGCGCGGAGTTCAAATTTGAGGTGAAGGCCCCCGGCTCGGGCATGCGCAGCCGGCCGGTGGACATGTCCTTCTCCTACGACGAGAGCTTTGGCGAGCCCTCGGATGAGGGCTATGTGCGCCTACTGGCCGACGCCATGTTGGGCGATCCCACCCTCTACACCCGCAACGACGAGGTGGAAGCCGCTTGGCGGCTCTATACGCCCCTGCTGGAGCTAATCGAAGACTCGCCAGCCCAGCTGCCCGTTTACCCCTACGAAGCCCGCACCTGGGGACCCGCCGCCGCCGACAACCTGCTGGCCGAAGACGGCCTGGCCTGGCGACGTCCCTAGGTCTCCCTAATTCAGTCCCAATTCCGTCCTAGCCAGCATGTCGACCCAGCTAACCCTCCAGCCCCCCCTGGCCCTGCCCCCGGCCGAGGTCTCCAGCTACCTGGAGAGCCTTTGGAGCAAGGACCTGGACAGTTCCCCAGGCGCCGCCACCTTCACCCTGGTGGTGTGGGAGGGGGCTTGGCTGGAGCAGCAGCTGGTGCGCTGCGGACGCCTGGATGGGCCGATCACAGGACTGCTCAACGAACCGGTACTGGAGGCTGCCCGGGCGGCGGCGGGCGCCTGCAACCTGCCCCTCAGCACCGCGCCTATGGATCCCCAGCTGGCCTGGGCGATCGGCAACCTCGCTGGCAATCACCGCGCAGAGGATCTGCGGGGTCAGTTTGTGGAGGGAGCCATCAGCGCCCAAATGCCCCGGCGGTTAATCACCCTGGCCCCCACCCTGGATGGCAACAAGCCCCTAGAAACCCTGGTGGCGGCCTATTGCCCGCTCCCCGATGAGGGCTCGGGCGGGTCCGCCTGCGGCGATGTGGTGGTGCTGCGGGGCGGCAGCGGCACCCTCAGCCAAAGCCTGGATCTAGTGCAACCCCTAATCGCTGCAGACCTGCCCTGCTGGGTGTGGTGGAACAGCAGCCTCGACGAGGCCCCCGAGGTGATGGCAGCCCTGGCTACGGGCCAGCGGCGCCTGGTGGTGGATTCCTCCCTAGGTGATCCGCGGAGCTGCCTCGACCTGCTGGTGGCCCGGATCAATGCGGGCCAGCCGATCAACGACCTCAACTGGCTCCGGCTGCGCAGTTGGCGGGAATCGCTGGCGATGGTGTTTGACCCACCCTCCAGGCGTGACGCCCTCAACCATGTGGTGCAGCTCGACCTAGACGTGGAGGGCACCAACCCCGTCAAGGGGCTGCTGCTGGCGGCCTGGCTAGCCGACCGACTGGGTTGGCACCTGGTGTCGAGCTACGAAGTGGATTGCGATGGCCCAGGCCAGGGCATCGGCGCCGAATTTGAACGCAGCGACGGCCAGACCGTGCGCTTCCGCCAAATGACTGTGCCCGTAGGCGTGCCCAAAACCCATCCGGGGGCCATGGTGGGCCTGCGGCTGATCTGCCAGAGCAGCCAGGGTTCCCCCCTCTGCGTGATCCTCTGTTCCGAATCGGGCGGCTGCATGCGCCTGGAATCGGGGGGCATGGCCAGCATGCAATTGGCGGAGGAAGTAGTGCCCCTGCCCAACGAGAGCGAGGAAATGGAAATGGCCAGGCTGCTCTCAGGCAGCCACGACTCCACCAGCCCATTGCTGGCGGCAGCAGCTCCCCTAGCCGCCAAGCTGCTGCCCCACTGAGCAGCCCATGGCCTGCCTGATCGCCGCTCCCAGCAGTGGTAGCGGCAAAACCCTATTGAGCCTGAGCCTGGCGGCCCTCTGCCGGAAAAGGGGCTTGGGGCTGCAAACATTCAAGGTGGGTCCCGACTATCTCGACCCCCAGCTCCTCAGCCAGGTCAGCGGTCGGCCCTGCCGCAATCTCGACACCCTGCTGTGTCCCGAGGAATGGGTGCAACGCAGCTTCCACTGGCACAGCAGCCAGGCCGACCTCACCCTGGTTGAAGGGGTAATGGGTCTGTTTGATGGCCGCGGCCCCAGCAGTGAGGGCAGTTCTGCGGCGATTGCCGACCTACTGCAACTGCCCGTGGTGCTGGTGGTGGAGGCCTCCAGGCAAGCGGGCTCCCTGGCCGCCCTGGTGCGGGGCTTTCGGGACCATGGTCCGCCCCAGGTGGCCCTGGCCGGCGTGGTGCTCAATCGGGTCGGCAGCGAGCGCCACCAGGCCCTGCTCAGCGAAGCGCTCCAAGCCATTGAAGTGCCCCTGTTGGGGGTCTTGCCCCACCACCTGTCCCTGGCCCTGCCATCGCGCCACCTGGGCCTGCTGCCACCGGGGGAGTTGGCCGATCTGGCCGAGCGCCAGGAGCAATGGGCCTCGTTGGCGGAACAACATCTCGATTTAGAAGCCCTGCTGCCCCTAATGGCGCCAGCCGCCGCCCGGCATCCAGAGCACCCAATTAGCTGGTGCCTTTCGGGCCTCCAACCGGACCCAACCCTGTCCACGGGATCGCCCACGCAATCGACCCTGGCGATTGCCAGCGATTCGGCCTTCCATTTTCGCTATCCAGAAGCTGGCGAATTGTTGGAAGCCCTGGGGGTCGAGCCCATTGCCTGGAGCCCCTTGGCCGATGAACCCCTGCCCCCTGGCTGCCAGGGGGTGCTGCTGCCAGGGGGCTACCCCGAACTCCACGCCCCCCAGCTGGCGGCCAGCCGGCGCAGCCTCAAGGATCTGGCAAGGGCCGTCCGCATGGGCCTGCCGGTGCTTGCCGAATGCGGGGGCTTACTACTGCTGGGCCAGGGCCTGGAAGATCCCGACGGAACTCTTCACCCGATGGCAGGGGTGCTGCCCTTTCAGGCAAAAAAGGGGGCCCTGAGCCTGGGCTATCGGCAGGCCAGCGCCGATGCCGATGGCCTAGTGGTGCGCCGCGGCGAGCAATTTGTGGGCCATGAATTTCACCGCTGGCAGCTAGCCCCTGTAGCCAAACCTATCGATGCCGTGGCCAATTTTGAAGAGCTATGGCAGCTTGAAGGATGGGGATGCTCGCCAAGGAGGGAAGGATGGACAGCGCCGAACGTGCACGCCAGCTGGCTGCATCTCCACTGGGCTGGATGCCCGGTGATTCCGTCGAGGCTGGCCGCCGCCTCAAGGCGCTGCGCGACGCTGCCAACGAACGGCGCTTCCTAGCCCCCCACCAAAGCAAGCCAATCGTTGTCAAAGAGCGCTGGCGGCTACTCGTGCAGGGGCAGGTGCAGGGGGTCGGCTATCGGGCCTGCTGCCTAACCCGCAGCAAGGACCTGGGCCTGAGCGGCTGGGTGAAAAACTTGGCCGATGGCTCGGTGGAAGTGGAAGCAGAAGGGTTGGTTCAAGACCTCACCGAACTGCGTATCTGGTGCGAAACCGGTCCGGCCGCAGCGGTTGTTAGCGGTGTTTCTGTCAGCCAGATCAGTCCCTCCGGCTCCGATTGGTTTGAGGTGCGCTCTTGAACACAAGTCTTGAGCTGTGGTTAGTGCGCCATGGCGCCACGGCCTGGGCCCTGAACGGTCGCCATACCGGCCGCACCGATTTGCCCTTGCTACCCGAAGGAGAGGAGGAGGCCAGGCGCCTGGCCCCCGTCCTTGCCAAGCAGCGCTTCGCCGCGGTGTTGGTCAGTCCACTGCAACGGGCCCAGCGCACCGCTGAGCTGGCTGGCCTGGGCCCGCTCGCCCAGGTCTGCCCGGATCTCCAGGAATGGGACTACGGAACCTATGAAGGCATAACCACCGCAACCATCCGCCAATCAGTGCCTGATTGGACAATCTGGAGCCACGGCTGCCCCGGGGGAGAAACCATGGCAGCCGTTGCGGAGCGCTGCCAGCGGGTAATTGACCTGGCCCAAGCCATCGCCAATGCCGACGCCAACGCAGCAGGGGCTGCAGACCAGGCAAGCCACCAGCCCACCAAGGTGGCCCTAGTGGCCCACGGCCATATCCTGCGCAGCCTGGCCGGCACCTGGCTGGGCCTGGGGGTGCCAGGTGGTGCCCTGCTCACCCTGGCCACCGCCACCCTGAGTGTGGTGGGATATGAGCGGCAACAGCCGGCGATTCTTCGCTGGAATGCACCGATTCAGTCAAGTATCTAATGGGAGATCCACAAACCGCCGCCAGCGGGCTTGCCGCCCTGCTGGCTGAGCTTTCGGCCTTCGGCGTTGCCATTGGCTTTTCCCCCATTCACATCGGCGTGTTGCTGCTGCTGCTGCTGGGCCCCAAGCCCCTGCAACGGGGGGGCTGGTTTGTGCTGGGTTGGCTAGCCACCGCTGTCCTGGCCGTGACCCTGCTGCTCAGCCTTGGCCATGGCCTGCTGCTCACCATGGATAAGGGCAGCAGCCACCGCACCGGCCTGGATCTTCTTGCGGCAGGCGCCCTGTTGGGGCTAGGCCTTAAGGAGCTGCTCAACACCAAGGAGGAAACGGGCCCGCCGGGATGGACCAGCAAGCTCGAAAAATTTTGTGCCATGCCCCTGCCGCTGTTAATCGGCCTCAGCGGCCTGCTGGAGGTGGCCAGCCCAGACGACCTATTCCTATTTGCAAAAAGTGCCGGCAGCCTGCTCTCGGCCAACCTCGGCAAGGGCCAGGAACTGCTGGCCACTGGCCTTTTCAGCCTGGTGAGCGGTTCGCTCCTGATCACCCCCCTACTGGTACTGGTGGTGCTTGGCAAGGACCGCTGCCAGCCCCTACTTGAGAAGGCCAAAAGCTGGCTGTTTGCCAAGGGGGATCTGCTGGTGGGGCTGGTCAGTGTGGCCCTGGCCGGCTACCTGGGCTGGCAGGGCATAGGGGGGTTACAGATCTAGGTATCAACCCGCATCCACTCCTGCCAAATTTGGCGATCGGCCGGGGCCCCAGCCGCCATCAGGGTCACGGCCTGGCTGGCACGGCTCACCGCCACGTAGACCAATTGGCGACGCAGCACCAAATCGGCGGGCCAAAACACATCGCCATCCACAAACACTTCGCCAAAGGTGCTGCCCTGGCTTCGATGCACGGTGAGCACCGCCGCCGGCCCGAGCGAGGCAAAGGCATCACGCACCAGGAAAAAGCGGCGCCAGATGGGCTTGCCATCCTGTTTGCCCGCCTCCTTGGCCAGCTGGCGTAGGCGGGCCAACACCGCATCCAGGGCCTGGCGGGCCTGGGAGCCCAATGGGGGAAGCAGGCGCAGGGTGAGCTGGGCATCGCCAGCCTCCACCGAGACGTTGAGCGTCTCGATAACGGGCACCCCAATCCCGGGCAAGGCGGCCAAGCCAAAGTCGGCCAGATCGCAGCTCTCGGGCGCCACATCCCTGACCACCAGCTCCCGGTTGGAGCCCAACAACATGTCTGGTTCTTCGCCGGCATCCTCCCCCTCACGGCAAGCGGGCGCCATCACGGCCGTGCGGGTAATCAATACTTCCCCGGGCAACACGGCCAACTGATCGGCCATTTCGCCGTGCAGGGCCCGCCGGGCAATCGGCACGAGCTGGTCCAGGGAACGGTTGGTGTAGCAAAGAATGCGCACCAGATCAGGGTTGTCGGTCTCGGCGCTGCGGCGCAGGGCCGCCTGGGCCGCCGATAGCCAGGCGGAGCGATCAAGCAGGGCCACCATCCCCTCCCCGGTGCTAACCGGCGCCATGGTCGGGGGACGGCGGCAGGGCAGGGCCCCCTGCCTAAGCCCCGTGGCCAACCGCAACACCGGGCCCTGGTGACGCACCACCTGGGTGAGCTGGACCTGCTGGGCACGGCCGAGGCCAAACACCGGGCTATGGGGTTCCCCCACGGGCGGCAATTGGGCCGGATCCCCCACAAAAACCAGCCGGGCCCGAAAGAAGTGGGCACAGCGCAGCACAATCTCCAACAGGGCGCTATCGACCATCGAGGCCTCATCAATCAGCACCAGCCCCAGGTGCTCAAGGGCCATGGCCGTTTGCTCGGTTTCCTCGCAGCGCTCCAGATCGCCCTGGCGTTTGAGCTTGAGCCGCAGCAGCCGATGGATGGTGGAGGGAAACCAGGTGGCCTTGAGCCCCGCCATGGACAGGTGTTGGCGCAGCACCCCCACGGCCTTATGGGTGGGGGCCACCACGGTCCAACAGAGTCCGGCAGCCTCCACCTGGGCCAAGAAGCGCATCGACAGGAAGGTTTTTCCCGTGCCGGCATAGCCGCTCAGCACAAAGGGCATGCCATCAGGCGGCAGGGCCAACCAGGCCTGAAAAGCTTGAACGGCCGCCTCCTGATCGGTGGTGAGCTGGGGGTCGCTCCCGATCACGCCACCGGGGCAAACAGGGCCCGGACCAAATGCAGGGGCGAGCCAAGCAATACCAAGCCCGGCAGGGCCACCAGGGGGCCGATCAGGCTGCCCACCAGCACTTCCAGGCGGGTGTGGCCAAGGTTTTCCTTGAGGGGCTTCTCCTCTGGCTCCCCAGGCGGATTCGCCTCGCCACCACTGCCGCCATCCCCGCGCAAATTGGCCTGCAGCAAATTGACCCGAGCTGCGGTAAGGCCTGCTGCCCGGCGCACGCCGCTGGCGTCGTAGAGCACCACAAAACACATGGTGGCCGCCAGGGCAAAAAGGGGATCGTCGAAACCCACCTGCCAGCCCAAACCCGCGGCGGTGCCCGTAAGCAGGGCCGAGTGGCTCGAGGGCATGCCACCGGTTTCCACCAGCACCTCCGGTCGCCAGCGCCGATGCACCACCAACTCAATCAACAATTTGGAGAACTGAGCCAGGCCGCAGGCCGCCAAACCCCAGGCCAGCACACCATTGTCTAAAACCGCAACCAAACCATGGCCATCCACTGAAACGCTCATCGATCGCGACTCGTTATGTAGTCAGCTAGGGCTAGCAGGGGTGCTGCTGTCTCCCGCCATGGCTCCAGGGCCGCCTTGGCCCCAGCGACTAAATCATCGGCCCGCTGGCGGGAAGCCTCCAGGCCCAACAGCTTGGGATAGGTGGTTTTATCGGCGGTGAGATCCTTGCCGGCGGTTTTCCCGAGCACATCACTGCTGGCGGTGACATCCAAAATGTCGTCGATGATCTGGAAGGCGAGCCCAATCCCCTTGGCGTAGGTGCCCAGGGCAGCCAGCAGCTCCTCGGAAGCGCCCGCAATGATCGCCCCGCAAAGCACGCAGGCCCTCAATAGGGCACCTGTTTTGTGGAGGTGGATGTATTCCAGGGTCTCGAGGTCGACCTCCTTACCCTCCGATTCCAAATCCACCACCTGGCCGCCCACCAGGCCAGGGGCGCCGGAGGCGAGGCTCAACTCGCCAACCACCGCCAGTAACCGTTCGCTGGGCACGCCGGGGCTGCGCAGGGCCACCATCTCAAAGGCCCGGGTCAGCAGGGCATCACCGGCCAAAATGGCATTGGCCTCGCCGAAAACCTTGTGGTTGGTGGGCATCCCCCGGCGTAGATCGTCGTTGTCCATGGCCGGCAGATCGTCGTGGATCAGCGACATCGTGTGGACCATCTCCAGGGCCAGCGCCGTGGGAAGGGCCTGCTCCCTGCTGCCACCCGCCAGCTCACAGGCCGCCAGGCAAAGAATTGGCCGCAACCTCTTGCCGCCCGCCAGCAGGGAATAACGCATTGATTCCCGCAGGCTCTCGGGCCGCTCCGGCCCGAGGGATGCGTCCAGGGCCGCCTCCACCTGGAGCCGCGCCGCCTCGAGGTAGGCGGCGAAATCGAACGGGGTAGTCACCGCCGCGGTCATGGGAGCCGGAGATCTGGCGCGATTCTCTCAGGCGCTAGCCCCATCAAGGCAATAGGTCTGCCAAAGGGTTATCCAGGCCGTTGTGGGCACACCAGCTGGCAAAGGTATTCACGAGCAACATCGTCACGGTCATCGGGCCCACACCTCCGGGCACCGGGGTGATGCCGCTGGCGATCGGCTCCACCTCCGTAAAACGCACATCCCCGCAGAGGCCCGCTGCGGTGCGGTGAATGCCCACATCCACCACCGCAGCCCCTGGCTTGACATGCTCGGCTCCCACCATCTGGGGCCGGCCGGCCGCCACCACCAGCACATCCGCCTGACGGGTAAGACCCGCCAAATCGGTGGTGCGGGAATGGGCCACGCTGACTGTGGCCCCAGCGGCTTGCAGCATTAGGGCCATGGGTTGGCCCACCAAAATGCTGCGCCCCACCACCACGGCCCGCTTGCCAGCCAGCCCAATTCCGTAGCGGGCCAAAAGGGCCATTACGCCTGCGGGGGTGCAGCTGCGCGGACCCGGTTCCCCCTTGAGCAGGTGGCCCAAATTCAAGGTGTGGAGACCATCTGCATCCTTGGCTGGATCGATGGCGGCCAACAGGGGGCCCTGGTCGAGGCCCGCGGGCAGGGGCAACTGCAACAAAATCCCGTCGACCAAGGGGTCCAGGTTGAGCCTCTCAACCGTGGCCAACAGCTCGGCCGCCGGTGTGGAGGCGGGCAGATGGGCGCCATGGTTGGTGATACCAATGCGCAGGCAAGCCTTCTCCTTATTCGCCACATAGACCCCGCTGGCCGGATCGTCCCCCACCCGCAAAACCGCCAGACCTGGCGGTCTGCCTGCCTGGCCGAGGCGTTTGGCGATGGCGAGCTGGAGGCGGCCTTCAATTTCGGCAGCCAGCTGGCGGCCGTCAAATCGGATGGCCATGGCGATGGGGCGTATCTATCTCTCTGCCAGCTTGCCGCCCCGGGCCAGCTAGCGTTTAGCCATGCGCGTGCGGCCACTCCAAACCCTGTGGCGCCAACTGCTCCGGCTAGAGCGACCCAGGCAAACCCCTGGCCTCTGGCGTAGCCGAGAAATTGCGGCGGTGGTGCTGGCTTGCGCCCTGGTGGCCCTGCTGGCCAGCTGGCCCTGGCTGGTGGAGCCCAGCCTGCAGGCAGGCATGGCAGCCCCATTTACGGCAAGGGCCCCCAAGGATGCCCGGGTTATCGACAGCACGGCCCTGGAGGAGCGCCGGGACCAAATGCTGCATCGCACCACTGTCCAAGTGGTGGATCAGGAGGCCAGCAGTGCCCTAATGCGCCAACTCCAGGCCAAGTTGCAGTTAGTGGAGCGCCAGGCCAATAGCCAGGGGGCCGAGGTCCAGGCAATTGCCCTGAGCCCCCAGGAACAACAGTGGCTGGAGAAGCTCAATGGCGCCCAGCTGGGGCAATGGCAAAGGGATGTGTTGCAGGCCCAATTGCGGATGTTGAGCCAGGGGCTTTCAGCCAGCGTGGCCGAAGGCCAGCTACTCGAGGCCGCCAATCTGCAGCTCGAGAGCCAATCGCCCCCGGGCCGCTCCCTGGGGGCCCGGCTGCTGGTGAGTTCCCTGGCGGGCCATGCAAACCTCCGCAACGACCCAACCCTGAGCCAGCGGCGGATCGAGGCGTTGATCACCCAACAGGGCATCCCCACCATTGCGGTGAAAGCGGGTGACCTAATCACCCGCCAAGGCCAGCCGATCACAGCCCAGGCCTTTGACGTGCTCGATTACTTCGGCCTGGTGAACCGGCGCCCCCGGCCCCTGATCTGGCTTGCCCATTTCGGCGAATCGCTGGCCGTTTGTGGGGTAATGCTGCTGGCGATGAGGCGCTGGCGCCCCTCCCTCGAGCCGCGGCAGGCCCTGCTGGGCCTGGTGGGTCTGTTGGTGGTGGTGGGCTTCAGCCTCTGGCTCGGGCCCCTGGCTAGCCCCCTGGTGCTCTTGGTGCCGCCCACCCTGCTGCTGGCCCAGGGACTGGGCACCAGCTGCGGGCTGGCCTGGCTGGCGGCCGCCAGCCTGCTTTGGCCCGTGCCCCTGGCTGGGGTGGTGGGCACCAGGTTGCTGGTGGCCTCAGGATTCGCTGCACTGGCTGCACTTGCAGCAGGCCGCCAGCGCAACCGGGCCGAGCTGCTGCAGCTGGCGGTGCTACTGCCCAGTGGTGCCCTGCTGGTGCAGTGGCTATTACTCACCCGCAGCCCCGTGGCCCAGGTCGACCTGCCCAGCGAAGCCCTGCTGTTGGGGGCACTGCTGATGGGAGGTCTATTGATCGCGCCACTGGTGGAGACATTTTTTGGCCTGCTCACCCGGGCCAGGCTGCTGGAGCTGGCCGATTTACAACGGCCCCTTCTACGGCGCCTTTCCTGCGAGGCCCCAGGCACCTTTGAGCACACCCTGATGATTGCCGGCCTGGCGGAGGAGGGGGCCCGGGCGATAGGGGCCGATGTTGACCTGGTGCGCACTGGAGCCATGTATCACGACGTGGGCAAATTGCATGGCCCCCAATGGTTCATCGAAAACCAAGGCCAGGAAGCAAATCCCCACGACAGCCTCGACGATCCCTTCGCCAGCGCCGCCATCCTCCAGGCCCACGTGGATGAGGGCCTGAAACTCGCCAAACGCTATCGACTGCCCAAGCCCCTGGCTGACTTCATCCCCGAGCACCAGGGCACCTTGAAGATGGGCTATTTCCTGCACCAGGCCCGTGAAAAAAATCCCGCGGTGCCGGAGAGCCGTTTTCGCTATCGGGGTCCCACCCCCAACAGCTGCGAGACGGCAATCTTGATGCTTGCCGATGGCTGCGAAGCCGCCCTGCGCTCCCTGCCGCCAGGCACCAGCGAGGCCGAGGCCAGGGCGATGGTGCGCAGGCTCATTGGGGCCAGACTGGATGATGGCCAACTCGCCTCCAGCGGCATGGGACGCGCCGAATTGGAGCTGCTGATTCGGGCCTTTGTGCAGGTCTGGAAACGGATGAGGCACCGCCGCATCCCCTATCCCATCCCAGCCCGCAAGGCCTTCAGCGCCTAATGCGCACCAAGCCGTAGGCCAGCGCCAGAACCAGCAAACCCAAGGCCAGGTTCAAGGAAAGTTCCCCCGCCGCCGTGGCCCAGTGCCGATGGGCCATGGCCTTGGTCACCCCAAGGATCCAGGAGCTGAAGGTGGTGAGCGAACCGCAAAAACCCACGCCCGCCGCCAGAAATAGCCTTTGCCGAGTGGTAGGCAAAGCGATCAAGGCGCCGATCACCGCACAGCCAAAAAGGTTTGCCGCCAAGGTGCCAGCGGAGCTTCCCAATATCAATACCAATTGCCAACGCAACAGCGCCCCTGGGATAGCCCCGCAAGACACCAGGGTCAATTCCTTGAGCTCGGCGGCAAGGAGCTGGCGACTCATCAATCTCCCCCCACCGCAAAGCCCAGGGCCGTGGCCACCACCCCCACCAGGATCGAGACCAGCAATAGCAAGAAAGCCTCCAGCCATTGGCGTTGCTTGAGCGCCACAAACAGCTCCGCCATGAAGGTGGAAAAGGTGCTGAAACTGCCCAAAAAGCCAGTGGAAAGAACCAACAGGATGCGTTGGCTGCCCGGACCACAACTTTCCTCAAGCCCCACCAGCAAACCCAATACGAAACAGGCCGCCACATTCACCCCCAGGGTGCCCCAGTGCTTGCGGGGCACCATCGGCTCCAGGTGGTTGACCACCCGAAATCTCAACCAGGCACCCGGCACCGCGCCGATGGCCACCAGCAGGGCGTCATCAGCCACGGCGCTGGGCCCTCCAGGCTTGGAATCGCCGCTCTAAAACCACACCGGCGGGCACAATCGTGACCAGGTTGGCCAGAATCAAAGGGCCATCCTGGGTGCATAGGCCGTAGATCCCCCAGAGAGCGATGCCGGCGGTAAAGAGCCCATACATCCGCAGCGAAATACCCGAGGTGTCCCCACTGCGCAGGGTCTTGATGGCCTGGGGGAAAAAGCTGATGGTGGTGAGACTTGCGGCGAAATACCCCAAGAGTCGCACTTCCGGACTGACCAAGGCAACGGCCATGGAGGCATGAGCTTTAGGAATCCAGCTTGCACTGCGCAACGGCCCGTGGCAAAACCCTAGAGACGCCGCCAGGATCGGAGGGACTATTGCCCTTACCCCCTGCCATGGCGCCCGCCCCAAAACGCCCCAATGCCAGCTTGGAGATGCCCGACTGGGCTCCCTGGGTGCAAGCCGGCTTCAGCGCCATGTTGGCCGTTTTGTTTTTGGTGCTCGTAGGCAAGATGCGCGAACAGGGCAGCCAGATCCGCACCCTGCAAGAAAGGGTGCAGGGGCTCGAGAACAGCAGGGCCCTGGCACAGAACAGCGGCCTTGAGGAGCAGCTGCGCTCAGCCGTGGAGCGGCTGCAGGTGGTGGAGCGCAACAGCGCCCAGGTTCGAAACCTCCTGGGCCAAAACCAGGCCCTTAAGGAGCAAGTGCGCCAGCTCAAGGCGGCTGGAAATCCCAATTTGGATGGCAATTTGCCGGAACTGCCGCCAATCAAGCCCTAGCCCTTGACCGCATCACCACTGGCACTGGGCAGGATGTAGCGCTGCAGGGCCACAAACACCACCAGCACCGGCAGGATCGAAACCACCGAGCCTGCCGCCACCAAACGCCAATCCAGGGCAAAGCTGCTGGCCAACTGCTGGAGCCCCAGGGGCAAGGTGTAGAGCTTTGGGTCGTCGAGAATCACCAGGGGCCAGAGGAAATCACTCCAGGTGCCGATAAATACGAACATGGCCAGGGTGATCAGATCCGCCCTGGCCGCAGGAAGCATCACGTTCCACCACTCCCCAAGGGGGGAGCAGCCATCGCTTTTGGCCGCCTCCTCCAATTCCACGGGCACTGCCAGGAAACTTTGCCGCAATAGAAAAATACCAAAGGCGGTGGCGGCCTGGGGAATGATCAAGGCCCAAAGCGTGTTGCGCAGGCCGATCTGAACCATCAGCAGGTAGAGCGGAATCATCACCACCTGGAAGGGGATCAAAATGGTGGCCACCACTAGGGCAAGCACCAGGCCGCGGCCGGCAAAGCGCATCCGGGCCAGGGGATAGGCCGCCAGGGAGCAAAACAGCAGGTTGCAGATCACTGCCAAACCACTTACGACCGTGCTGTTGAGCAGGTAGGTACCCATGGGATTGTTGGCAAACAGGCGCCCATAGGCCTCAAAACTGGGATGGCTCGGCAATAGGGCTGGAGGGCTGGTGAAGATGTCCTCCATGGGCCCCTTTAGGGAGGTGCTCACCAGCCAGAGCAGGGGGACCAGCATCGCTAGGGCCAGCACCAGCAAAGCCACCAACTGCAGCGCCTTGCCCCTCACAGGCTTGGCCGCTCCAGGCCAACCAGATCTCCCGCCTCTGGCAGGGGAGCCTTCTGGGGGTGGAGTGGTTGGCTGGCGCCTGCGGAGAAGAGCCGGTTGAGGGCGTTGACAAAGGCCTGGGCCGCCGCCACCACGATGTCCGTATCGGCGGCGTGGCCGGAGTAGAGCACCCCTTGGTGGCGCAGGCGAATCGTCACCTCGCCCATGGCATCAATGCCCTCAGTGACTGACTTCACCGAAAATTCCACCAACTCATTGGGCACCTGGGCCAGGTGGTTTAGGGCCTGACAAACCGCATCGACTGGGCCCGTACCAATCGCCGCCTCGCTGATCTCGGCACCATCGGCGGTGGTCAGGCTGACGGTGGCGGTGGGCAGCAGGTTGGTGCCGCAGCTGACCTGGACACTCCTCAGGATGAAGTTCGCCTGGTCCTGCTGCTGGACCTGTTCACTGACGATTGCCTCCAAATCGCGGTCGGAGATCTCCCGTTTGCGGTCGGCCAGTTCCTTAAAACGGGCAAAGGCATCATCGAGGTCGTCGCGCTCGAGGGTGTAACCCAACTCCTCAAGGCGGGCCCGGAAGGCACTGCGGCCCGAAAGCTTGCCGAGGGAGATGCGGTTGTCGGCAAGGCCAACGGTGCGGGCATCAATGATTTCGTAGGTGAGGCGATTTTTAAGAACGCCGTCCTGGTGGATACCCGATTCGTGGGCGAAGGCATTTGCACCAACAATTGCCTTGTTGGGCTGCACCGCCATCCCGGTGAGGTTGGACACCAAGCGGGATGTCTTGGTAATTTCTTCGGTGCGCACCCCGGTGAGGGGCGTGCTGCTCTCGGGGGGGCGCCCCAGGAAGGGGTTGAAATACTGGCGGCGCACGTGCAGCGCCATCACCAACTCCTCAAGGGAGGCATTGCCGGCCCGCTCGCCAATGCCGTTGATCGTGCACTCGAGCTGGCGAGCTCCGTTTTTGACGGCCTCAAGGAAGTTGGCCACGGCCAGGCCCAGGTCGTTGTGGCCATGGACCGAAATCACGGCTTGATCAATGTTGGGCACCTGGGCATTAATCCCAGCAATCAGGTCCCCAAATTCAGCCGGCGTGGCATAGCCCACCGTGTCGGGGATATTGATAGTTGTGGCCCCGGCCTTGATCGCAGCTTCGATCACCTGGTGCATGAACTCCGGATCACTGCGGCCGGCGTCCTCGCAGGAAAACTCGACGTCTTCAACCAAGGAACGGGCATAGGCCACCATTTCGGCCGTGATCTCGAGCACCTCCTGGCGGCTTTTGCGCAGCTTGTGCTCCAGGTGAATGTCACTGGTGGCAATGAAGGTGTGGATGCGCCGGCGGGCCGCGGGAGCCACCGCATCGGCACAGGCCTTGATATCGCCCTGGGCCGCCCGGGCCAGGCCACAGATCACCGGCCCATCGGGGCTGCCGACGGTGGCCGCAATCCGCTGAACGGCATTGAAATCGCCAGAGCTGGCAAAGGGGAAACCAGCCTCAATGATGTCGACACCGAGCCGGGCCAACTGCTGGGCGATCGCCAGCTTTTCTTCGAGATTGAGGCTCGCCCCAGGCGATTGCTCACCATCGCGAAGCGTGGTGTCAAAGATCAGTACCCGGCCGGGGTCGCGGGCCATGTCGGCGCCTCTATGCGGAATGACTATGAGTTAGACCCATCCTAGGGGCCAGGCCCCTTATAAATGCCAGCCTAGGAGTTGGTCGTAGACTTGCCCCACCACGAGATCTCCATGGCCGCAGGCGATCTGGCCACGGAAGCTATCCCCGCCAGCGCCCAAAATGCGGGCCAGCTGGCGATTGTTTTGCATGCGCACCTGCCCTACGTGCGCAGCAGCGAACCCGGATCCCTTGAGGAGGACTGGTATTTCCAAGCCCTCCAGGAGTGCTATCTGCCGCTCTTGGCCGTGCTTGAAGCGGCGGCGGCCGACCCCAACCAGCGCGCCCGGCTGACCCTCGGGCTCTCTCCAACCCTGCTGTCTCTTTTGAGCGACGGGGGCCTCAATGGCCGTTTCCAGGATTGGCTTGAACTGCGCCTAGGCCTGCTCAAGCAGGCCCCAGCCGAGCTGGAAGCGGCGGCGAGCCACCTGGCCCAGCAGCTCGAGGCCACCATCGAGCAATGGAACTCCTATCAAGGCCGGCTAATTCCCCGCTTCCGCCGCCTGCAGCAGCTGGGGGTGCTGGATCTGATCACCTGCGCCGCCACCCATGGCTACCTGCCCCTGCTGCGTCAGGTGCCGGAGGCAGTGCGGGCCCAACTGCGCACCGCGACCAGGGAACACGAGCGCCTGCTCGGGGAAAGGCCCCTGGGGATTTGGCTGCCCGAATGTGCCTATTTCGAAGGGCTGGATCAGGAGTTGCTGCATTGCGGGCTCCGCTACTCGATTCTTGATGGCCACGGCCTGCTTCATGCCTTACCCCGGCCCCGCTACGGGGTCTATGCCCCGATCTGCTCCCCTGGCGGCGTTGCCTTCTTTGGCCGTGACAGCCGCTCCACCCTGCCGGTCTGGAGTGCCCGCGAGGGCTACCCAGGCGATGGGGTCTACAGGGAATTCCACCGTGATTTGGGCTGGGATCTACCGGAAGCCCAACTAGAGGAACTGGGAATCGCCTGCCGCAGGCCCCTGGGCCTCAAGCTGCACCGGGTCAGCGGCCAGGACTGCCCCCTCGAGCACAAGCAGCCCTACGAACCCGCCGCCGCCGCCGCCAAGGCCGAGGTCCATGCCGCCGATTACCTTGCCGGCCGCCGCCGGGAATTGACCGAGCTGGGCAGTTCGATGGAGCGCAGCCCCCTGCTGGTCGCGCCCTTTGATGCCGAACTCTTCGGCCACTGGTGGTTTGAAGGGCCCCAATTCCTGGCGGCCCTATTCCGCCAAGGGGCAGGCGAAGGGATTGAGCTGGTCACCCTGCGGGAGGCCCTGGGATCCGGCGGCGGGCTGCAGGTCTGTCGCCCCTCGCCCAGTAGCTGGGGCCAGGGGGGTTACCACAACTACTGGCTCAACGAAACCAATGCCTGGGTGGTGGCCGAATGGCAACGGGCCTCAACGGCAATGGTGCGGCGCGTGAACACGGGCGTGGGCAGTGCCCAGCAACTGCAACTGCTCAACCAGGCCGGCCGCGAATTGCTATTGGCCCAAAGTTCCGACTGGAGCTTCATCCTGCGGGCCGGCACCACCACCGAGCTGGCGAGGGAACGGATCAACCGCCACCTGGATCGCTTTTGGCGACTTCTAGATGCGATCGAAACCGACACTGAACTTGGCGAGGAATGGCTTGAGGCCGTCTGCGATGAGGACGGACTATTCCCCACACTTAACGCGGCCGACTGGCTCAGCCTGCCTTCATAATTGGCTATGCCTAATAACTGGCTATGCCTAATAATTGGCAGAAAACTTAAATATCTATCCGCAAACAACCGCGATTATTTGCCTGTTGCCCAGTGGGCTCCAAGATGTCGCCATGGGGATCGGCGATCACCTCAACGCCATGACTGCCAGCCCCTAAATCCAGGGGCAATTTAAAGTTTTCAGCCTCGCCGGCCGCAAGCCAAGGAATTCTTAGGTAGCGATGGGAGTTGTAGTGGTCGTCGACAACCACCGCCACGCCCACATCACTGACATCCAATTGGCCACGATTATGTAATTCGAACTCCAGCAGGCCAGGAGCTCTACCGCCTGAATTGGCCGGGGTCCAACCCAGGGATTCGATGGCCAAATCACTGGCTAGATAGCTAATCGAGTGAAATGGATAAATCACCAAGCTATCTAGACCGAGCAAAATGCTCCCCACGTGTTCATGGTGCAGATGGCCGCCATGGCGCAGGTCCTGGCTACAGCCATGGAGGTGGAGATGTTCACCAGCAACTGGCACGGTCAGCCGGCCTGATTCTGGCTCGGAATCCCAAAAGCCACAGCAATCCCAGCCCGGGCTTGCCCCCAAATTGCTGATCCCGGCAGCCTGATCCCAATTTGCATCCCCCACTCGAAAATGCTTAAGGGCGGCATAAATACTGCGCCCATCTTCAGCGGTTGGCTGGGAATTGGCGATGGTGAATGCCCGATTGCGCCGTCGCTCGCCCATGCAGAGCTTGGATGCCACCGTATAAACCAAGCTGCTCCAGCGCGACACCAACCGCAGCCCATAGACGGGCGCCGGCTCGAGTCTTTGTTCGGCGATCAACAGGGAAATGGCCCTGCCGACCACTGCCATTAGGGGCTCCCCTGGCTGGACCTGCAGTTCTGCCAAGTCAGCCGAGCTGAGGGGATGGCGCAGGTCAGTTGCATCGGCACTGAAACAGGCGTAGGGGAAGTGGTGCAGTCCCTCTCCAGGCAGCAGGCGTTCCACGCCGCCCCCCTCCGGTTTGGCCTTAAAAACCTGGGATTGGTTCTGATCAGAGTCATAGAGAAAGGCCAATTCACCGTTGTCGTAACTGGTGGTGGTACCCATCCCGAGCACATCGCCCTGCAGGGGAATCCGCTCTAAAGGCAGGTGCTCGCGCACATCACCCTCGATCAAATCGCTGATGGTGTTGGCAATCCAGAGATCGGTCATGGGGGCAATCCTGGGTATGTCAGGGGCTGAGCAAGCGGGTAAGCAGGGCCCACTCCCTGCCCTGTTGTTGCATCAGGCCCCAACGCACGCTCCAGGGAGCCGCTAGGAACAAACGCAGCATGGCGGCCACCAGTTCAGGCAGGCTGAGGGTGTTGGTTAAAAAGCCATACCACTGCTCCTGCGGCAACTGGAAAAAACTGTCGAAAAACTGGCGCAGCTGGGCCTCCGGGTAACGCATCAACTTCTCCAAACCAAAGCAGTAGAGGGCGTGCTTACGCCGCAACTCCAGTGGCCAGAGGGCTTGCCAAGCGCTAGCCGCCACCTCGGCCCCATCCAGCAGGGAATCGCCACCCGCCGGATTACGCAGGGCCGTGGCAATCGCATCGGCCAGGCCCGGTGCTCGGCGCAACAAAGCCCCAACCATGTAGCCAGAGGCAGGGTGCACCATGCTTGCCGCCCCCCCAAAGCCCACAACCCTCTGGTTCAAATCGGGCAGCGGCAGATTCATCGGGAATAGGCAAAATTCCTCGTGGCAAACAGTTTCGATGGCGATCCCGCCGTGGGCCAAGCGCCGCTGCAACCGTTCCTTCAACACCTCAAACGGCACTGGTGGAGCCAAGGCGAGGGAGGTTTCCTCCACAAAAAACAGCCCTTCCCCCATATCCATCGCATACAAAAAGGTCGGAGGGCCGCAGCGTTGTTCAGCGGCGCTGAGGTGGTCGCTGCGGTAGTCCATCAACACAAACTCCCCGGCCCTAACCGGTGGAGCAGAGAAGCTGCCCACCACTCCGTAGGCCCCCTGGGCTGCCACTGCTCCCCCATCTGGACGTTGCACAAAGGCGGCCCGATGGCCGCTGGCATCCACCACCAAACGGGCCTTGAGCTCCACTCCCCTGTCGGTAGTCACCGTGGAATGGCTGGGGGAATGGTCGATCGTCGCTGCCAGGCCCCGATGCCAGGCCATGGCCCCATGGCTGCAGCGCCCCAACCAAAAGGCCTGCAATCGCTGCTTGTCAAAGAGGCCGTAGTCCACCTGGTGCAGCAGGGGCTCAACCGAACTGGCGAAATAGCTGCGCGTATCGCTCCAGCGGTGGCCCAGCAGCCCCCCCAGGCCAAGGCGATCAACCTCTGGGCCCCAGATCCCGTAGGTATTGGGCCAGGGTTCAGCTGGATCAACTGGGGAAAGGCCCTCCACCACTAGGCCACGATCAACCAATTCACTGGCGATGGCCAGGGCCGCAGGCCCTGAACCAATCACCAACACATCCACCTTCACGCCTCCGGCGCGACCGTGGCTTCAACCTCGACAACGGGCTCCTCCTCCTGCGCCGGCGGCACCAGGACCACCTCCGAGAGCCGGTCGCCCGCATCCAGCTTCTGCAGCCTGACGCCCGTGGCGGCCCGGGACTGCTGGGGAATCGCATCGGCCTGGGTGCGCACGATCACCCCCTTTTCACTTACCAGCAGCAGTTCCTCACCAGCACCCAGGACCTTGAGGCCCACCAGCACATCCCCGTCGCGGCGGAACTTCATGCAGCGCAGGCCCATACCGGCCCGCTTTTGCAGCCGGAATTGATCAACGGGCACCCGCTTGCCCAGGCCACTGGCTGAAGCCACCAGCACCCAGGGACCATCGGCGCTAACCGCTTCTTCGACCTCGTCGTCGGGCCCATCGAGCGCCGAAGCTTCGTCGTCGCCGGAGGCATTGGCGACCCGATCAGCCAGCTCGGCCGGCAACACATCCATGCTGACCAGCTGGTCACCGTTGCGCAGATTCATGGCCCGCACCCCGCGGGCTGTGCGCCCCAGGGGCCTTAGCTCGCTGTCGTTGAGGCGGAAATGGATCGTCATCCCCTTCAGGGAACCGATCAGCACGCTGTCACCGGGCAGGGCCAACCGCACCCAGGTGAGGGCATCACCCTCCTCCAGGGAAATGGCAATCAGGCCATTGGCACGAATGTTGGCGAAGGCAGAGAGGCGGGTGCGCTTCACATAGCCGCCGCTGGTGAGCATCAACAACACCCCGTCCTCTTCGAAGGCACTTACGGCCAGCAGCGAGGTGATCTGCTCTTCCCGGGGAATCGGTAGCAGCTGCACGATGGGAGTGCCCTTGGCAGCCCTGCTACACATCGGCACCCGATAGGCAGGCACTGAATAGACAACACCCCGATCACTAAAGAGGAGCAGTGAATCGTGGTCGTTGCAGCTGATAAACAACCTGACAGCCTCCTCCCCCTGGCTCTTGGTGCCGGCCTTGCCCCGGGTGCCCCGGCTAGTCGCCTCAAACTCATTCACCGGCATCCGCTTGAGGTAACCGGTTTCGGTAAGCAGTACCACCGAGCGCTCGTTGGCGATCAGGTCGATATCCTCCAAGCCACCCTCGAGGTCGAGGATTTCGGTGCGGCGGGGCGACAGATACTTGGCCCTAATCGCCTGGAGCTCATCGATGATGATTCCCAGCACCCGTTCCCTACGGCCAAGAATGTCCTTGTAGTCGGCAATCTTGGCAACCAGATCCTCGTGTTCCAGGCGAATCTTGTCGGCCTCCAGAGCCGTCAGACGCCGCAGCTGCATCTGCAAAATTGCATCCGCCTGGACATCGCTCAGGCCATGGCGCTCCTGTAGCTGCAGGCGGGCCGTGGCAGCATCTGGGGCAGCCCTGATCAGGGCGATGATCGGATCGAGCTGATCGAGTGCCAGCAACAGGCCCAAGAGGATGTGGTCGCGCTCTTCCGCCTTACGCAACAGATAGCGGGTGCGCCGCTCGATGGTCTCGACCCGGAAGTCGAGGAAGACCCTCAACATTTTGGCCAGGGTGAGCAGCACGGGCTCACCCTTAACCAGGGCCAGCATGTAGGCGCTGAAGTTATTTTGGAGGGGGGTGAGCTTGAAGAGATTGTTTAGAACAACTTGGGGATAGGCATCGCGGCGCAGTTCAATCACGATGCGCATGCCATCGCGATCACTCTCATCGCGAATGTCGGCAATACCCTCCAGCTTTTTATCGTTGACCAGTTCAGCAATACGCTCTATTAGGGAGGCTTTATTGGTTTGGTAGGGCAATTCGGTGATGATCACCGCATCCCGATCTGGCCGTCCCTTCGCCTCCACCGTTTCGATCGAGGCGACACCCCGCATTGTCACCGAGCCGCGGCCGGTGGTGTAGGTCTCGCGAATACCCCGACGACCCAGAATTTGCCCACCGGTGGGAAAATCAGGGCCCGGAATAATTGCCATCAATTGCTGATCATCAATCTCAGGATTGGCGATCAGCGCCAACATCCCGTCGATCAACTCGGTGAGGTTGTGGGGCGGAATGTTGGTGGCCATCCCCACCGCAATGCCAGAGGAGCCATTCAGCAAGAGCTGGGGGATGCGGGCCGGCATCACGGTGGGCTCCTGCTGGGAGCCGTCAAAGTTGTCGGCGTAGTCGACGGTTTCGGCTTCGATGTCCTCCAGGAGGGCATCGGTGGTGAGGGCCTGCAACCGCGATTCGGTGTACCGCATCGCCGCGGGGGGATCGTTATCCACCGAACCGAAATTGCCATGCCCATCGATTAGGGGCATGCGCATGGAGAAGTCCTGGGCCATCCGCACCAGGGCGTCGTAGACAGCCGTATCGCCGTGGGGGTGATACTTACCAAGCACCTCCCCCACCACACGGGCACATTTGCGGTAGGGGCGATCGCTGGTAAGACCCAGCTCATACATCGCGTAGAGGATCCGGCGGTGCACCGGCTTGAGGCCATCGCGGGCATCGGGCAGGGCCCTTCCCACGATCACACTCATCGCATACTCCAAATAGGAGCGCGACATTTCATTGCGCAGGTCGGTCTGGATGATCCGTTCGTCGGAGTCACCGGGATTCCGTTCGCCGGGACCGGTTGGATCCGCCATGTATCACCGCCTTATGCAATGGATAGTTTATCGAAAACCCCTTAGCCTGCCGAAATCAGCCCAGCCGTGAGCTTTCCCGTACGCACTGAGGCGCAACTGCGCCAAAAGCAGGAGCGCGGTGTGCTCTCGGTTTGCTCCGCCGCAGAATTTCGCAAACTGGTGGCCCAGCACGGCATGGCCCCCGCCTACGCCGCCACAGACGTGGTGGTGGCAGCCGATGCCTGCTTCACCGACCAGGCCAGCCTGCACCTGGGCCTGGGGGCCAGCGAGCCCCCAATTCGCTTTCGCCAAGCCCTGGTTGGCGGGGTAAGTGCGGCCACGGGCCACGGCAGCAGCGAACTGGTCTTGGCCATCGGCGGTGGCCTGGGGGAACCGAAACGCCTCGGCGGAGCCCAGGTCTTAGCAGCCCTAATCGGGGGCCAGCAGGTGAGCATCGATGCCAGTGGCGAGGCAACTGCCCTCCACCCCCGCCGCGAACTGCACAGCCAGATCCAGCTCGAACAACTTGCCACCGGTCGGCTGCTGTTGCACCGCGCCATCGCCGAAAACGGAGTGGTGGCGGTCAGCAGCGCCGAAGGTCTCACGGCCAGCCCCTATGGCCCCCTGCTGGGCCCCTTTGCCAATGCCCTCTACAGCTGTGCCGGGGCGGGCAGCATTGGCCTGACCATGCCAGGTCTGGCGCTCTTGGGCCCTGGCTCCCCCGTGCTGGTGGGCGGCGCCATCGGTTGGGTGGTGGGCAGCGGCAGCGGCCACCAGCCCAAACCCAAGCGCCAAGCCAGTGGCCATGCCCTGAGCCCCGGCTGCAGCGCGGCGGTGGCGGTGGATCTCCATCCCCTGCGGAGCCCATGGGTGCGGGCCTGTTTTTTTGAGGGCCATGGCAGCGCCCTACTGATCGCCACGGCAGTGCCCGTGCCCCTGATCAATAGGAAAGTTGCCGAACAGGCCGCAGCAGACAACGCCAGTCTGCAGGCACCAGTGCTCGATCTAGCCCTGCCCAGGCGGCTCAAACCAAACCTGGGCCTGGCCAGCTACGACCATCTGCTGGGCGGCCAACTGGAGCTAAACGGGCAGCGGCTCAGCTGCGCGCCTGCCCATAGCCCGAGGTTGGCGGAGGCCCATGGCGAGGAATTGGCCCGCCAACTGCGCGATGGCCGCTTCCCCTTACGGCTGCCCCCAATCCCCCTGGGCCAGCGCCCTTCCCTACTGGCTCTCGATGACTAAGCCCCCAGCCGCTGAAAGACCCAGCTCTCTGCTCAAGTTGATAGGTTGGCCCGAATACGGAATATTCAGGTGGACATTCAGCTCGGTCGCTCCCGCACTGTTCGTCGCGCCTACGGCATTGACGAAATTGCCCTGGTGCCAGGCGGCCGCACCGTGGATCCAGCAGTCACTGACAGCAGTTGGAGCCTGGGGGGACTGCAACTGGAGATCCCGATCATCGCCAGCGCCATGGATGGGGTGGTGGATGTGGGCATGTGCGTTGAGCTGACCAAGCTGGGCGCCCTGGGCGTATTGAACATTGAGGGTGTGCAATGTCGCTACGACGACCCCAACCCCGTGCTGGACAGGATTGTCGCCGTGGGTAAAGAGGAGTTTGTGCCCCTAATGCAGGAGCTCTACAGCCAGCCTGTTCGCGAAGATCTGATCCGCCAAAGAATTGCAGAAATCAAACAGGGGGGAGGAATTGCGGCCGTCAGCGCCACCCCCGTGGCAGCGATCAAATTTGGCAAGGCCATTGCCGAGGCCGGCGCCTCCCTGTTCTTTGTGCAGGCAACGGTGGTCAGCACCGAACACATCGGTCCGGCCGGCCAGGAGAGCCTTGATCTCGAGGCCCTCTGCCGCGACTTCGGTGTGCCGGTGATCATCGGCAATTGCGTCACCTACGACGTGGCCATCAAATTGATGCGAGCCGGCGCCGCAGGCGTAATGGTGGGCATTGGCCCGGGTGCCGCCTGCACCTCCCGCGGCGTTTTGGGCGTTGGCATCCCCCAGGCCACCTCCGTGGCCGACTGTGCCGCAGCTCGCCAGGATTACTTCGAGGAAAGTGGTCGCTACGTGCCGATCGTGGCCGATGGCGGCATCGTCACCGGCGGCGACATCTGTAAATGCTTGGCCTGCGGGGCCGATGCTGTGATGATTGGCTCACCTATTGCCCGCGCCCAGGAGGCCCCAGGCCGGGGATTCCACTGGGGCATGGCCACACCTAGCCCCGTGCTGCCCCGCGGCACCCGCATCAAAGTGGGCACCACCGGCAGCCTGAAAACAATCCTGCGGGGCCCAGCTGGACTCGACGATGGCACCCAAAACCTGCTGGGTTGCATCAAAACCTCGATGGGAACCCTCGGTGCCCGCACCATTAAGGAGATGCAAAAAGTGGAGGTGGTGGTGGCCCCATCCCTGCTCACGGAGGGCAAGGTGTATCAAAAAGCCCAGCAGCTAGGGATGGGCAAGTAAGGCCTATCTTTAGTTTGTGGGGGCTTCGGCCCACACACTCCTCACACCCTCCGGCCCGGCGCGTCCGGGCTTTTTGTCTTCTTCCAGCTGCAGCTGCCCCTGAACTGGCTTGCAACTGGCTGCAAATGCAACGCTTGAAGAGAAGCGCTGGTAGGCGCAAGGCAACGTTGCTAGATTCCAATAACCCGTATCAACGCAAGGATGTCGAGCGCCGCTGCAGTTACCGACGCTTCCTTTGAGCAGGACGTGCTCAAAAGTGATGTGCCCGTATTGGTTGATTTCTGGGCGCCTTGGTGCGGTCCTTGCCGCATGGTGGCTCCAATCGTTGACGAAATTGCCAAGGAGTTTGAGGGCAAGATTAAGGTCTTCAAGCTCAATACCGACGAAAGCCCCAACGTGGCCAGCCAGTACGGCATTCGCAGTATCCCCACCCTGATGATCTTCAAGGGAGGCCAGAAGGTGGATACGGTTGTGGGTGCCGTGCCCAAGACCACCCTCTCCAGCACGATTAGCAAGTACCTCTAGAAAACCTGCCCTGGGCGCCCTAGGGCCCCGAAGCCAGAGCAGCAATCCTGATGCGCCCCATCGGCCTAATCGATTACGGCATGGGCAATCTGCACTCCGTGAAGCGGGCCTTTGAGCGCTTGGGGGCAGAGGTGGTGCCAATCCGGGCCGGCGCCGCAATGGAAGGATGCGCCGGCCTGGTATTGCCAGGGGTGGGCGCCTTTGATCCAGCCATGGAGAGACTTGATCAAAGTGGTCTGGCCACCGCCATTCACCAGTGGTGCGGGGCAGGCAAGCCGCTTTTGGGCATCTGCCTTGGCCTGCAGTTGTTGTTTGAAGGCAGTGATGAGGGTTCAAGGGAGGGTCTGGGGCTGCTCAAGGGAAAGGTCGTGGCCCTACCCCGCAAAAGTGGCCACCCCATTCCCCACATGGGCTGGGAGCCCCTAATCCCAGCCCAGCCCAGCCCACTTGTGCCCAGCGGCTGCGAAGAAAGCTGGATGTATTTCGTGCACTCCTATGCCACCGTGCCTGCGGAGCCAAGCTGCACGACGGCCAATGTGGCTTTTGCCGGCCAAACCGTCACCGCAGCGGTCTGGCAAGACGCGATTGGTGCCTGCCAATTCCACCCGGAAAAATCCGCCGAGGCGGGCGAAGCCCTGCTGATGCGCTGGCTGGACTGGCTCAACAGATGACACTGCCCCACCCATGACCCTCCGCCAGCCATGACCCTGCGCCTCAGTGGCGGCCGCAAACTGCTCAGTCCACCAGGGCAGACCGCCAGACCCACCACCTCCAGGGTGCGCCTGGCGGCGATGAACCTGCTGGCCCACGACATCCCAGGGTGTGGCTGGCTTGATCTCTGCTGCGGCAGTGGGCTGATGGCATGTGAAGCCCTACAGCGGGGCGCCCAAAGGGTCGTAGCCATTGAGCAAGACCGCCAGGTTGCCCGCATTGCCAAGGCCAACCTGGAAACCGTGGCCCAGGGCCTGGGCCATGGTCCCAAGCTGCAGGTTGTGCAGGCCGAAGTGCTCAGCTGGCTAGGGAAGGGCAAGGCTGCCGAGGGTTGCCAATTTCAGTTGATCTATGCCGATCCCCCATATCAAGCGGAGCTGTACGGGCAGATCGGGTCAGCTGTGCTGAAGGGAGAGTGGCTCAGCCCGGGCGGTTTGATGGTTTGGGAGTGCTCCAGCCGGGCCCTGCCGGCAGTGCCCGAAGGATGGCTGCTCGAGGATCAGCGCAGCTATGGCACCACTAGCTTGATGCTGCTTAAAAGAGCGAATTAAGGGAGACAGCCCCCCCAAACGCGGGATCTAGGCCGAATCTATTTCCCCGAAAATTCAGCTATCGAGCAGGGTGCCCCGGCGGTACTGGTTCCAGGCCGCTACAAATAGGCCCAACATGGTCACGGGAATCAAACCGAGCACGATGCCGCATAGCAGGGGTTCGATCATGGAAAAACAAGGGGCTTGCTCAGAACACAATTCTTCCACGCCCCACACCCAAAACGCGAGAGAACGCCACCAACTGTGACCGCAGATTCGACCCTCAAGGATGGTTCCTCCGGGCGCAACAGCCTGATCACCGGGCTGGTGGTTGCTGCTGCCGTGGCCTGCATCGTGGTGCTGGCCGTGGTCATCTCGGCCACCCGAACCGACCCCTACACCCGCCAAACCCTGGAACTGCACGGGTCAACCGAAAATGGCAACACCCTCTTTTTAATCAATTGCGCTGGCTGCCATGGCATTGCCGGCCAGGGGGTGGTAGGGCCCAATCTGCATGGGGTATCAGCCCGTAAGAACCAACGCCAGCTGATCCAGCAGGTTGTCAGTGGTCGCACCCCCCCGATGCCCCGCTTCCAACCAGAACCCCAGGCCATGGCTGACCTGCTGGCCTACCTAAATGGACTGGTCTGATTCCGTTCCACGGGCCCCAAAAACCGTAGTGGTAGTGCTGGTGGAGCCGGCGGGGCCCCTGAATGTGGGCAGCGTGGCCAGGCTCTGCGCCAATTTCGCCATGGCTGAGCTCAGGCTGGTGAATCCCCGCTGTAACCACCTGGGCGAAGAGGCTCGCTTGATGGCGGTCCATGGCCGCGGCCTGCTGGAGCAGGCCCGCTGTTTTGACCAGTTGGCGGATGCCCTGGCCGATTGCCGCAGGGTGGTGGCAACCAGTGGCCGCTGCGATGGCGAACCCCTGCCCCTGCTCTGCCCCGACCAAGCCCTCGACTGGTTGCTGGGATCGAGCCAGTCAAGCCAGGCGAGCCAGGCAAGCGGTTCCTCAGAGGGCGCACCTTTGGCCCTGGTATTTGGCCGGGAAGATCGGGGCCTCAGCAATGCGGAATTGCTCCAGGCGGGCTGCCTGCTGACCCTGGGCACGGGCCCCGCCTACAGCTCCCTAAACCTTTCCCACGCCGTGGCCGTGGTGTTGCACAGCCTCCATCAAAAACTGGAGGCCCCTGGCCCATCGGCCCTACCGGGGCTGGATCCCTGCCTACGGGAAGAATTTGAGGCCCTGCTCCTCGATGCCGAATCCCTGCTGATGGCTGTGGGCTTTCTCTATCCCCACACCGCCCACGCCAGGTTGGCCAAGGTGCGTCAGATCCTGCAAAGGGCCCAGATCAGCAGCGGGGAAGTTGCCCTGGTTCGCGGCATGGTGCGCCAGTTGCGCTGGGCCAGCCAGCGGAACGGCATCGGCCAGACCCCTTAGCTTCGGTCGGAATAACTTCTCTGACCTGTGACGGCAAGCCGTTCACCACGCAATCCCAAAAACCGCTGGGGCCAACCCCTGCAATTGGTGCTGCGGCTGGCCGTCATGGGCATTGGCCTGGGCGTGATTGCGGGCACCAGCTTGAAACTGCTGGCGCCCCACCTGGCCAAGGGGGGCATCAAAACCCCCAAGGTGGAAGCGGCAAATCCGGTGGTGGCCATAGGCAACCAGGGGCTCAGCAGCGGCCGTTTTGAACCTCGCCAAGAGCTGACGGCCCTCAGTAATCGCTGGGCCGAGCTGGCAGCAACCCAGCCAGATCTGGCTGCCAGTGGTTATTTGTTGGTGCTCGACGACGGTCGCTTCGCCCAACTGCAGCCAGACAAGCCCCTGCCAGCTGCCAGCTCGATTAAGACCCCGATCCTCCTCTTGGGATTGCTGCAGCTGGACTCCGGCTCCCTGCGCTGGAACGAACCTTTGCCCCTCACCAAAGAGGTGATAGGTGGCGGCGCGGGCTGGATGGCGAGCCGCCCCTTGGGCACCCGCTTTCCCTTTTTCGAAGCCGCCACCGAGATGATTCGGGTGAGTGACAACAGCGCCACCAATCTCCTAATCAAGAGGCTTGGCGGCAAAAAAATTGCCAATGGCCAGTTTGCGGCGCTTGGGCTGCCCGCCACGGTTTTGCGCAACTGGCTGCCCGACCTAAATGGCACCAACACCACCAGTGCCAAGGATCTGGCCAAGGCGATCGCCCTGGTCGACACCGGCCAAAAGCTGAGCCCGAGGGCCCGGGACCTTTTTCGCGAAATCATGGGCACATCGCGCACCAACACCTTGATTCCGCTGGGATTACTGCTGGGCCTGGGCCGTGATGCGCCCGATCCCGATGCCGCCTTAAAAGAATTTGGCATCACCGTTCTCAATAAAACCGGTGACATCGGCATCGCCTATGCAGATGGGGCTCTAATTGAGTTGCCTACGGGGCAAAGGGCCGTGGCCGCATTCATGGTGAAGGGTCCGTTCAACGATCCCCGTTCCACCGATCTGATTCGTGCCATGGCAGGGGAAGTGGCCAAAACCCTGGTGGGCCGCAAATGAATTTCATCCCATGGGGAAAGGCCGCTCTGCCGCTGTTGCTGGCATTCCTAACCAGCCCAGCCCTGGCCGACCCAGCAGCCCTGCAGGGCAACCAAAAGTTGCTGCGTAGGCAAACCGTTGCCCCCTTGCCCGGCGGCCTCGACCAGATTCTGGTGGTCAACGACAACAACCCAGAGCTGATTTCAGGCCCGGGGATCCTGCTCTCCACCTTTCCCCGCCAGGGACGCACCAATCCAGGGGCCCACCTGGATGTGGCCCTAAACGGCCGCTTTGACCTGTTCAGTCACCACGTATTTGCGGGTAAAACCGACAGCCTTGATTCCACCCTTTGGCTTGGGGTGATCGCCGCCCCCCGGGGTCCAAAGCCGGTGAACCTGCGGCTTATCGCCGGCTCCACTGCCCTTTCGCAGTCGGTGGATGGCATCCAGCCGGGGGCGCCCTTCCTGCCCCTGCCGGCCCTGATGCGCCAAGAGAGCGTGCCGGTCTATTCCGGCCCGGGCAGCCGGGTTGCCACGGAATTGCTGATGCGCCAGAGCGGGGCCCCCTTGCCCGAGGGCTGGACCCTCCCCCCTGGCCAGCCCACCAGCCTGCTGATGCTGCCGATTCCGGTGCGGGGCCTTGATCCCCTCCTCAATGGCCGCAACCTGCAACTGCGCCTCGAGAGCAGTGGCCCGATCAGCCTGGCCACCCTGGCCGCCTTTGGCGAAAACAACACTCCGCCAGGCCCGGAGGTATGGCGTCAGCTGCTCGAAGGCGACCTAAGCCCCAAGGAGCACGCCCCTTCCCCCCGCGGCACAAAGGGGCCGATTGTCTATTCACGGGTCAGTGGCGTGCAGGTGGGCAGCACCTGGACTGGGCGCATCAGCGATCCAGGCAAGGCCTGGCTAAGCGCCAGCCGCGCCCCTATTTCCTGGCCAATTAGCAGCCTTGAGCGGGGCAGCCTGGGTACCGGCCAAGTTCAAACCGCCGAATTGAAAGCCGCCTATCCCGCCACCGCCTGGGCCGCCCACGGCAATTACGGCATCGAATACGACCTCAGCCTGCCGTTGCGCAACGACCTGGCCGTGCCCGTGGTGCTGGAACTAGCCCTGGAATCGCCCCTCAAAAGTGATGCTCCCCAAAACGGGCTGCGCTTCAACAGCCAGCCCAGCAAGGCGGTGATGTTCCGCGGCACGGTTGAGGTTTTAGGCCTCGACAATGGGGAAGGAAGGCCCAGCGGGCGGCAACGCTTCCACCTGGTGGAGCGGGCTGGCTCCCAGGGACCGGTGCTCGGCCAGATCAGCCTGGCCCCCAAGGCAGAGCGGCTGGTGCGCTTTCGACTGATCTATCCAGCCGACGCCACCCCCCCCCAGGTGCTCAGCCTCCTACCGGTTGTGAAACAATCCGAACTTTCACCAGCAGATCGCCCGTGACTCAAGCCCGCAAGCGCCGGGTCTTCCCGTTCACCTCGATCGTGGGACAGGAGGAGATGAAGCTGGCCCTGCTGCTCAATGTGATCGACCCCCGCATTGGCGGCGTGATGATCATGGGAGATCGGGGTACGGGTAAATCGACCACCATTCGGGCCCTGGCTGACCTCCTGCCGGAGATCGACGTGGTGGAGGGAGATCCCTACAACTCCTCCCCCACCGATCCCGACCTCCAGAGCAGTGAGGTGCGGGCCCGGGCCGAACAGGGTGTGACCTTGCCCGTGGAACCCCGCCAGGTGCCGATGGTCGACCTACCCCTAGGCGCTACGGAAGATCGCCTCTGCGGCACCATCGATATTGAAAAGGCTCTCAGTGAGGGCATTCGCGCCTTCGAGCCAGGCCTGCTGGCCAAGGCCAACCGGGGCCTGCTCTACGTGGATGAGGTGAACCTGCTCGACGACCACCTGGTCGACGTGCTGCTCGATTCGGCCGCCTCCGGCTGGAACACCGTGGAGCGCGAAGGGGTGAGCGTGCGCCACCCGGCCCGCTTTGTGCTGATTGGCTCGGGCAACCCTGAGGAGGGCGAACTGCGCCCCCAGCTCCTGGATCGCTTTGGCATGAGCGTGGAAGTTCGCACCGTTAGGGAACCAGAGCTGAGGGTGCAGGTGGTGGATCAACGCACCAGCTTCGACAACGACCCCGACACCTACAACGACGCCATGCAAGCCACCCAGGACGCCCTACAGGCGCGGGTGGTCGAAGCGCAAAACCGGCTTCCCCAGGTGCAGATCGACGCCGACCTACGCATCCGCATTTCGGCGGTGTGCGGTGAACTCGATGTGGACGGCCTGCGGGGTGACATCGTCACCAACCGGGCAGCCCGGGCCCTGGCCGCCTTTGAGGGCCGCAACGAAGTGGAAGTAGACGATGTGGCAAGGGTGGTGGCCTGCTGCCTGCGCCACCGCCTGCGCAAGGACCCCCTAGAGCAAATCGACTCCGGTGATCGGGTGGTAAAGATGTTCTGCAAGGTGTTTGAGCGGCCAGACAGCGGCGATCGCAGCGCCTTTGAGCTGGCCATAGCGACCTGATCCGTAGCGGCCTGGCTAGCCTGAGGTCAGGCGAAGCTGAGCAGGTGGAGGAGAGCAGCAAGAATCTCCGCTGGCGTCAGCGACTGGAGAGCCTGCAGCGGGCACTTAAGCAGCTGAAGGCGGCCCTTGCGGCTCTCGCCAACGACCCAAGCAACGACGTGATCGCGATCGCCGTGATCAAGGCGTTCGAGTTCAGCTTCGAGCTGAGCTGGAAAAGTCTCAAGGATCTGCTCCAACATGAGGGCATCGATGCGATGCTCCCGCGTGAGGTATTGCGCCAAGCCTTCGCCTACGGGCTACTGCCTGAGGGTCAAATCTGGATCGACATGCTCGAGCAACGCAACCTGATGGCTCACACCTACGACGAGCAACGAGCCCGGCAGGCGACGGCCATGATCCGTGAACGCTTCGCGCCGGCTCTGCTGGAGCTGGCTTCGGCACTGGAGGAGCGGCCGTGAACAGCAGCCACAAGCTGGGAGGTCTGCCCGTCAGCACCTGCGAACAGATTGGGGCTGTACTGCGACGCTTTCCCCAAATCCGCTGGGTAAAGCTTTATGGATCACGCGCCCTCGGCCGTGAACGCCCAGGCTCCGACATCGACCTAGCCTTCAGTGCTGCAGAGGATTGCAGCGCCGCCCTAGCCGGCGCCCTAGACGACTTGCCCATTCCCTACACGGTGGATGTGACCCACTGGGAAAGCCTCCACCACGCAGGCTTACGGCAGCACATCGCTGCCGCCGGGGTGCCCTGGCTGGGAGTGCAGCAGCCACTCAGCAAACCGGCTTCTTATTGAACCCATGCGGATCCTCGGCATCGATCCCGGCCTGGCCCGCGTGGGTTACGGCGTGATCGACGTGGCCGGGGATGGGGCCCAACGCCAGCAGAAGATGCTCGATTGCGGCATCATCCGCACCGACCCGGGCCGCAGCGAAGGGGTGCGAATGGTGGAAATCGCCCGGGATCTGCGCCAACTGATCCGCGCCTGGCGGCCGGAATTGGCCGTGGTCGAAAAGTTTTTCTTCTATCGCTCCAGTACCACCATCTCGGTGGTGCAAGCCCGGGGCGTGGTGATGATGACCCTGGCTCGTTTTGGCATTCCGGTGGCTGAATTTCCACCGATGCAAATCAAGCTGGCCCTCACCGGCTCCGGCCATGCCCAAAAAGACGAGGTCTTGGACGCGGTGATGCGCGAACTCGACCTCGAGCATCCACCCAGGCCCGACGATGCGGCAGACGCCCTCGCCGCGGCCCTAACTGGCTGGTACCAGCGGTGATCGCCCAAGCTGAGCCAGGCAAATCAGGGCTGCGCCGCTACTACCGCCAGAGACGCCAGGAGCTACTGCTCGAGCTTGAAACCAGAATTGGTGACGAGGTGGCAAAGGCGCTTCCCCGGATGCTCCCCTCGCTGCTGCCCTCGCTGACTCCCTCAGGAGATGGGGCTGGCCCTGAAGATCATTACCTGGGGGTTAGCTGGCCCCTGCCGGGGGAGGTGGATTTACGGGGATTGGCGGGCGTCAACTTGGAGGGCGGAGGCTTGGCGGGAGCTGGCTTGGCCCTACCCGTGATCACCCAGGGGATTGATCAAGGGCTGGTGATGGCCTACAGGTCCTGGAAGGTGGGCGATCCCCTGGCAAAGGATGGCTGCGGCATTCCGGCCCCACTGGGCCCCAACCTCGAGCCCGAATCGATTGGCTGCCTGCTGGTGCCTGCCCTCGCCCTGGATCCCCGGGGTATTCGCCTCGGTTACGGCGGCGGCTGGTTCGATCGCCTGCGGGCCGACAGCCGCTGGCGAAGGATTCCCGCCTATGGGGTGCTGCCCGGCGGCTGCATCCACCCCCAGCTGCCAAGGGATCCCTGGGATGTGCCCTTCAACGGCTGGATAGACGAGGTGGGGTTGCACCTTTGCCCCCAAACTTGACAAAACCTTTACAGGTCGCGCGCTAAGCCGCTCCATTTGGCAAGATCGATGGATTGCTCACTGCGCGCCGTTGGACCTTTCAGCCCCCCGTCCCATCGGAGCCGCCTCAGGACCGGAAAGGGTCCTGGCCTCGGAGCTGGAGGGGCGTAGCCTCAGCAACGACGCCCTCTCGATGATGGTGAGCTCGATGGTGCACATGGTTCAGGCTGGAAGAAGCAGCGATAGCCGTTGGCAAGCTTCCTGAGGGCAGGCCCCGTTGCGGGTGGTCCGGGTGCGATTAAACGCCAATGATCAGCACCGGCAGCCCAAATCTAGATCGAATGGTGGAGCGGCTTGCCGCATCCAGCGATCCCAAACGGCGCTACGAATACGTGCTTTGGCTGGCCAAAAAGTTGCAGCCCCTGCCCGATGAATTTCGCCACGAAGCCTTCATGGTCAAGGGCTGCGTTTCCCAGGTCTTTGTGGCTGGGCAGTTACTGGAAGGCAAACTGCACTGGCTAGGTGACTCCGATGCGGCGATCACCAAAGGGTTGCTGGCCCTACTGATTGAGGGGCTCGAGGGCCTAACCCCCGAGCAGGTGGCTGCCATCGACCCCAGCTTCATTGCCGCCACTGGCCTGCAGGCCAGCCTTACCCCCTCTCGCTCCAACGGCTTTTTAAACATCCTCAAGCTGATGCAGTCCCAGGCCAGGGGCCTGCAGGGCTGAACCGCCGGCCGATTTCTAGGATCCAGCGAACTTGTGGCGATAACCCATGACCATCGGCATTGGCCTGCTCGGTTTGGGCACCGTGGGCGCCGGGGTGGCCGGCATCCTGGCCAGCCCCGCCGGACGCCATCCGCTGGTTGCTGAGCTGGCCCTCAAACGGATAGCAGTTCGAGATTTGAACCGGCCGCGGCCCATCGACCTTCCGGCCGCCATCCTCAGCACCGATGCCGAGGCCGTGGTCGACGATCCCAGCGTCGACATCGTGGTGGAGGTAATGGGTGGCCTCGAGCCAGCCCGCAGCCTGATCCTGCGGGCAATTGCCGCTGGCAAGCCGGTGGTAACTGCCAACAAGGCCGTAATCGCCCGCTACGGCGAAGAAATTGCCGCCGCCGCCGCCGCCAAGGGGGTCTATGTGCTGATTGAGGCCGCCGTGGGCGGTGGCATTCCGATCATCGAACCCCTGAAGCAATCCCTGGGGGGTAACCGCATCACCAAAGTGAGCGGAATCATCAATGGCACCACCAATTACATCCTCAGCCGCATGGCCGATGAGGGTGCCGCCTACGGCGCCGTGCTGGCCGATGCCCAGGAGCTGGGCTACGCCGAAGCCGACCCCGCCGCAGATGTGGAAGGAGCTGACGCGGCCGACAAAATCGCAATCCTCACGGCCCTTGCCTTCGGGGGCAGTGTGCCGAGGTCGGCCATTCCCACGGAGGGAATCAACCGGCTCGACGCCCGCGACGTGGGTTACGCCGCCCAATTGGGCTATGTGGTGAAGCTCCTGGCCGTGGCCGAAAACCCAGGCGGTGCGGCCAATTCAGCCCAAAGCGCAGCCAGCCAGGCCCTGGACGTGAGGGTTCATCCCACCCTGCTACCTAAATCCCATCCCCTGGCCGGCGTAAATGGGGTCAACAACGCGATCCTGGTGGAGGGCGATCCCGTGGGCCAGGTGATGTTTTATGGCCCTGGCGCTGGAGCCGGGCCGACCGCCTCAGCGGTGGTGGCAGACATCCTGAACATCGCCGGCATCTGGGCAGTGGCAAGGCCGGGGGTGGCAGGGCCGGGGGTGGCAGGGCCGGGAGCTTCCGGGGCTGGAGCGGCCCTCGACCCCCTGCTGGCCGCCAGCCGCTGGAGGAAGTGCCATCTGATCGACAGCGCCCAAACCCGCCATCGCAACTACATAAGGCTGCGCACCAGTGATGAGGCTGGGGTCATCGGCAAGATCGGCAGCTGTTTCGGTGCGGCGGGGGTTTCGATTCAATCGATCATGCAATTTGAAGCCCAGGGGGAGCGGGCCGAGATCGTGGTGATTACCCACGAGGTGTTGGAGGCCAATTTCCGCCAGGCCCTGCTTGCCATTGAGGCCCTGGCCGATGTGCAAGCGGTTGAGGCCTGCCTGCGCACGCTCTGAATAATCTTCAAATCCTGGCCAACTGGCACGGGGGGCCCGTAGAGGTCCAGAATTGGTGTACAAATCTGAAAGATTCCTTAAGCCTCAACCGCAGACTTACCGGTCCCAAGGCGCAGCAGCAAGTTCCGATCCCCGCTGCACTCCCCAACCCATTAAGCCCCCTTTTTTTCTGCATGAGTTCCATTTCCTGCCCCAGCCAGATCAAGTCGCTCCACCAGGGCGCTTGCGTCACTGTTGATGCGGACGACCAGCTGTATCAAGTAATTGGCGTAGACGACAGCCACAACCGTTGCTGGTTGCGCCGCTGGCCCCTGACCCGCTCGGGTTCTGAGGTCTTTGAAATCTCCTTACAACGGGTCCAGCCCGAGCGTCCCCATCGCCCTTGAATAGGGGTTCTTCCCTGGGGTCCGCCCTGAAGCCGATAGCCCTGGGGCTTGCCTCCATGGTGGCGATCGCTGCCCAGCTGGCTGGCTGCCAAAGCCGCTGGAGCGATCCCAACCATCTGGTGGTGGCCAGCAAGAACCGGATTGACACCGTCGATCCTGCCGGCGCCTACACCTTTGGCGCCATGCAGCTACTCAGCGCCATCGGCGACCCCCTCTATTCGATTGAGGTCAACGGCCGCATCACCCCCCGTCTTGCTTCGGGCTTGCCGGTGGTCAGTGCTGACGGCCTCAAGGTGCGGGTACCGCTTCGCCAGGGAGTGCTCTTCCACGACGGCACCCGCTTCGATGCCGCCGCCATGGTCTTCAGCCTGGAGCGCTTTCTGGCTATCGGCAAACTCAACTACCTGCTGGGGGATCGGGTCAGCCGGGTGCGGGCCCTGGACCCGGGCACCGTCGAACTGACGCTAAAGCGGCCCTTTGGGGCCATCGCTGAATTGCTCAGTGCGGTCAACCTGACGCCCCTTTCCCCCAGCGCCTACCGCCAACACAGGGGCCGCCTGCTCAACGATCGCTTCGTGGGAACGGGCCCCTACCGCCTCAGTTTTTTCAGCACCCAGCAGCAAAGACTGGAGCCCTTTAAGCGCTACTGGGGGCGCCAACCCGCCAATGGCGGCATCGACCTGGTGGCCTTGAGCAACTCGACCGCCCTCTACGGAGCCCTGCGCAGCGGCGAGGTAGATGTTTTGCTTTCCACCAGCCTGGAGATTGACCAACAGGCAGCCCTGCACCAAGCCGCCCAGCGGGGGCAGCTCAAGGAGGGGGAGGGTCCGGCCCTAGAGATTGGCTACCTCACCTTGCTGAGCGACCAACCACCCCTGGACAAACCCTTGCTGCGCAGGGCAGTAGCCCTGAGCCTGGATCGCTCCACCATCAGCCGGCGGGTGAGCCTGGGCCTGCGCTCTCCCCTGCGGAATCTGGTGCCCCCCAGCCTGGCCGGCAGTGATCCAGAAGCCTGGCCCAGCTACAACCCCCAGCAGGCAAGGCGCCTGTACCGGCAAGCCGGTTTTTGCCAGGGCAAGCGTCTGCAGCTGCCGCTCACCTTCCGTTCAAACGTGCCCAGCGACCGACTTTTCGCCCTTACCTGGCAGGCCCAACTGCAGCAGGATCTCGGCGATTGTGTGGACCTTGAGGTCACGGGCATGGAGGCCACCACCGCCTACCGCCAACTGGGGGAAGGGGCATTTCCGATGATCCTGCTGGATTGGATGGGGGATTTCCCAGATGCGGACAACTATCTGGTGCCCCTGCTGGGGTGCGAAAAGGTGCAGGGCAACCGTTGTTTAGAAGGAGCTAGCGCAGCCAGTGGCAGTTTCTGGAGCCAACCGGGGCTAAGCCAGGAACTGGAGCGGAGCGCGGGGCTGCGGGGAAGGGCGAGGGTGGATCTACTCAGGTGGATCCAAGGTCAAACCGCAGCGGCATCGCCCTATTTGCCGGTGTGGCTGGTGGCGCCCAGGGCCTGGGCCCTGCCGCGGGTAAGCCGGCCCCGCTTTGACGGTTCCGGCAGGCTGCTGCTCCAGGAGCTGGACGCGCAAGGGGGCAAAAGATGAGCCGCCGCAGTGCCCTCTTGCGCTATCTGGCCTCCCGCATCGCCCTGGCCCCGGTGATGATGTGGCTGATTGCCAGCCTGGTTTTCCTGCTGCTGCGCCTTGCGCCCGGCGATCCAATTGACGCCCTGCTGGGAACCCGGGCTCCAGAGGCGGCCAGGGCCGCGCTTAGGGCCCAGTTGGGGCTGGACCAACCCCTATGGCAGCAATACGGCCACTTCCTCGGCCAGCTGCTTCATGGGCAGCTGGGCCAATCGCTGACCAACCAGGAGCCGGTTTTGGCGGTGATCCGCGACAGCCTGCCCGCCAGCCTGGAACTGGGGGTGGTGGCCCTGCTGCTGGCGGCATTGGTGGGTTTGGCCGTGGGCTTTTCCGGAGTGGCCCGTCCGGAGGGCAAATTGGATCTGGCGGGGCGCCTCTATGGCATTGGCACCTATGCCCTGCCGCCCTTTTGGGCCGCCATGGTTATCCAGCTGGTCTTTGCCGTCTGGTTGGGCTGGCTGCCGGTGGGTGGCCGCTTCCCCCCGACCCTGCTCCCGCCAGAAGGCAGCGGCTTTTATCTGCTCGACAGCCTGCAACTGGGCCTGGTTTCCGGGCAATGGCAAAACCTGCTGGGAAGCCTGCGCCATTTGCTTTTGCCAGCTTGCACCCTGGGACTGCTGCTCAGTGGCATTTTTGCCAATGCCCTCAGACTCAACCTGCGGCGGGCCCTGGATTCCGATTTCATCGAGGCGGCCCGCAGTCGCGGTTTAAGCGAAAGACGGGTGATCCTGCGCCACGCCCTGCCCAATGCCCTGCTGCCGGTTCTCACGATCACCGGCATCACCGTGGCCTCCCTGATTGGCGGGGCCCTGTTGATCGAGGTCACCTACTCCTGGCCTGGGATCGCCTTTCGACTCCAGGAGGCGATCGGCCAGCGCGACTACCCCCTGGTGCAGGGGATTGTGGTGGTGGTGGCAGCCCTGGTGGTGCTGGTGACCGTGGCTGTAGACCTACTGGTGGCGATCCTCGACCCCCGGGTGAGGTTTTAGAGGCCCCCAATTTTTAGAGGACCCCCATTTTTAGGGAGCACTCAGAAGGGCCAGGCTTGAAGCTTCCCCCGCCAGCGGCGGGCCATATTTTGATCGAGCACATAGGCACTAAGCCCGGCTTGAACGCGGCGCTGGGGGGAGAGCAAGAAGGGATATTCGAAACCCTGCAAAAACTCTGTGGTGACTCCCAACATCAAATCCTGAACCTTGAGGGGATCGCTGCCCACCCATTCGCTGCCCAGGCGAAACAGGGCCTTTTCAGGTTTGGCAACGCGCACGACGGAAAAGTGGCTGCCCCCCTCCACCAACACCAGACGGCTACGGGGGTGGCGGGCATTGATGAACAGGCCTAATTGCTCCTGCACCGGTGGGGTCACCAGGTCCATGCTGCCCCCGACCATCAGCACGGGCACCGTCAAATTACCGATCCCGCCTGAAGGCCAAAGCAGGCTGCCAAAGCCGTTAAAGGCCACCACGGCCACCACGGGCGCCTCCCCGACCGCGGCAGGGGCAGCAGTAGCGGGGCCGGGTGCCGAATCGCCGGTGATCGGTGGCAATTGGCATTGGAGCAGGCGCGAGAGATTTGCCAGGGGCAAATCACCCTTGGCAGAGCTACAGCGACTGCCCAGGCCTGCCTCAGGGACCAAACCACTTCCCATCAGGGCCGTAAGGGCGCCTAGGGAATGGCCCATCAGCACCACCCCCTGGCGGCCCGTGGGCTCTGGCCCCAGCGGCGGCAAAGAGCCTTCCCCCTGGGCCCGCAGTACGGCCTGCACATCAGCCAGGCGCTGGGGGAGGGCCTCTGCCCCGGGCGGTGGGATATACCCCAAAAGGGCATCTTCAACGGCCCGGTCGTCACTGCCGGGGTGCTCCAAAAGAACCACCGGCCAGCCCCGCTCCGCCAGGGATTGGGCCAGCCAACTGAGTTGGTCGCCACTGCCGCCCAGGCCGGGCATCAGCAAAATCCAAGGTCCAGGCCTTGACTGCAGAGCAGGCCAAATCCTCAAGGGCAAGGGGGTGGAGCGATGCACCACCGCCAACTCCACCTGCAGGGGCTGATCCTGGCTGCCGGCCTTGATGCCATAGGGCAGTGACTGCCGACGGGGCAGGGGCAGCTGGCGCAGCCGCTGCAAGGCCAGGCTCTGTTGATCCAACTGGAAACGCCATTGGCCCGCCAAAGCCACCAGGCCATCGAGATTGATGGTCAACCTTTCCAGGGGAAAGTTTTTAAGCAGGTCAATCGCCGTGACCGGCCGGTTCTGCTGCAGCATTTGCCGCAGGGTGGCCAGGAAAACAGGAGAGGTGCTCTGGCCACTGTCAGAGGTGATCAGGTCGTCGAGGGCAGCGATCAGCTGCTCCCCCGTGCGGCTGTTCAGCAACTGGTAGCCAAAGCTCTGCTCCCTCAGCAAAGGGGCCTGCAAAATCTTGGCCAGGGCCTGGCGATCCTGCCGATCCAACAGACTCAACCAAGCCTTCAGATCGCCATCACTGCGGTCTGGATGGAGGCTCCAATCCTCCAACTCTTGAAGATTGACCGGCAGGGTCAGCCCATCGAGACGCACCTGGATCTGCTGGGTTGCCAATCCAGGGGAAGCCAACAGCAGACTGGCTACCAGAGCTCCAATGAAGTGAAGGCGGTTTGACATCTCCTCAGGCAAAGACCCCTGCCAGGTCTTGGTGGAGCCAGTTTCCCGCGGCGTTGAGGGAAGTGGCCTGGATTCGCTTGGTGGCCTCGATGGGGGCCGGTGGGGTGATTTATCTGACACCCATCGTCTTTCACCATGCCTCCTTCAGCGCCAGGGCCGTCACCGAAGGCATTGGCCTGGCTGCTTTGGCTGGCACCTTCGGCAGATTGCTCAGTGGCCTGATGCTCGATCGGGGTTGCAGTTGCGCCCTACCGGTGCTCTTGGCCGCCATTGCCGCGATCGCCGGAGACATCAGGCTCCTATCTGCCAGCTCCTTTCCGGCATACCTGGGGGGGCAGATTCTGCTGGGGATTGCGGCTGGCTTCTATTGGCCCGCCATTGAGTTGGCCGTGCCCCTTAGCTGCAGTAGCGGAGCACGGCCGATTCCCTCGGCCCGGGGCTATGCCCTGGTGCGCAGTGCGGATGCGGCAGGAATCGCCGCTGGCGCCCTACTGGGGGCCCTGCTGGCGGGCCAGGGGAGCCTTAGGGGTATCTACGCCATCGATATCTTTTGCGCCCTGGCCGTGGTCCTTCTTCTGCTGCTGCGGCCGCTGCCGGTGCCGCAAAAAGCCGAAAGCCACAATCGCCTCAGTGCGGCTCGCCAATGGCTGCCGCCCCTGCTGCCGGTATTGGCAATCACCCTGCTGGCCACTGCCCTGCCTGCCCTAATGCAGAGCGCCCTGCCCCTGGATTTAGTGCGGGGCGGACTGGAGCGACCCGCCATGCAGGAAGGCCTGGGGGCCCTGTTGATTGGCCTGCAGCTGAGCATCTTGGTGTTGATCCAGTGGCCCCTAGGCCAGGCCCTGGCCAAGCGCCCAGTAGCCCAGGGACTGGGGCTAAGCCTGGTGGCCTTTGCCTGTGGCACTGCCCTCTTGGCCCTCTCGGCCCTCAGCCGTCAGGGCCTGGTTCTGGTGGTTGCGGCCCAGCTGCCCCTGGCGATCGGTGAAGCGGCCTTCCTGCCCATTGCCACAGAGGCGGTGATCGAGCTGACGCCCAGGGAGCACCAGGGATTGGCCATGGCCCTATTTTCCCAATGCTTTGCCATCAGCGCCCTGGCGGCACCCTTGGTGGCGGGCTGGGCCCTGGAGGGATTCGGCAACGGGCTGGCCCTATGGAGCGGCACAGCCATCCTTTGCTTGGCGGGCCTCAGTCTGGTGCGCTGGTTGAAGCCGAAGCCCCTGGCTTCTTAGGAACCCAGGCCTCATGGGGCAGGGGCTCGGTGCCGTACTCCCAGTCGTCGTAGTCGGGATCGTTGCGGATCTGGCGATGGAGCTCCTTTTGGGCATCGAAGTCGTGGGTCGTGGCACCGTCATCCCCGATGGGGGCGGCTGGTTCGGGCGCAGAGGGTGCAGTCATGACTCAACGGCTAGGTGTCATCCATTTTGGGGCCTGTTCCGGCTCACACGTTGAACAAAAACTCCATCACGTCGCCCTCCTGCACCACATACTCCTTGCCCTCAGCCCGCAACCAGCCCTTGGCCTTGGCTTCGACAAGGGAGCCCGCCTCCAAAAGTTGTTTGCAGCCGATGGTTTGGGCCCGGATAAAGCCCCGCTCGAAATCGGTGTGAATCACCCCAGCCGCCTGGGGGGCAGTCATGCCGGCCTTGATCGTCCAGGCGCGGGTTTCCTTCTCGCCGGTGGTGAAATAGGTGCGCAGGCCCAGAAGCTCATAGGTCGCCCTGATCAGGCTTTGCAGCCCCCCCTCACTCACCCCTAAACCGGCCAAAAACTCGCCCCGTTCCTCCAGCGGCAGTTCAATTAGTTCCGCCTCCACCTGGGCGGAAATGCGCACGGTTTTGGCACCCTCCTGGGCCGCCAGCTGCCGCACCTCCTCCACAAAGGCGTTGCCCTCGGCGAGGTCGTCTTCGCTCACATTGGTGGCGTAGATGATCGGCTTGGCCGTGAGCAGGCCCAGGGGCTTGACCATGGCGGCCACTTCTTCGCTGATCGGCACATTGCGGGCAGCGCCCCCCGCCTCCAGCTCCGCCTGGATCAGGGCCAGGGCTTCGTCTTCCACCTGGGCCTCCTTGCTGGTGCGGGCCTGCTTTTTGAGCCGCTCGCGCCGCTTTTCTATTTGGGCCAGATCCGCCAGGCCCAGCTCCAGGTTGATTATTTCGGCATCACGGGCAGGTCCTACGGAACCAGAAACGTGAATCACGTCGTCGTTTTCAAAGCAGCGCACCACGTGGACGATGGCGTCCACCTCCCGGATGTTGGCCAAAAACTTGTTGCCCAGGCCCTCCCCCTGGCTGGCGCCTTTGACCAGGCCAGCGATATCAACAAACTCCACCCTGGTGGCAATTAGCTCCTTCGAGCCCGATAGGGCCGAGAGCCGGGCAAGCCGGCCATCGGGCACCGAAACCACCCCTGAGTTGGGCTCGATCGTGCAGAAGGGATAGTTGGCTGCCTCGGCCTGGGCATTGGAGACCAGGGCATTGAAGAGGGTGGATTTGCCCACGTTGGGCAGCCCCACAATTCCGGCTTTAAGCATGGCTGAAATCTACGGGGCGCCCCGCAAAGGTCCGAGCCCCCCTCACCAAGCACCCGCACCAAGCCCCAATCACCAGCCAGAATTAGGCCAACGCCTTTTAAGCCCCATCACTAGCTTCCCTATTCCCAATTGGTTGCGGCGGCGACGCATCTGGCTAGGTGCGGGCGCTGGTGTGGTGCTGCTGGCAGGGGTGGCAATTTCCCAGCAGCGCCAGGGAGCAATTGGCCGCCAGCTGCCCAACTACACAGTGAGGGCTGAATCCGGCAGCCTGCCTGGGGTGGTCAGTGCCACGGGCGAATTGGCCGCCGAAAAAAGGGTAAATGTGAGCCCCAAACGCCAAGGAGTGATCGAAGCGCTCTACGTGGAGGAGGGTGATGCCGTAACCCAAGGGCAACCCCTGGCCCGCATGGACAGCGGCGACCTGGAAGACCGACTAAAAGAATTGGGTGCAAATCTGCGCTCAGCCCAGGCCCAGCTGGCCCGTAGTCGCAGCGAATTACAGCGCAATGGGGGGCTTTACCGCCAGCGGGCCATCAGTCGCAACGACTACGAGAAAGTGCGCAGCTCCTATCTGGTGGATCTGGAGGCCGCGGAGGCAGCCAAGCAACGGCTGGAAGCCCGTGGGGTGGAGCGCCAGGAATTGGTGGTACGGGCCCCCTTTGGCGGCGTGATCAGCCAACGCTTTGCCGATCCGGGCTCCTTCGTGACCCCTACCACCACAGCCTCGGCCACCGCAGGAGCCACCAGTTCATCGATCGTGGAATTGGCCCAAGGCCTGGAGGTGGTCGCCAAGGTGCCAGAGAGTGATATCGGCCGCATTCGCCTGGGCCAAAACGCCTCCGTGCGGGTGGACGCCTTCCCAGATAAGCGCTTTGCAGCCCAGGTCAAACGGATCACCCCCCGGGCCGTAAAACTGAACAACGTGACCTCCTTCGATGTGGTCCTGAACTTTGTGGAGCGCCCCACGGGCCTGCGCATCGGCATGACCGCGGACGTGGGCTTTCAGACCGGCAGGATTGAGGCCAAAACCCTGATCCCAACCGTGGCAGTGGTTACGGAAGACGGCCGGCCCGGGGTGCTGCTGGTGGGGCCGGACAACCAGCCCAAATTCCAGCCGGTGGAATTGGGCATCAGCAGTGGCAAAAGTACCCAAATCATCTCGGGCCTCAGCAGCGGAACCCAGGTATTCATTGACCTGCCCCCCTGGGCCAAGAAAAGGAAGTAGGGGCTAGGCCTGGGTTTATTCTCCTAGGGGAGGGCAGTTAAAAATTGGCGTGCTGCCTCCACGATCCGGCCACTGGCCTGGCCATCACCAAAGGGGTTATGGGCCCTGGCCATGGCCCCATAGGCCTCGGGATCCTCCAGCAGGCGGCTGGCCTCAGCCACGATGTCGGCGCAGTCGGTACCAATCAATTTGGCCGTGCCCGCATCTATGGCCTCTGGTCGCTCGGTGGTGCGGCGCAGCACTAAAACGGGCTTACCTAGGGCCGGCGCCTCCTCCTGCAGGCCACCGGAATCGCTCAACACCAAGCTGCAACTGCGCATTGCCGCCACCAGTTGGTCGTAATCGAGGGGCTCGACCAAAAAGGCCCGGGGATGGTCGCCCAGCAGGGCCTGCAGGGGCTCCCGCACCGTGGGGTTGCGATGCAGCGGCAGCAACAGGGCCGTATCCGGGAAGCGATCTAGTAGTTCCCGGAAACCCCGGCCAATTTCCTCGAGCCGATCCCCCCAGTTTTCACGCCGGTGCACCGTGGCCAGGATCAGCCGCTGATGCTCCAAATCCAGGCCAGGCAAAGCAAAGGGCGGGGCCTTCTCAGCCATCAACAGCAGGGCGTCGATAACCGTGTTGCCCGTGGTGATGATCTCGCCCACCACCCCGGAAGCCCGCAGATTCGCAGCGGAAACACCCGTGGGCGCGAAGTGGAGCAGGGCCACCTGGGAGATCAGGCGGCGATTGGCCTCTTCCGGAAAGGGATCAAAGATGTTGTCGGTGCGGAGCCCAGCCTCCACATGGCCCACCGGAATCTGCTCGTAGAAGGCCGCCAGGGCCGATGCAAAAGCCGTAGTGGTGTCGCCTTGCACCAGCACCAGATCGGGGGGATGGGCCCCAAATTCCTCCTTGAGCCCTGTAAGGGCTGCGCAGGTGATGTGGGTGAGGGTCTGCTTAGGCGCCATCAGCGCCAAATCGTGGTCGGCCTGGAGGCCAAACAGCTCCATCACCTGGCTCACCATCTCGCGGTGCTGGCCGGTGAGCACCACCCGGGTGCGGAAATCCCCAGCCCGCTGGAAGGCCAGGATCACCGGCGCCAACTTGATGGCTTCTGGCCGGGTACCCAGCACGATCGTGACAAGGGGCTTGGTCACCAAGGCGTTGCAGACAGGTGGATCCTACGAAGGTTGCTCAGTGGGAAGCCAGCCTGGCCAAAAGCAGCACAGACAGCCCTACCGATAGACCAATCATCGCCAGCCGGCCATTCCAGATCTCGGCCTGGGGTGTAATGCCTCGGCGCCAAGCATTCAGCTCAGTGGGGTTAACAGGCTCGCCTTTTGGATCGAGTTCGCCCATCGCGCTACTCCGATGCCGGACCCGGCAAGCCTAAGGGCATTAAAAGCAAGCTTGGGGTTCGTAGAGACGGTGGGCCTGCTCCAGGGGCAACCGGGGTGCCACCCCCAGGTCGCAAGGACTGGTTGCCCCGGCCCTAAAGCGTTCAGCAGCAGCCACCCCCACCATGGCGGCGTTATCGGTGCAGTAGGCCAGCGGTGCCACACGCCACTGGAGGCCATCTCGCCGGCACCTGAGCTCCAGCAGATCCCTCAAGCGCCGGTTAGCTGCCACCCCCCCCACCAGCACCAAGGTGCCCAGGCCCTGGTCGAGGGCACAGCGGCAACTGCGCTCCACCAGCACCTCGGCCACCACCCGTTCAAAGCTGGCCGCTAGGTCAGCTAGGGGCAGGGACGCGCCCCCACCATCCGCGCTGACCTCCAGGGCCCGCACCTGGCGCAGCATCGCCGTTTTGAGGCCACTGAAGCTGAAGTCGTAGGGATAAAAACCACCCTCTGGCCTGGAGACCCGGCCCTTGGGCAGGGCAAAACGGTTCGCATCTCCCGCCCGGGCTGCCAGCTCAATCGCAGGCCCCCCGGGGTAGCCCAGGCCCAGCAGTCGGGCCACCTTGTCGAAGGCCTCACCGGCGGCATCGTCGTGGCTGCGGCCCAGGCCGCGGTAGCGCCCAGGGGCATCAACCCGCACCAGCTCGGTGTGGCCGCCACTGACCAACAGGACCAAATATGGACCTGCCGGCAGGGGCTCGCCCAACTGCACCGAACAGAGGTGCCCCTCCAGGTGATGGACGCCCAAAAAGGGCTTGCCGTGCAAACGGGCCAGGGTGCGCCCGGTGACCGAGGCCACCAACAGGGCCCCCACCAAACCAGGGGCAGCCGTGGCCGCAATCGCATCGAGGTCGGCCATGGCCACGCCGCTCTCGACGCAGACCTGGTCGATCAGGGCCGGCAGGGCTTCCACGTGCCTGCGTGAGGCAATTTCGGGCACCACTCCGCCCCAAAGGGCGTGCTCCTCCACCTGGGAGGCCACCGCACTGGCGAGCACCGTTTGATCGCTCACAATCGCTGCCGCCGACTCGTCACAACTTGTTTCGAGGGCGAGAACGGTGGCCATTAGCTAGGGAGAGGGCTCGTACTGTCCGAGGGTGACATCTTGCCCCGCGGCATTGCGTCTGATGCAACGTCTACTTTCCCGTTTGTTCTCAGCACCACTCTTTGCAGTGCTGCTGTCGCTCTTCCTGTTGGTTGGCTTTGCACCCGTTGCTAACGCTGACGTGGCCGGCCTGACCCCCTGCACCGAAAGCGCCCGCTTCCAACAGCGTGCTGCCGGGGCCAAAACCGACCAAGCCAAGGCCCGTTTCGCCATGTACAGCCAGGCTGTCTGCGGTGCCGATGGCCTGCCCCACTTGATTGTTGATGGCCGCTGGAGCCATGCCGGTGACTTCGTGATCCCCGGCATCGCCTTCCTCTACATCGCCGGCTGCATTGGCTGGGCTGGTCGCAACTACCTGATTGCGATCCGCGGCGACAAGGACGCAACCATGAAAGAAATCCAGATAGACGTTCCGCTGGCCTTCAAGAGCACCCTGGCAGCGGCTAGGTGGCCCCTAGCAGCACTGCAAGAGCTGAAAAGCGGCAAGTTGCTGGAGTCCGACGAAAACGTGACTATCTCGCCCCGCTGAATTAATTAGCACTTTTCTTACTTTCCCTCTCCTCCACAGCCCCGAGCCATGAAGAAATTTATTACCACAGCTCCGGTTTTTGCAGCGATCTGGTTTTCAATTACCGCCGGTATCCTGATCGAATTCAACCGTTTTTTCCCAGACCTTTTGTTCCACCCGATGTGAGTCGGACCAGTAGTGATTGCTATCGCGGCCCCCAGGGGCCGCTTTTTTATTGCGCAACCGATTTATTGCCCAGCTGGCAGGCCGATCATCTGCTCCAGGGCCACGAGGGCCTCGCCTAAATCGCCATTGACCAGCACCCCATCAAATTCGGCCTCCGCCTGCAATTCGACCCGGGCCCGCTCCAATCGCTTGGCAATGGCCTCCTCGCCATCGGTGCCACGGCCGCGGATCCGGCGCTCTAGTTCCCCAAAGGATGGGGGCTTAATCAGCACCTGAAAGCCAGCCGGGAAGCTCTGGCGCACCTGGCGAGCCCCCTCCAGCTCGATCTCAAGCAACACCGGCCGACCCAGGGCCAGCATCTCCTCCACCGGCTGCCGGGGGGTGCCGTAGAGGTTGCCTGAAAATTCAGCCCATTCCAGAAAGCCAGCTGCGGCCACCTGCTGCTCGAAGTTTTCGCGGCTTAAGAAGAAGTAGTGCTCCCCCTCCACCTCCCTAGCCCGGGGGGCACGGGTGGTGGCTGAAACCGATAGCCAGATGTCCGGATGCCTGGCGAGCAGCTGGGCCACCAGGGTGCCCTTACCGACGCCGCTGGGGCCGGCGATCAGGGTGAGTCGACAGGACACGGCAGGCAAGGGCGCAGGATTGCAGAGTAGGGGCTTGATCTGATCGTCTACACCCCTGGCGCGCCTGCAACCCATGGACGTCACCAGCCTCAAGGCTGTGCTGGCTGAATGGCGCCCCACCCTGCTGCCAAGCCGCTTTGAGAAGGCCCAGCAGCCCAGCCGGGATTGCCTGCAAATAGGGCTGAGAACCCTCGAAGGGAGCCAATGGCTGGAAATCAGCTGGCAGGCCGATGCCGCCAGGATGCACATCATCACAGCTCCGCCCCGGGAAGGGGATGGCAGCACCCTGGCCCAGCAGCTTCAACACAGCCTGCGGGGCCTGGCCCTAACCAGCCTGGAGCAGCAGGGCTGGGAGCGGATCGTTGAGCTGGGCTTTTCAGAGCGGCCAGGGGAACCCATCGCCCGCTGGCTGGTGGTCGAGCTGATGGGACGCCACAGCAACCTCTTCCTGCTCGATGGGCAGCGCCAGGTGATTGCCTTGGCCAGGCAAGTAAAGACCCATCAATCGCGGCTGCGGCCGATCGGCACCGGGGATGCCTACCAAAGCCCCCCCGCCCTGATGGGTGAGCCCCCCAACCACCACGAGGGCCAAGAAAGCTGGCAGCGGCGACTCAGCCTCCTGCCCCTGCCCCTGGGCAAGGCCCTCGGCAACGCCTACCAGGGGATTAGTCCGGCCCTGATGCGCCAATTGGTCGGAGCAGAACTGCGGGAAAGGCCCGTTGGCGATCTGAAGGTGGAGCAATGGCTCCAACTCTGGCGCCAATGGCAACACTGGCTGACCTGCCTCTCCACAGGCAACTTTGTCTGGCAATGCGACGGCGACAGCTACCGCTGCTGGCCGCCTCTGGAGAAGCCCTGGGAGCAAGGCGCCACCAGCATCAACAGCGGCCTTGGTGCCTACTACGCAGCCCACCTGGAGCAACTAAAAGTGCTCCAAGCTCGCCAACAGCTGCAGCTGCGCCTTGAGCAGGCCGCCAACAGGGAGCGGCAACTGGCCGCCCAGCAGCAGGCCCTCCTGGCGGCGGTGCCGCAAAGCGATGGCCTGCAAGGCCAGGCAGACGCCCTGCTGAGCCAGCTAAGTCCAAGTCGCGCCTGCATCGCCTCAGCCCAAAAGCTCTACAACAGGGCCAGAAAGTTGCGCCGCTCGGTGGCCGCCATAACGCCGCGGCTAGAGCTGCATCACCAGCGCCTGGAATGGCTAGAGGCCAGCCTCACCTTTCTCGAAAATGCTTCCACCAGCCTCGAGCTGGCGGCCCTGGGGGCGGAATTGGAGGGCCCACTGGCGGGCAAGGGCAGCAGCTCCAGCCGGCGCCGCAGACCCAGCCCCAGCGGCCAGCCCGTGCCCCTGCTGCTCAGAAGCCCCAGCGGCATACCTGTGCAGGTGGGCCGCAACCACCGCCAAAACGAATGGATTGCCCTCAAGCAGGCCCGCCGCGGTGATCTCTGGTTCCATGCCCAGGAGTTGCCGGGCAGCCATGTGGTTCTCAAGGCATCGGAGGGCCTGGCCGGAGAAGCCGATCTGCAGGCAGCCGCCGACCTGGCCGCCCACTTCAGCCGCGGCCGCGGCAGCAGCCAGGTGCCCGTGGTGATGGTGCCCACCAGCGATCTCCAGCGCATTCCGGGAGCCGCCGAAGGCACGGTGAGGCACCGCCAGGGGGAAGTGCTCTGGGGGGAACCGGATAGGGCCCTTAGCCTCTTGGCAGCAGGACAACCATGAGCCCCACCCCGCTGCCGCCGCCAGCACCAATCCGAATCAACACTGCCGAGGTCAGCCATGACCCGCAGGGTCACGACTTCCCTGGCGAAGTGGAAATGACCCTGGTGGATCACCTCGAGGAGCTGCGCAACCGGGTGCTGCGCAGCCTGTTGGCGGTGGTAATTGGTGCCGCCGGCTGCCTGGTTTTTGTGAAACCCCTGGTCAAGCTCCTGGAGATGCCGGCGCCTGGCATTCGCTTTCTCCAGCTGGCCCCAGGCGAATTTCTGTTTGTGTCGATCAAGGTGGCTGGCTACGCGGGGCTGACGATTGCCCTGCCCTACGTGCTCTACGAAGTGCTGGCCTTTGTCCTGCCGGGGCTGACCAGTCGGGAGCGGCGCCTGGTGGCGCCAGCAGTGGCCGGCTCAGCCCTGCTCTTTGCGGCAGGCCTGGCCTTTGCCTGGTGGGCCCTTGTGCCCGCGGCCCTGGCCTTTTTAGTCGAGTACGGGGCCGATGTGGTGGAGCCCAGTTGGTCAATTGAGCGCTATCTAGATTTTGTGCTGCTGCTGATGGTGGCCACCGCCCTGGCCTTTCAGTTGCCGGTGTTGCAGCTTTTGCTTGGGGCCCTGGGCCTGATCAAGGCGCGGGCGATGCTGGCGGCCTGGCGCTGGGTGGTGGTGGTGGCAGCCATTGCCGGAGCCGTACTGACCCCCTCGACCGATCCAGTCACAATGCTGCTGCTCTCGGGGGCAATCACGGCCCTCTTCCTGATCGGGGTGGGCCTCGTGGCGATGGCCGAGAGGTTCAAATCAAGCGCCAGCACCAGCAGCTGAGGGCAGGAGCTCCAGCAGCTGAGGCCAGTCCCTAAAGCACAAATTCACTGGCCCGCCCCGGGTCAATTTCCAGGGGCAGGTTCATGGCGCGACCCAATCGCGGCTTGTCTGAAGTGGTGCAGAGCCAATGGCGCACCTGGTCGGCCACCCCCAGGCCATTGAGCAGACCCACCAGCTCCTCGAGCTTGGCCAGGTAGGCCGCCTCGGCCATCGGAAACGACTGCTGCTCGAGGTAGGCCCACATCACCTGGAAGTAGAAGCGCCCCCGGCGCTGCACCAGCTGGAGGTCGTAGCTGCGCTGCCAGCGCTGGCGCAAAACGGCGAGAAGGTCAGCCACCGAGAGGGGGCTTTCGGACCGCTCTTGCGAACCCTCAAAGGGGATGGCTGGGCCAAATGGGGGCAAGGGGCTAGGGGCAATCGCCCGGCAATTGCACAACAGCATGTTTCAGCCATCAGCCCAACAGCTGTTTCAGCCGCCGGGGCCGCTGGGGCAAGGTTCATAATGGATACCACGTTGCTGTGGCCCCCAAGCCGCCCCGTATGACCCAGATGCCAGCGAGCGCTTCGAACGGTGATGTGCCCGGAATGGGTCGTCGCCAGTTCATGAACCTGCTGACCTTCGGGTCGGTCACTGGCGTTGCCCTTGGGGCGCTCTACCCAGTGGTCAACTACTTCATCCCCCCCAAGGCTGCTGGGGGTGGCGGTGGCACCACCGCCAAGGACGAACTCGGCAACAGCGTTACGGCCACCGGTTGGCTGAGCACCCACAAGGAGGGCGACCGCAATCTGGTGCAGGGCCTCAAGGGTGATCCCACCTACCTGATCGTGGAAGGCTCCGATGCCATCGGCAGCTACGGGATCAACGCCATCTGCACGCACCTGGGCTGCGTGGTGCCCTGGAACAGTGGGGCCAACAAGTTCATGTGCCCCTGCCATGGATCCCAATACGACGCCACCGGCAAGGTGGTGAGGGGGCCAGCTCCCCTATCCCTGGCCCTGGCCCATGTCTCGGTTGAGAACGACAACGTCTTTTTGAGCCAGTGGACAGAAACCGACTTCCGGACCGGTGACAAGCCCTGGTGGGCCTGATCCCTAGCCAATCCCCATCCGCCCGCCTGACCACCGTGATACGTCGCAACCTCTCTTTCCTGCTCGGCTCCCTGCTCGGCTTGGCCGTGCTCCTGACCGGCGCCACCCCCAGCTGGGCATACCCCTTCTGGGCCCAGCAGAACTACGACAGCCCCAGGGAAGCCACCGGCAAACTGGTCTGCGCCAACTGCCACCTGGCCAAGAAAGCCACCCATGTGGAAGTTCCCCAGGCCGTCTTCCCCGATACGGTCTTCAAGGCTGTGGTGGAGATCCCCTATGACACCTCCGTCCAGCAGGTCTCCGGTGATGGCAGCCTCGCCGGCCTAAACGTGGGCGCGGTGGTGATGCTCCCCGACGGATTCACCCTTGCTCCCCAGGACCGCCTTAGCGACGAGCTGAAGGAAGAAACCGCTGGGGTTTATTACACCCAATACTCCGACGACCAGCCCAACATCCTGCTGGTGGGCCCCCTGCCTGGGGACCAGCACCAGGAAATTGTCTTCCCGATCCTCTCTCCCGATCCCTCCACCAACAGCGCCATCAGCTTTGGTAAGTACCAACTGCACGTAGGCGGTAACCGGGGCCGGGGCCAGGTGTATCCCACCGGCGAGAAGTCCAACAACGGCGTCTTCACCGCCACTGCTGCCGGCAAGGTTTCGGCAATCACCGCTAGCGACAACGGTGCATCGGTTGTTGAGATCACCGCCGATGACGGCAGCAAGGCAACCGAAACGGTGCCCGCTGGCCCCTCCATCACCGTCGCCATCGGCGATGTGGTGGCGGCAGGAGCTCCCCTAACCAACGATCCGAACGTGGGTGGCTTCGGCCAACTAGATGCCGAGATCGTCCTGCAAAACCCCGTGCGCATCTACGGCCTACTGGCCTTCTTCGCCGCGATTGCCCTGGCCCAAATCATGCTGGTGCTCAAGAAACGCCAGGTGGAGAAAGTTCAAGCCGCTGAGGGCATTTGATCCCAGTCCTGGCTTTTACTTCCCCGGGGCCCCTGGTTTTCCAGCTGGGCCCCTTTGCCTTGCGCTGGTATGGCCTGCTAATTGCCCTGGCGGTGCTGGTGGGATTGGCAGTCGCTAGCCGCCTAGCGAAGCAGAGATCAATTGATCCCGCCCAAATTGCCGACCTATTGCCCCTACTGGTGTTGGGGGCTGTTTTAGGGGCAAGGATCTACTACGTGCTGCTGGAGTGGCGGCTCTATAGCGGCGACTGGCTTTCTGCCCTGGCCATTTGGCGCGGGGGCATTGCCATCCACGGTGCCCTGATCGGCGGCAGCTTGGCCACGGTCCTGTTTTGTCGCTGGCGCAAGTTGCCCTTTTGGTCTTTGCTAGATGTCTTACTGCCGGCGGTGGTGTTGGGCCAGGCAATTGGCCGCTGGGGAAATTTCTTCAATTCAGAGGCGTTTGGTCTGCCCACAAACCTGCCCTGGAAGCTGACCATCGCCCCAGCCATTGCCCGCAATGCTGGCTTCTGGAATAACAGCACCTTCCACCCCACCTTCCTCTACGAATCGATCTGGAATATCGGCGTTTTCCTGCTGCTCCTCCAACTATTTCGCCTGGCAAAAAAGGACCGGATTCAATTGCCGGCTGGGGCGGTGAGCTGCGTTTATTTGATTGCCTACAGCGCCGGCCGGGTCTGGATTGAGGGATTGCGCATCGATCCCCTTTGCCTTTTTTCCACCCCCCCCTTTTGCACCGGTGGGGTAAGGATGGCCCAACTGGTGAGCCTGGCCTTGATCGCCCTGGGCAGCCTGGGGCTCTGGCGGCTCTATGGCCAGAAGAGGCCCTTACCCGATCCCAGTGGAGTAACGAATTGAGCTCTTCCAAGGTATGGATTGTGGGCGCCGGCCCTGGCGCACCCGACCTACTCACCCTGCGGGCAGCGGCCGCCATCGCCCAAGCCGATGTATTGGTCTGGACCGACTCCCTGGTGAATCCCCAAATTGCCGGCATGGCCCCGGCAGGTTGCGAGCAAATCCGAACCAGCACCCTCACCCTGGAAGAGGTGATGGCCGCCGTGCTGGAGCGGGCAGCCGCCGGCAAAAACGTGGTGCGCCTGCACGACGGTGATCCCTGCCTATACGGCGCCATGGCCGAGCAAATTTGCCGTCTTGCCGATGCCGATATCGGCGTTGAGGTGGTGCCAGGCATCAGCGCCTATCAGGCAACCGCCGCATCCCTGCAGAGCGAACTAACCATCCCGGGGCTGGTCCAAACGATCGTGCTCAGCCGGGCGGGGGGCCGCACCGGCGTACCGGAAAGCGAATCCCTGGCCAGGCTGGCGGCCCTGCGCGCTTCCCTTTGCCTCTACCTAAGCGCCCGCCATGTGGAGGAGGTGCAGGCCGAACTGCTGCGCCACTACCCCGCCGAAACGCCCGTAGCAATCGGCTATCGGGTGAGCTGGCCCGACCAATGGCTCACGGTGGTGCCCCTAGCTGAGATGGCCCGGGTGAGCCAGGAACGCCAACTAATTCGCACCACGCTCTACGTGGTTAGTCCCGCCCTTAATCCCCCTGGGGAGGCCCGCTCCAAGCTCTACTCCGCCAGCCACAACCACCTGTTTCGAGGCGGGGCCTAGGCCCCGTAGAGCTCCTGGGCCAGGGCCTGCTGGTCGAAGGAGCAGCCCAAGCGCTCCGCAATCGCCTCCACATCGGTAGCCGCATTGCCCAGGCAACAGGTGCCACCCGGCGAGGGGGTCACATTGAAGACCAGCCCTGGCAGGGGGCGAATGCTGGCTTCGCCCAACATCAGTTGGCGGCTGGTCTTATTGATCAGCTGGGGGCGCACCCCTCCGTAGCCCTCCGCAAAGCTGAGGTCAGCAAGGGCCATGCCCGGCACAATTTTGCGGGCATCGGCCAGGAACAAAAAGCGCCTGAGCCAGGGCACTTCAAACAGCAGATTTTTAAAGATGTAGTTGCGGATATCGGCAATGCGAAAAAGCTGCCAAAAAACGCTTAAAACAGCCCAATCCAGGCGCAGCACCTTTAAAAATTCCCAGAAGGAGGCCGCCTTGTAGCGCTCGAGCTGGGGAAGTAAAAGGGCCGTGGGCCCAAAGCGGGTCTTGCCGGGTGCCCGCACATCCGGGTCGCCGTGGATGGCGGCAAAGGGCAGCTTGTCGTTTTGAACGGTGTAAACCTTGCCCTTGAGGAGGTCGGGGGTGAAGTAAAAACTGCCCGCCACCGGCAGACAGGAATACTCCAGGCCGTAGCCCATCTGCTGGGCCATCAACAGGCTGTGGGCGCCGGCGTTGACCACCACATGGCGGGCCAAAAGTTGGCGGGATGCTCCCCCCTTGGTGGGCCGAATCTGGACCCGAAAACCCTCGCCCTCCTGCTCAATTAGCTCCACCTTCGTGCCCATTTGAATGCGAAGCTGGCGATCGGCTCCCCCCTCCACCGATTTGGCCCCCTCCACCGATTGGGACACGGCCGCCTGGGCCTGTTCCACAAAGGATTCCGAAAGGGCTTCGTAATCCACGGCGGTGTAGGTGCGTCGAATCCCAATGGCCACCAGGGGCTCAGGCCGCAGGGCCCCATTCACCAGGGCAACCTGGGGCTCCCATTCGGCAATTTCCCCCTTCTCCAGCAGCTCCATGGCTGGGAAGTGGGGGGAAAAGTGGTTGAAGCGCTCCCGCAGGAAGCCGCATTCCTGCTCGCCCACACCGAGCACCATCTTGGGGGTGCGAAACACGCAGCGATCCCGGATCTCGGGTTCGAGCAGATCGGCGTAGTGCACGATCATTTCGGCGGTGCGCTTAACCCGCAGGGCCTTTTCCAGGGTGTAGTTGGTCTCGATGTCGCCGCAGTGGATCGTCTGGCTGTTGTTAGTGGCCTTGGAATTCACCTGGGCCAGTTGGTCGTAGCGCTCCACCAGGGCAATGCGGCCCAGGTCGGTGTAGCGGGCCAGCTCAAATAACAGGGCCGTGCCGCAGACCCCACCCCCCACAATCAACACATCAACCTGGTCCCCATCCGCGAGGGAGGCGGCGGGCACCGGGTCAGGGGCAGGGGCTGCGACGCTCAAATCCATCCGAGAATCTGACCCCATGGTCGCCGATCGGGGGCAGGGGGGTGGTGCCTTAAGCTGCCTAGGCAAGGGCGATTAGCACAGCGGTAGCGCACTTCCTTCACACGGAAGGGGTCACTGGTTCGAGTCCAGTATCGCCCATTTTTGACAATCCCTGCTGCCACAAGCCTGCTCAAGGCCTGGGCAACTGCTCCCCCATGGGGCACAATTGGCCTCGATAAATTCCAGCGAAACCCTCGCTTCCCTTAGAAATTTCCCCTGTGGATAGCCCAGTAATCCCTGTGCTTCAAGCCCTTGGCCAGCGGCTGAGCCAAGCCCGGGAAGCCCGGGGCCTCAGCCAGGCAGCCCTGGCATCGCAGCTGAACATGGGGGTGGAGCAACTTGGGGCCCTGGAAGCCGGTGATCTGGAGCATCTTCCGGAAGCTGTTTTTGTGATCGCCCAGGCCCGCCGGCTGGCCAGTCGCCTAGAAATTTCTATTGACGAGGAAGTAACTTCCCTGCGCCAATTTACTGAATTTAGCGCTCCAAAAATCAATCTCAACCAACTCAAATTCCAAGCGCGGGGCATCGAACAGGAGGAGCCCCCAACCAGCCCAGCCGAACCTGGCCCCAAAGCAAAAAGCCAAACCAAATCCAGTGGGAGCCTTTGGCCTGGCCTTCGCCCCATCGCCAGCCTGGCCCTGATCGCAGGGCTGGCAACCGGTGGCACCTTGCTTTGGCAGCAATGGCAAACCCATCAACAACTGCTGCGCCAGCAGGCCATTGCCCAGGAAGCGTCGCTTAAAAAAGCCCGGCTCGAGCAAGCCAAGCGGGCAGCCGCCCTGGCCATCGAGACCAGCCAAGCCAAGCAACTGGTGTTGATCAGCACTGAGGGCAGCTGGCTGGAGGTGAAAACCACCACGGGCAAGCGGCTGTTTAGGGGGGCCTTCCAGGGCCGGCGAGCTTTTCCCCTGGCCGCAGGAATTCGGGTGCTGGCCGGCCGGCCGGATTTGGTGCTGGTTCAGCGGGGCAACGGCCCGGCCAAGCCCCTTGGCACGGTCAAACAAATCCGGTGGCAAACCTTTGCCCCAACCCAGGCCAAGCTTCAGGCCACTCCAGCTAAGCCCCCAACACCCTGAGTTCCAGGCCACAGGCCTCCTGGACCACGGCGTGGCAAGAGAGCAGGCTCCAGCACTCCAGGCTTAGGTCGCCCTGGGGATCTGCGGCCAACTCTGCGCTTTCCTCCAGGGAAATGGTGAAGCCAGTGGGTGGCTCCTTGGGGCCCGCATCCCTATCCGCAGCAACGGTTATCCGCTCAATTACCTCTGCGGGACGCCTGTCTAGGGCAGCGGCCAAACGGAGCAGCAGTCCCATCGCCGCCACGCAGCGACGTTGATCCCGGCCCTCAATCACCAGCCAAGACTCATGGCGCTTTTTGGGCAGGCCCCGGCGGTGGTATCGGGCGATGGCCGCCACCATCAAATGCTCCATCTCGCTGTAGCCCAAAAGCTCCCCATGGCGGATCAAGTACCAGGTGTGTTTGTGATAAGCGGCGATGTTGATGCTCTTGCCACAGGTGTGCAGTTGGGCCGCAGCCCAAAGCAGCTGGCGGCCTTCACCGCCGTCCTCGTGGAGGAGACCCCGGGTTTGGTCGTAGAGGCTGAGGGCAAAGGCGGCCACCCGGTCGGCCCGGCTGCGATCCACCCCAAAACTTTGGGCCAGGTGGATCACCGTGCGCTCGCGAATGGTGCTCTGGAAGGAAAAGCGATCCCCCAGCAGCTGATTGCGCAGCATCCAATCCACAATCAACCCCTCGCGCAGGGCCCGATCACACACCACCAGCTCCTGCACCTGCAGCATCTCCATGGCGGTTTGGAGGATCAGGGCCCCTGGCACGATGATTTCGGCCCGCCGTTCGTTGATGGCGGTAAGCGCCTTGCGTTGCTCCGGGCCCATCTGCAGCAACCTGGCAAGTAACTGGTCGATGCGGGCCTTGCCGAGCCGGTAGCCCTGGAGTTTCAGGGGGGGCCTTTCATCCTCAGCCGCCGCCAGGGCCGCCAGGGCCATTGCCGTGCCACTGGTGGCCACCATTTTGGGCCGCTCCCCAGGCTTAAGGGCAGCTCGGGCCTGGGCCACGGCCGGATCCAGGGACCCTTGGATGTAGGCCTTTAAGAAAGACTGCTGGGCAGGGGGCAGGGGATCCTGGCGGCAGAACTCCCTCTGCAGGCGCACCGCACCGATGCGGGTGCTGGTCAGAACCCTGGCATCGCCGCCGTCGGCCAAGACCAATTCCGTGGAACCGCCGCCGATATCAAGAATCAGGTGGGGCTGATCCCCCAGGGTCATGCCGGAAAGCACCCCGAGATAGATCAGGCGCGCCTCCTCCGGACCGCTGACCAGATCCACATCCAGGTCGAGCTTTTCCTGGAGGGCCACTAGGAAATCACGGCCATTGGGGGCTTCGCGCACCGCACTGGTGGCGGCCGTGACGATCTGCTCCACCCCATGGCTGAGGGCCAGGTCGCGGTCGTGGCGCAGGGTGCGGAAGGCCCGCTCAATTGCATCGGCGCTCAATTCGCCACTCACGGGATCCCGCTCCCCCAGGCGGGTGGTGGCCTTCTCCGCCAGCACCACGGAAAAGCTGCGCAGCTCCAGGTCGACCTCAGCCACCAACAGGTGAATCGAGTTGGTACCGATATCAATGGCCGCGACGCGCCGCCGACCTGGCCATGGCTTGGATAGGTCCTGAACCATGGGGACGTGGCAAACCACGGGCCGGGCCAGTTTGCCACCTGTAGAACCATCCCCGAGCTGATTTCAATCCCCCAACAGATTTAAGGTGCGCCCCAATGGCTGTCTCCACCTTCTCCGCCCGACTGAAGGCCTGTCTTGAGCTGCTGCGCTGGCATAAGCCCAGTGGGCGGCTGATTTTGCTGATTCCTGCCGGTTGGAGCCTCTGGCTCACCCCAAACGCGCCACCGTCTGCGGGGCTGATGCTGTTGATCGTGCTGGGGGGCTTGGCCGTTAGTGGGGCCGGCTGCATCGCCAACGATCTCTGGGATCGACGCATTGACCCCCTGGTGGAGCGCACCAAGGGGCGCCCCCTGGCGGATGGCCGCCTTAAAAGCTCCGAGGCGGCGGCCCTACTGGTGATAGCCCTGGCCCTGGCCCTACTGGTGGTGCTGCTGCTGCCGTCCCAGCACCGCTGGCCCTGCCTTTGGCTGGCGGTGGCCAGCCTGCCGCCGGTATTGCTTTACCCATCGGCAAAACGCTGGTTCCCCTACCCCCAGGCCGTGCTGGCCCTGTGCTGGGGCTTTGCGGTGCTGATCCCTTGGGCGGCCTCCACCGGCTCGATTACAAGCTCAATCGCCAGCTCGATCACAGGCAGCTGGGTGTTGGCGCTCACCTGGCTTGCTGCAGCCCTATGGACCTTTGGCTTTGACACCGTCTATGCAATGGCCGACCGCCAAGACGACCAACGTCTGGGGGTGCGCAGCAGTGCCTTGAGCCTGGGGAGCCGGGCGCCCGGGGCCGTGGCCGCCTGCTACCTGCTTGCCTGCCTGGGCCTCGCCCTTGCCGCCTGGCTTGCCGGCGTGGGTTGGCCGTTCTGGCCCCTGTGGCTGCTGGCCACTGGGGCGATGCAAAAAGAGGCCTGGGCCCTGCGGCCAGCAGAGCTGCCGAGGAGCATTTACGGCCAGCATTTCAGCCGCCAGGTGCAGCTCGGCGGGCTACTGCTGCTAGCCCTGGTTGTAGGGAGGGCCTGATGCAAAACCTTGCCCTGCCAAAGCCCCTGCAGGCCGGCGATCGGGTCGACCTGGTGGCTGCCAGCTCCTGCCTGGAGGGGCAAGGGCCCATCGAGCGCCTCGAGGCCGGCATTGCCATCTTGGAAAGCTGGGGGCTCCTGGTAGAGCGCCGGCCCCTGCGGAGCTGGGGATACCTGGCGGGCCGCGATGACGAGCGCGCCAGCGACCTAAAAATTCCCTCTGCAAATGGGGCATCCCTGCTTGCCTGCATCCGGGGCGGCTGGGGTTCGGCCAGGCTGCTGGAGCAGCCCCTGGACCTTCCCCAAGCCTGGCTACTGGGCTTTTCAGATGTCACCTCCCTGCTCTGGGCCCAACTGTCCCAAGAACGCCGGGGCGCAATCCATGGCCCCCTGCTCACCACCCTGGCCGCGGAGCCAAGCTGGAGCCAGGAGCGGCTACGCCGCCTGCTCTTCGGTGAACCGCTCGAGGATCTGCAGGGGCAGGGCTGGCGGGGCGGCTGCGCCGCAGGCCCCCTCCTGGTGGCAAACCTGACGGTGGCCACCCACCTGCTTGGCACCGCCCACCTCCCCGAACTAAGGGGCGCAATCCTGGTGCTGGAGGACGTGGGCGAGGCCCCCTATCGGATCGATCGAATGCTGACCCACTGGCGCCTTACGGGAGCCCTGCATCAATTGGCCGGCATGGGCCTGGGCAGCTTTAGGGGCTGCGACGGGGAGGGAGATAGCGACGGTGCCGCCGTCTCCAGCTTCAGCCTGGAGGAGGTGTTGCGAGAACGCACCGCAGACCTGGCAATCCCAGTGGTGGCGGGCTTAAAGGTGGGCCATGGCGATGCCAACGCAGCCCTACCCCTGGGGGTACGGGCGGTTTTAGATGGCGACAGGGGCCTGCTGCAGCTGCCTGATTTTCAGCAGCACCCCTGAACCTCAGGGGCGCTCTGCCAACACGGCTTCGGCAATGGTTAGATCGAAGGGAGTGGTGAGTTTGATGTTGGAAGGGGGTGCCTCCAACACCTGCACCGGCAGGCCCAGGCGTTCAAATAGGGCCGCATCGTCGGTGACACTCCAGCCCTGGGCCGTTGCGGTGGCGTGGGCCTGGCGCAGTTCCTGCACCGGAAACCCCTGGGGCGTCTGGGCCGCCCAGAGCTGGCTGCGATCGGGGGTGGCCGTGATCGCGCCCTTCCCATCCACCTGCTTGATCGTGTCGGTGACGGGCGTAGCCGCAATCACCGAGAGGCCCTGCTGCACTGCCGCAGCGCAACGGGCCAGCAGCTCCGGATCCACCAGGCAGCGGGCCCCATCGTGGATAAGCACCCCCCCAGCCTCTGCGGGGAGGGCAGCCAAACCCCTGCTCACCGATTCCTGGCGGGTTGCACCGCCGACAATCCAGCGCACCGGTATGGCCGGCTCGGCCAGCTCCAAGATCGCCGTGATTTCAGCGGCATCGGCCGGTTGACCCACCAGGCCGATCCAACTAATCGCTGCGCAGGCCAGGGCCGCCTCCAGGGTCCAGGCCAGCACCGGTCGGCCCGCAACCGGCAGCAAAAGCTTGTTGCCGGCGGCCCCCATGCGGCGTCCACTCCCTGCGGCAACGATCAGCAAATGCACAAGCAACTCCGAGCTACGGGCTAAATCGAATGGCCTCCATACAATCAGGCCGCCGTGCCAATGCCACGACAATGCGTGCCCTGTTTCTAATTCCCGGGGGCAACGCCCAGCAACTGCAGGCCTTTGCCGCTGTTGCGGCCGTTGCCGAACAACTCAAGGCCCAGGTCCATGTGGTTTGTCAGGCGGCAAGCCTGGCCCTCTGGAAACTGCAGCCGGCGGTGGAAAAGGTCGTCGCCTTCCCGTTTGAAGAGGCCACCCTCGCCGACTGGGCCAACCTGCTGGGTACGGTGCGGGAGCCCGATTTTCAGCTCTGCGTTAACCGTGCCCAGGGCCGCCAGGTTGACTTGATGCTGTCGATGAGCCACATCCCCACCCGGGTGGCGCTCAAGGGTTTCTCAGCTACGGCCCAGGTCAAGCCCAGCGCCAACCCCTGGCCAAACCAGGCCTGGGAGGCCTTCCTCAAGCCAGTGGGGGTGCATCTGGATGCCCAGAGCTATCGACTAGCCCTGCCCAAGGCCGAGCTCCAAGCGGCTGCCAAAGCCCTGCCAGCCGGGGATGGCCCCGCCCTGCTGCTGGCCCCCGCCGGAGATGGCCAGGATTGGCCCCTGGACCAATGGCAAGCCTTGCCCCAACAGATCCGGGCCAAATTGGCGAACCTGCGGGTGCTCGAACCCACTGCCGCTGGCACCGGTGCCTTGCAGCGGGCCGCCCTGATGGCCAATGCGGATGTGGTGCTAGCCAGCGATCCAGCGGTGATCGAGTGGGCCCTGCTGCTCGGCCTACCCCTGGTCGCCCTGGGCCGGGCCGCCGAAACCCTGCCCCAACGGCCTGGGCTCCAGGCCCTGGGCCTGCCGGGCCAGCTCAAGGAGCTCGGGATCGCCGAGGTGATGGCGGCCCTGGGCTTGGGCTAGGGGCCAAATACGATCAGGCCATACCGCCAGGCCTGCGCCGAACCGCTTCGATGGGCACCTCCAACTCCCTTAACGGCCAAGTCGCCCTAGTAACCGGTGCCAGCCGCGGCATCGGCCGGGCCATTGCCATTGCCCTGGCCGCCGAGGGGGCCGAGGTGGTGGTCAACTACGCCAACTCGCCGGAGGCCGCCGATGCCGTGGTCGAGGCCATCGTTGGGGCCGGCGGCAAGGCCTGGAGTCACCGGGCCAATGTGGCCGACGAAGCCCAGGTGGAAGACCTGATCAAAACCTTGCTGGATCGGTCAGGCAGGCTCGATGTGTTGGTCAATAACGCCGGCATCACCCGAGACGGCCTGCTGATGCGCATGAAAACCGCGGACTGGCAGAGCGTGCTCGACCTTAATCTCACCGGCGTTTTCCTCTGCACCCGCGCCGTTAGCCGCTCGATGCTGAAGGCCCGTTCTGGCCGAATCATCAACATCACCTCCGTGGTGGCCTTGATGGGCAACCCTGGCCAGGCCAACTACAGCGCCAGCAAGGCCGGCCTAATCGGCTTCACCCGCAGTTGCGCTGCCGAGTTTTCCGGTCGTGGGGTAACCGTCAACGCCGTGGCACCGGGCTTCATCGAAAGCGACATGACCGCTGAACTCGATCGGGAACCCATCCTCAAGGCAATCCCGTTGGGCCGGATGGGCACGCCGCAAGAGGTGGCGAGCGCGGTGCGCTTCCTGGCCGCCGATCCAGCCGCCGCCTACATGACTGGCCAAGTGCTCCAGGTCGATGGCGGGATGGTGATGCGCTGATCAGGGGATCGGATCTCAGCTCGGGGCGGATTCACCTTTCACCGCCGGTTGGGCCAGGTCATCGCGCAGCCGCCTGATCCGCTGAAGCAATTTCAACCGCCGGCTTCTAGCCGTGATCGTGAGGAAGAGCCTGAGGGGCAGATAGACCAGGGCCATCACCGCGCCCAAGCCCGCAATCAATACGAATACAAAGGCGTTGGCGCCCGAAACCGTTGCCAAGCCAGCGGTTTCATCCGCACTTTGGATGGCGGTTTCCAAGGCCGACTCGAAGGCTGTTTGGAGCATGTCATCCATTGCCAGACCCTACCTTGATTCGGCTATCACCACCGGCTAAAGGATGCCTGGCAGCAGCCATTTGTGGGAGCCTGGAGAGATCGATCAGACCCTTTCGAATTCGTCATGGCCAAGTTGATCAGCTTCTCGGATGCCTCCCGCGCAGCCCTGGAGCGTGGCGTCAATGCCCTCGCCGACGCCGTGAAGGTCACCATTGGTCCGAAGGGCCGCAACGTGGTGCTGGAAAAAAAATTTGGCGCCCCTGAAATTGTCAATGACGGGGTGACGATCGCCAAGGAGATCGAGCTGGAGGATCCCTTTGAAAACCTCGGCGCCAAGTTGATCCAGCAGGTGGCCAGCCGCACCAAGGACAAGGCCGGGGACGGCACCACCACCGCCACCGTTTTGGCCCAGGCCCTGGTGCATGAGGGCATGAAAAACATTGCCGCCGGCGCCAACCCCGTAGGCGTGAAGCGGGGCATGGAAAAGGCCCTGGCCCAGGTGGTGGCTGGCATTGCTGAGCGCTCCCAGGCCGTGGCTGGCGACGCGATTCGCCAGGTGGCCTCGGTGAGCTCCGGCAACGATGAAGAAATTGGCCGGATGATCGCCGAGGCGATGGCCAAGGTGAGCGCCGACGGCGTAATCACTGTCGAGGAATCCAATTCCCTTGCCACCGAGCTGGAAATCACCGAGGGCATGGCCTTCGATCGGGGCTACAGCTCCCCCTATTTCGTGACGGACCAGGAGCGGCGCGAATGCATTTTTGACAATGCCCTACTGCTGTTAACCGATCGCAAGATCAGTGCGGTGGCTGATTTGGTGCCCGTTCTCGAAGCGGTCTCAAAGACCGGCAAACCATTACTGATCCTCTCGGAGGATGTGGAGGGCGAAGCCCTGGCCACCTTGGTGGTGAACAAGAACCGGGGGGTGTTGCAGGTTGCTGCTGTGCGGGCCCCAGGCTTTGGTGAGCGCCGCAAGGCCATGTTGGCCGACATCGCCATCCTCACCGGCGCCACCCTGGTCAGCGAAGACAAGGCGATGACCCTCGACAAAGTCGACCTAAACGACCTCGGCAAAGCCCGCCGGATCACGATCACCAAGGACAGCACCACCATCGTGGCCACCGGTGAACACCAGGCGGCCGTGGCTGATCGGGTGGCAGCGGTTCGCCGCGAACTCGAAAACACAGATTCCGACTACGACCGCGAAAAGTTGCAGGAGCGGATCGCCAAAATGGCCGGCGGTGTGGCCGTGATCAAGGTCGGTGCCCCCACCGAAACGGAACTAAAAAACCGCAAACTGCGCATCGATGATGCCCTCAATGCCACCCGGGCGGCGGTGGAGGAGGGAATCATTGCCGGCGGTGGCTGCACCCTGCTGGAACTGGCGGCGGGCCTGGAAACCCTCAAATCCGAGTGCCACGGCGATGAGCGCACTGGGGTGGAAATCCTGCAGAGTGCCCTCGCAGCTCCGGTGCGTCAAATTGCCGCCAATGCCGGTGCCGATGGCGCCGTGGTGGCCGCGGAAATCCAGCGCCTGGGCAAGGGCTTCAACGCCCTCACTGGCGCCTACGAAGACCTACTCGCTGCTGGCATCCTCGATGCGGCCAAGGTGGTGCGGCTTGCCCTGCAGGATGCTGTTTCGATTGCCTCACTGCTGATCACCACCGAAGCGGTGATCGCCGACAAGCCCGAACCCCCAGCCCCCGCCGGCGGCCCTGGTGGTGACATGGGCGGTATGGGCGGAATGGGAGGTATGGGCGGAATGGGTGGCATGGGTGGCATGGGCATGCCCGGGATGATGTGATCCCCTAGGCAGCTAGGCAGCGTCCGCTAGCCGGGCCAGATAGGCCCTTACCTGCAGGTCGACGCCGGTGATGGCCGTACCCACCACCACCGCATCGGCCCCCAGGCTTAACGCTTGTTTTGCCTGGTCTGCTGAGGCGATGCCGCCTTCACAGATCAAACCGACATCAGCGGGCAGCCGGGAACGCAGTTCACCGATCAAATCCCAGCCGGGTGGTTTCTGGCCCGCGGTGGCTTCGGTGTAGCCAAACAGGGTGGTACCCACCCACTGGCAACCCAGCTCTGCGGCCCGTAAACCATTGGCCACGCTATCTACATCAGCCATCACCACCGCCCCCAACTCCCGGGTGGCGCGGCCCACCAGGGAGGCCAGGCCTTCGCCACCTGGACGGTCCCGGTCGGTGGCATCGATGGCAATCACATCCGCCCCAGCAGCCCAGACCGCCTGAATCTCCTGCCAGCTGGGCGTGATGTAGACAGAGCTTTGCGGGTAGGTCCGTTTCCAGAGGCCCACGATCAGGGCCTGGGGGCAGCGGCGCCGTACGGCCCCGATGTGCTCCGGGCTCTCCAACCGCACACCCGAAGCGCCATGGCGCAGGCTCGCCTCTGCCATGGCGGCAATCACGTGGGGATCGCGCATGGGCGAACCCTCGGGTGCCTGCACCGAAACAATCAATCCTTTGGGCTTCATTGCTTTTTTAGGAGAGCTTGGCTTGTTGCTGAGCTTGAAATATCAGCTGAGCTTGCGATCCAGAAGGGGACGAATCAAGAGGAAAAGCCCTGCCGACAAAATCGCTAGAACTGCCAAGCAGGTGCCGGCCGTTAGGGATCCATAGGGTGCTTCGAGCACCACCGCACCCAGGCAGAAATTTCCCGCATAGGCGGCCCGAATCGGTTCAATGGCAAAGGTGAGGGGGTTGAGCGAGGCGAGCCAGGCCAGCCAGCTGGGCATGAACGAAAGGGGCGCCAGGGCGGTGCTGGCAAACAGCAGGGGCAGGTTTGCCACAAAGATCACCGCAATCATTTCGATGTGGCCTGGCAGGGCAAAGGCCAAACCCAAACTCAAGGCCGTGAAGGTGAAAACCAGAAGGAGCAGGGTGACCACCACCAAAAGCAAACCGATCCCCCCGGGCCAGCCGTAGCCCAAAACAGCGGCGGTGCCCATGATTGCCAGGCTCTGCACCAGGCTTAGGGAAGTGATGTAGAGCACCGAAGCGAGCACGATCGAGCTGCGGGAGCGCAGGGGCGCCACCAGGAGCCGGTTGAGAAAACCAAACTCGCGATCGAACATCACTGGCAGGCCGGCGTTGAGGGCCCCGCTAAAGGCCGTAAACACAATCACCCCGGCCCCAAGGAAGCGGCCATAGCTAACCCCCCCAGGCAAAAGTCCCTGGGGCGCCTTGGCAAAGAGGGCACCAAAAAGTATCAACCAAATCAGGGGCTGCAAAACCCCGGCCACCAGAGTTGAGGGGCGGCGCTGGAGTTGGACAAACAGCCGTTTTGTCAGCGCCAAGGTTTCCTGGCTGATCTCCGCAAAGGCGGAGGGCTCGGCAACGGGAGCCGGAGCGCTGGCGGTAATGGGAGGGGTGGCGCTGGTCATCACATGCTCGCTTTGCGTTCGGCCTTGGGATCGCGAATCCCGGCGACGGCCAATTCCGCATCCATCAAGGTGCGGCCCGTGGCCTGAAGATAGACATCATCCAGACTCGGCCGACTCTGGGCCAGGGCAAAGATCGGCAAGTTGGCGGCTTCTAATTGGCGACGCAGTTGGTCAACCACGCTGTCGTGCTCAATCACCAGGTTTAGGGAGTAGCCCTGGGACTGGTTGACAACCACCTGGCGCACTCCGGAGCAGCCCTGCAGCAGCACCTGCACCTGGGCCGCCTCCCCGGCATCGCTGAATTCCCTCACCCGCAGGGTAAGGCGATCGCCGCCCAGGGCCGCCTTAAGGGTCGCGGGCGCCCCCTCGGCAATCACCCGGCCCGCTTCGATAATGGCCAGGTGGTCGGCGAGGGCATCCACCTCCTCGAGGTAGTGGCTGCTCAAGACCACGGTGGTGCCGCCATCACGCAGCTGCCTAAGCACCTGCCAAATCGCCGCGCGACTCTCGATATCAAGGCCCACTGTGGGCTCATCCAGCACCAGCACCTTGGGGCTGTGCAGCAAGCCGGCCGCCAGGTCGAGGCGCCGGCGCATGCCGCCGGAATAGGTGCCGCAACGGCGATCAATCCAGTCGCCCATGGTCAAAAGCTCAATCAGCTCTGCCATGCGGCGATCGCGCTGGGCCGCGTTCAGGTGATACAGGTCACCCTGGAGTTGCAGCAGTTCCCTACCGGTAAGGATCTTGTCGATCGCCACCTCCTGGGCCACATAGCCAAGCAAACGGCGCACGGCCCGGGGCTGGGCAAGGGCATCAATCCCTGCCACCCGAACCTGGCCGCTATCTGGGGCCAGCAGGGTGCAGAGGATCCGGATGGCGGTGGTTTTGCCCGCCCCATTCGGACCCAACAGGCCAAACAAACTGCCGGCTGGCACCTCAAGCGAGAGGCCATCTAGGGCCCGAACCTTCGCCCCCTTTGCGGCGGCGTAATGCCTGGTGAGCTGCTGCAGTTCAATCACCGGGCCACCCCCTCAAGCAGCATCTGATCTATGGACATCTGGACGATCAAAACTGCTTCAGCCGCCCAATGTAGGAAGGCCCAACAGGGCCGGGGTGATGCCCTGCCAGCTGACTAGGGCCGCCTGGGGGGAATGGGCCATCAGCAGCAGCAGGCAGATCCCAAAGAGGTAAAAGATCGACCAGCGGAACATCGCCTTAGCCCTCTGGGGATCGGTTGGCTCCTGCCGCAGGCTGGCCGCAAGCTGAAGCAGGCGACCATTAAATGGAAGCACCAGCAGGCCATAGAGAATTTCTCCGCCAGGAACGGCCCAAATCCCCAGCAGGCTCAAAACCACGGTGGCGATCGAGTAATGCCAAATCGCCCGGGTCGTGACCACCACCCCTTTGACCACAGGCAACATCGGAATGCCCACTGAGCGGTAGTCCTCCTTGAGTAGGAGGGCCAAGGACCAAAAGTGGGCCGGAGTCCAAACCATGATTAGGGCAAACAGCCACCAACTGGCCCAACCCAGGTGGCCGGTGGCTGCCGCCGCCCCCACCAGGGGCGGGATTGCCCCGGCAACTCCCCCCACCACGATGTTTTGGCGGGTGCGGGGCTTAAGCAGGGCGGTGTAGAGCAGCACATAGCTGCAAAGGCCCAGCAGGGCAAGGCTGGCCGCCAGGGCATTTACGCCAAGCACCAGCACCACTACGGAGAGAACCGTCAGGGCGATGGCCAGGCCAAAGGCCTGCCTTTGGGCCAGGCGCCCCGAGGGCAGGGCCCGGCGACTGGTGCGCTGCATGCGCCCATCGAGGTCCTGTTCCCAGAGGCAATTGAGAACTCCCGCGGCGGCAGAGGCGAGGGCCCCGCCCACGAGGGTGCAGAAAATTGTGCTGGCATCGAGCCAACCCTCCCCACTGACCGCCATACCCCCCAGGGTGCTGGCCAGCAGCAGGGGGATTAGGCGCGGCTTAGCCACCTCAAGCCAGGCGGGCAGCTTGACCGAGGGGCGAATGGCCGGGACAGGGCTTACCCCGGGAACTGCAGCGATGTTGGCGCTAACCATGGGCCCACTCCAAATTTGCTTGGGGCCGGCCATAGCTGCGGGCCAGGGCCGAAGCCAGCAGCGCCACCAACAGGGCAGCCACCAGCTGGTGGGCGATGGTGATCCCGGGCAGCATCAGCTGGTGGCGCAGCACGGCCACCCCCAAAGCCACCTGGGCCACAACCAGGGCCAGGGCCCCAAGGGCAAGACCCCTTCCCTGGCTCTGGTGGGCGGGCAGGAGCAGGGAGCTGAGGGCCAAGGTGGCCACAGCAGCTGCTGCAGGTGCGGCCCCCTGGCGATGGGCCAGCAACCACCGACAGCCGTCGCCACTGCTGAGGCACTGCTGGGCCGCCCACTGGCTAGCCATCGAGCCACCCAGCACGCATTGGCCCACCACTAATAAGAGCGAGCCAAAGGCCAGGGCCTGCCACCAGCGCGGCGCCGGGCCGGAATTGCTTTCCGTTTCGGCTCCAGCCAGGGCGAGGCGCTGGTAGAGGCCGCTGACCAGGGCCACCAGCAACAGGGCCGTTGCCAGATGGGCGGTGACCAGAGGAGCCGCCAGCAGCTGGCTGACCGTGAGGGCTCCAAGGGCCCCCTGGACCGCCACCAATAGAAGGGAGCCTGCGGCCACCCAGGGCAACCAGCGGGGTAAGGATTGGCGCCAAAAGGCACTGACTCCAGTCAGCACCAGCAGGGCAACACCCACCACAAAGGCATCGAGGCGGTGGAACCACTCCAGGAACACCTGGAGGTTCATCTGCTGACCCGGCAAAAAGCGGCCGTAGCAGAGGGGCCAATCGGGGCATGCCAACCCGGCTTCCATCACCCGGGTGGCTCCACCAATAACTACCAGGGCAACCAGGGCGACCACTAGGTGGGCGGCCATCAAGGCAAGGCGTTCCTGGAGCCTGAGATCGGGACGGGTGGACCCGACCATGGCAGTTGCCTTCCAGAAGTTGGCGACAGGCTAAGCAGATAAAACCAAATCATGGATGGGCATTTGCGCACAATTCACTGCTGATGAATGTTTTAGCAAAACAACAACTCAAGCCCTTGCAGATCACGAGTTCAGCTGGGCACAATCTGCCTATCTCCAGCATCGCCATTGAGGACGATCTAGAAGTCATGCTTGAAGGTCAAGCCCTACTGGATCGAGCCCGCTCCCTGAGCAATCGCCCGGAGGATCAAATTGCCCGCGGATGTGGATACGTAGGGCCCAGTGGAAGGGTGTTGAAAAAAAGTTTTTATCGAGCCCTGGTGGCGGCCAAGGGCTATGCCCTGCCGGCCAGCCATGGGGCCCAGGGGTTAGGCAAAGGGCGCCAAGCCGATTTCCACACCAGGGTTCACGGCAATGGCAACTTGATGATTGGCAATGCCTACACCCGCCGCATGGGCCTGGAGCCGGGCATGGAATTCAAAATCGAACTGCACAAAGAAACTGGTGCGATTTGGTTGCTGCCCCTCGAAGAAGGCGAGGCCAATTAATCCTCGGGGTGAAAACTGGCGCTGAAGCTCAGCAGGTCAATGCCGCTGAACAGAAAGCTCACCCCCACCAGGATGCCCAGCACACTCAAGATGCCAGGCAGCGGCAGGCTCAAGATCAATGCGCCCAGGATCAGGGTGACCAGGCCATTGACCAGTCCCCAGCCCCAACCCTTTATTTCCCGATGGGTTAGGGAAACGACCGCAGCCACGCCCCCCTCCACCAGGAAGACAATGCCCACGGCCAGGGCCAGGGAGATCACCGGTATGGCGGCATCCTGCTGGCCCCCACTGAGCTGCTGAAACATCGAGACACCCGCCACCAAAAACACCGTTGAAACCACCAGGCGCCAAAAGGTGACCCAACGGCGCAGGGATTTGGCCCGCAGCAGGTTGTTAATCCAGCCGACAATTCCACCCACCAAAAAGGCCACCGCAATTACCGCCGTGGCCCAGAGCGAGGCCACCATCGGAAAAATCAGGGCAAGCACCCCCAACACCACCATCAAAACCCCCTCAAAAAGGGTGAAGGCCCTCAGGGTGTTGGCGTTGGGATTCCAGAAGCTGGAGGTCATGGTGGATTACTCGCTGGCGGATGCCAGCTGGGGTTGATCTGGCTGCAAATTAGGCAGTCCAGCCGTGTTCTGCCATCCAGTGGGAATCCAGCTGGTTTGGCCCTGATCCGCTGGCAGCGCCTGCGTTCAGCAGCCTCTCGGTGTACTTGGCCAGGAGATCGGCCTCCAGGTTCACCCAGGAACCCGGACGCAACTGCTGGAGGGTGGTTGTCCCCCAGGTGTGGGGAATGACCGCGATCCAGAAACAACTGCCACCCGGCTCACAACCGGCCACGGTGAGGCTGATGCCGTCGACCGCCACACTGGCCTTCTCGCAGATGTAGCGGCCGTAGGCGGGGTCTTGCCACTGCAGCTCGAGGCGCCAGGCATTGTCCTCGGGGCGAATCGCCCGCACCTGAGCGAGGCCGTCGACATGGCCGCTTACCAGGTGGCCCCCCAGCCGATCCACCAGGCGCAGGGCCGGCTCCAAATTCACCCAATCCCCGGCTGCCGCCTTGGCGGCCAAGGTGGAGCGGCCAAGGGTTTCGGGGCTCACATCGGCCCGAAAGCCATCGACCAGGCATTCCGCCACGGTGAGGCACACCCCATCCACGGCCACGCTGTCGCCCAGGGCCAGGTTTTGGGGCATCCATGGCGTAACCCCAGCCAGGCTGGGATCCGCAGACCAGCGCAGGCGCACCCCCGAGGGGGCCTGCTCAATGCGGCCAGTGGCCTGGACCAACCCGGTAAACATCCGCTCCCGGTGTACAGCCACCACAGAGTAGGGATCGCCATAATCAAGGAAAGGGCAGCGCCAGACCATGGTCGAAATGCGCGTCGCCGGAATTGCACTTGATGCGGCAAGCCGCAGCCCGATCGTGCTGTTGCGGGATCCGGCCGGCCGCCGCCAGGTGCCGATCTGGATCGACCAGGCCCAGGCCCAAAACATCCTGGCCGGTCTGGCCGATGAAACGCCGCCCAGGCCCCTAAGCCACGACCTGATGGCCACCCTGCTCGAGGCAGGCGGGCTGCAACTGGATCGGGTGATCATCCACGCCATTGAGGAGAGCACCTTTCGGGCCGTGCTCAAGCTGAGCCCGTGCCCCCCCGCCGAAGGCGAGTCCGCCCAGCCCCTGGCCGAGGAGGAAAGCCTTGAAATCGATGCCCGGCCCAGTGATGCCATTGCCCTGGCCCTACGCACCGGCAGCAGCATCTGGATGCTGGAGGAGGTGGTTGCCGATGCCTCGATTCCCGTCGATGCCGAGGCCGATGCCGAAGACCGAGAGGACTTTCGCCGTTTTCTCGACAGCACCTCCCCCGCCGATCTGGTGCGCCATCTGAGCAGGGCCCAGCCGGATGTAATTCCAAAGGATGGCCCCCCTGAGGAGAAACCGGGTGAAACAGGCGGGGATTAGGGCCCAGGCGGGGATAGGGGCAAAGCCCGGGCCGCTCAGGCAATTTGGGCCCGGTGCTGCCGTTTCAGCATTCACCTTGGGCACGATGCGGGCCCTGGGCAGTGCCGCCCAGATGGGGGCCGTGCTGCGCGCCGCCCTAGATGCCGGCATTAACCACCTGGAAACGGCCCCCGCCTATGGGCCCGCCGAAAGCTTTGTAGGCGAGGCCCTGGCCCAGCTGGACAGGGAGCAGGCGGAGCCCCATGGCGGCTGGCTGATCACCAGCAAGGTGCTTCCGGGCTGTGATCTGGCCAGTGGCCAGCAGCAGTTGCGCGCCAGCCTGGGCCGGCTGGGGATTGGCCAACTGACCAACCTGGCGGTGCATGGCCTGAACTTGCCGGAGCACCTGGAATGGGCCCTAAATGGCGATGGTGCCCTGCTGCTGCGCTGGGCCCTGCAGGAGGGTCTGGTGGCGCAGGTGGGCTTTTCAAGCCACGGCTCCGCCGACCTAATTGGGGCGGCCCTGGCCTCAGGCAGCTTCCAGTTCTGCAGCCTGCATCTGCACCTATTCGACCAAAGCCGGCTGCCCCTTGCCCGCCAAGCCCTGGCCTCCGGCCTTGGGGTGATGGCCATTTCGCCAGCCGATAAGGGCGGCAGGCTGTTCGATCCACCCGCGGAGCTGCTGGCCGACTGCAGCCCCTTCCATCCCCTGGAATTGGCCTACCGCTTTTTGCTGGCGGAGGGCATCACCACCCTCACCCTGGGGGCGGCCCAGCCGAGCGATTTGGCCTGGGCTAGGGCCATCCAAAGCCCCGATGGGTCCTGGCTGAGTGCCGACCAACTCGCAGCCCTGGGACGCCTGGCCGCCGCCGGCCGAGAGCGCCTAGGGGCGGAGCGCTGCGGCCAATGCCAGGCATGTCTGCCCTGCCCCAATGGAGTGCCGATCCCCGAGCTGCTGCGCCTGCGCAACCTGGCCGTGGGCCATGGCATGGGGGCCTTCGCGGGGGAGCGATACAACCTGATCGGACGGGCCGGCCACTGGTGGGAAAGCCGCAATGCGGAGGCCTGCGAGCGCTGTGGCCACTGCCTGCCCCTCTGCCCCCAGCAGCTCGACATCCCAGAGCTACTGGCCGATACCCACAGGCGCCTTGCCGCAGCCCCTAGGCGGCGGCTCTGGGATTAGCAGGCCGGGGTTTTCAGGCTGGTGGGGCAGCCGCATCCCACATGGTCTGCAGATCAAGCCTGGCCTGGGCATCCAGGGGCGGCAGGCTCCAGCAACGCTGGAGTAGTTGCTCGGAGGGCAACAGCAAACGGGCCACCGCTGTAGGGAATCCCCGCAGGGCCTGCCCAAGCTGGGGCAGGGGCAGGGGGGGCACCCAGCCCTGCAAAAGCAGCTTTTCCAGCAGGGGTGCCTGGCCCAATTGCTTCAGCCAGGCCTCCGGCGGCAGAGTTGCACCCCGGGGGCGGAGCAGCAGCTGCCAGGTGAGGGGAGAGCCGGAAGCGGGCCAAATCACCGCCAACCTGGGGTCCCGGCGCAGCAGGGGGATCACCCTTTGCAGGGGAGCTACCGCCACCTCGGCCGCACCGCTGAGCAGCAGGTTGAGGCCATCGCGCTCGTCGTAGGCCAGGGCCTGACGCCGCAGCGATTCCACCCGGTCCAGCGAATTCCCCACCAGGGCCATCGCCACTCGAGGGCTGGAGGGCAGCACCAACTTGCCCTTGAGGCTGGGATCTAGCAGCAAGTCCCAACCCTCCTGGCTCCTTGCTACCAAATCGGGGCGGCTGCGCAGCAGCAAAACCCAGGGGCTGTAGGCCCAAGGAAAGCCGTAAACGGCCCCATCTGCCGGGCCGTAAAGACGGCTGACGGGAGCTGCCCAGGGGGCTAGTTCAGCCAGGGCCCCAGGCAACGAAAAGGGCTCCAACTGCTGGCGGGGGATGGCCGCAGCCCAACCATCACTGAGCGACCAAAGGGCCGCCGTCCGCTGGTTGATCTGCGCCAGATCGGCCACGCCCTGCAGCTGCCAACCCTGCGGTAACTGGCGCGCCCAAGCCTGGGGGAAGCCCCCCTCGGCGGCCAACAGCCGCTGGGGCGCATTGGTTCCACAGGAACTCAGCAGCCCCGGCAGGGCGGCGGATACCCCAGCGCCCAGTCCGAGACGCAGCAGTTGGCGACGGGAAAGCGCAAGATCAAAACCCATGGCCCAAACCCTAGGCACCAAGCCATTTCAGGGCCAGGTCATCACAGGCGGCGGCGAGGGTCTCAGGGGCATGGCCACAGCGCTCCCAGAGCAGGGCCAGGCCGCCAGCCCCCACCCCCTCCTTGACAAAACCCCGCTCATAATCGAGCAGGGCCTGGCAGCTGCAGCCACCAAAACGCAGGCCCGCCACCTGGAGGTTCAAGGCTTGGGCCAAGCCCCAGTGCTGGCCAATTCGCTCGAGCAGGAGCCCCAGGTTGCTGCTTGCTTCCTCGACCACCCAGGCGGTGGTGGCCACCTCAACTCCTTGGGCGATGGCGGGCCGCAGATCCCCTGGGGCCAGGGCCAGGGCCAGGGCCAACACCGCCGCCATTTGACTACCCCCCGCCAGCAGCACGGGTACCCCCTCGGCAATGGCCCCCAGCACCAAGCCAGCCGCCAGGGGCTGCATCGGATCGCCCACCGCCGCCATTACTGCCACTGCATCTACCGAGTAAAAATCCACTGGGCAAGCACCCACTCTGCAAACATCCATGTAATTGGCCAGGCCGGCGGCCTGCAGTCCCCTGGCCACCAGGTTTGCCTTGAGCCCATGGGCCGCCTGATGGAGGCTGCCGCTGACCAGCCCATCGGCCGCGATCCCCAGGCCGCAAAGCACCGCCTGGGCAGTGGTGGTGCCACCGGGCACACATTCGGCCACCAGCAGCGGGCGCTCCAACGGCTGGCCCGACCTATCCAGGCTGGAGCCCCAGGCCCTACCCCGGGCGATCAGGGCCTCCACCCGGCCCCGCCCCATCGCCTGGCCCCCACTGAGACAGCTGGCCGGGCCGGCGGCCTCTGGGGCCGGCAGGCGCAGGTGGGGAATCGCGGGGGCCATCGGACAGCCCAGGTCAATCACCTCGAGTTGGCCCAGCAAATCCAATTCCTTTAAGACCACATGGCCGATCAGGGCTGGGCTGACGCCGGCGTCTAGGGGCGGCAGGGCATGGGGCCGGGCCGCCAGGGGGCCCAGCAGGAGCAATTCGGCATCGGCCGCAGCTGTTTGCCGCCGCGACTCCGGGGTGGCACCGGCGGCCGAGATGCCCGCCACCGCCGCCGTGTCGGTGGCGGCGAGTAGCAGCAGTATGCGGCATGCGGGCCAGTTGGCGCCCATCGGACTAGGGCGAATCGAGGGCCACGAGGGCCTGTAGCAGCCGAGGTGGCTCGGGAATCGCCGCCTTCAGCTTTGGAAAAATCCAATAGGCAACGGCGTGCAAAGCAAACACCACCACCAGGTTTTGCAGCCACACCAGGGCTAGGGCCATGGCCTGCACCTGAACCAATTCGATGGAGGCAGCCAGGCCAAACCAGCCGGCCAGCTTCTCCAACAGGCCAGCTGCAGCGGTAGTCAGGACCACCCAGAGGTTCTCGCCGACCAGTACCGAAAGCACGGCCACCCGCACCAGAAAGCCAGCGGTGCCAATCAAACTGCCAATCCCCCAGCTCCACCACCAACTGGTGCGCCGGTTCCAGCACCAACCCAGCCAAAGGGCCAGGGCCCCATAGGGGAAAAGCACCAGGGGTCCGCGGATCGGACCCATCAACACCACCAACAACAGGGCGGTGACCGCCACACCCTCGAGGGCACAGCGCCAGCCATGGCGCAATTGCAACAGGGCCAAGGGGAGGGGCAAGGCCAGCCGAAACAGGGGACTACCCACCGGCAGGTAGTAGAGCGCCAGCCATAGCAGGGCCATGGCCGCAGACAGGTAGGCCGTATCCATCAACTGGCGGGCCTGGCGGCGGTTCAGCTGGCGAGACGGCGCCATCAGCGCGGCGCAGGAGCCGGAGCCGCCGTAGCCCCCGTAGCCCCCGGAGCCCCAGGGCGCACCCGCTCGATCGTTTCCACCTCAAAAGACACCCCTGCTGAGCGCAGGGCCCTGGTAACGATCTCAGCTGGCGCGGAGGGATCGGCGGAGGGCAGCTTGATCGTGACCCGGTAGGGGGCGGGGGCCAGCGGCGCAGTGGCCGGCAGATTGGCCTTCACCGGCACCGGCAAGGGCGGCTTGACGGTGGTAGCGGGGGCGGTTGGGATGGCAGCAGGCTTGGGCTTTTCGGGCAGCTCCTTGGCTGCCCCAGGGGGCTTTAGGTCTGGTGTGGTGGGAGTGGCTGGGCTGGTGGGGGCAGAAAAACTGCGGGAGAGCTGCTCGCCAAAGCGACTGCCGCTGCAGCCACTGAGTAGCAAAAGACCAGTGATCACAGCCAATGGTCGGGCAGCCATCAACGGTCGGCCGCCTTGATCACCCGCACGGCACTGGCCCGGAGCCGGCCGGTCTTGGTGGTGGCCGGGGGCTTCTTGGCTGCTGGAGGCTTCTTCGCTGCTGCCGGCTTGGCGGCCTTGGCCTTGGCAGTGGTGGATTTGGCAGCAGAGGATTTGGCCCGGCTTGTCTTGGCGGTGCTCGCCTTCGCAGCCAGTAATTCCACCGCCTGCTCCAGGCTGATCGTCTCCGCCGTGGTGCCCTCGGGCAGGGAGGCGTTCACCTTGCCCTGCTTTACGTAGAGGCCGTAGGGGCCATCAAACAGCTGGATGGCTTCATCGCCCCCCTCAGGCGTGCCCAAATCCTTGAGGGCCGTGCGACCGCCGCGGCCCTTCTTGGGCATCGCCAGCAGCTCAACCGCCCTGCTGAGGCCAATGGCCAGCACATCGTCCTCGGCCTTGATCGAGCGGTAATCCTTCTCACCTTTGCCCTTGTCGTGCATCACATAGGGGCCAAAACGCCCCAGACCAGCCTGGATCTTGCCGCCATCGGGATGTTCCCCCAGCAGGCGGGGCAGGCGCAGTAAACCCAGGGCGTCTTCAAGGTTCATCGCCTCCGGATTCACCCCCTTAGGCAGGGAAGCCCGTTTCGGCTTGGGATTTTCATCGCTGACCTGGCCGCGCTGCAGGTAGGGGCCGTACTGGCCAAACAACAGATAGATCTGCTCGCCCGTTTCGGGGTCTTCACCTATCGATTCGGGCCCATCGGCCTTTTGCTTGAGGATCAGATCCGCCTTGTCGGCGTCTAGATCGGCAGGGGTGATCTCCTGCGGCAGGGTGGCCTTGAGCAGTTCCTCGGTGCCATCCTCCGCGACCCGCTTGGTCTCCAGGTAGGCCCCAAAGCGGCCGATGCGCACCACACAGGGCAGGCCCTCCAGGGCAATGGTGCGGGATACGCCTGGATCAATATCGCCTTCCCGCTGCTGCACCTGGGTTTCCAGGCCGCTATCACCTTTGAAAAATTGGGTGAGATAGGGCAGCCACTGCTCCTTGCCGGTGGAAATTTCATCCAGGCTGGATTCCATCCGGGCGGTGAAGCTGGTGTCCACCAGATCGGGGAAATGCTCCTCCAGCAGGGCAGTCACCGCAAAGGCGGTGAAGCTGGGGGTAAGGGAATTGTTTTGGAGCGTGGCGTAGCCGCGATCGGCAATCGTGCCGATGATGCTGGCGTAGGTGGAAGGGCGGCCAATCCCCTCCTTTTCCAGCATCTTCACCAGGGCCGCTTCGCTGTAGCGGGCCGGGGGCTGGGTTTGGTGCCCGAGGGCCTCCACCCCCCTACAACTGGGCTTGTCTCCCACGGTCAGGGCAGGCAGCAGCACCTCCTGACCCTCTAGGGCCGCATCGGGGTCATCGCTGCCCTCCACGTAGGCCCTAAAGAAACCAGGAAAATCAATCCGCTTCCCGGAGGCCCGGAAGCTGGCGGGGCCCTGGGCACCGCCGTCGACCTGCAATTCCACGCTCAGCATCGTGAGCTTGGCCTCGGCCATCTGGCTGGCAACGGTGCGCTTCCAGATCAGCTCATAGAGGGCAAGGTCCTTGCCATCAAGGCCGGAGTCATTGGGGGTGCGGAAGCTCTCGCCGGCGGGTCGAATCGCCTCGTGGGCCTCCTGGGCATTACGGGCCTTGGTGGTGAATTGGCGGGGGCTGGGGCTCAGGTACTCCTTGCCATACATGGCCGCCACACAACTGCGGGCCGCCTGGAGCGCCTGCTCCGAGAGGTTCACCGAATCGGTGCGCATGTAGGTGATGAAGCCCCGCTCGTAGAGCCCCTGGGCCGTGCGCATGGTTTCCCGCGCCGACAACCGCAGCTTGCGGTTGGCCTCCTGCTGGAGGGTGCTGGTGGTGAAGGGGGGCACGGGCTTGCGCACCGTGGGCTTGGCCTCAACCCCAGCCACGCTCCAACTGGCGGAGGCCAGCGAGGCCTGCAGGGTCCTGGCCTCTGCCTCAGCCAAAAGCTTCACCGTTGCCGAGCCCTTGAGGCCTCCGGTGCTCTCGTCGAAATCGGAGCCATTGGCGATGCGCTCGCCCGCCAGGTGGCTGAGCTTGGCTTCGAAGTTGGTGCCGCCGTGCTGGAGCTGGGCCTTGAGATCCCAATAACTGCCACTGCGGAAGGCCCGCCGGGCCCGCTCCCTCTGGACCAGGAGCCGCACCGCCACGGATTGCACCCGGCCCGCAGACAGGCCCCAGGCCACCTTCTTCCAAAGCAGGGGGGAGAGGGTGTAGCCCACCAGGCGATCAAGGATCCGCCGCGTTTCCTGGGCGTGCACCAGCTCCATGTCGAGCTCGCGGGTCTGGTCTAGGGCCCTGCCAATCGCCTCCTTGGTGATCTCGTGGAAGACCATCCGCTTGACGGGCACCTTCGGGCTGAGCAGCTGCAGAAGGTGCCAACTGATACTTTCCCCCTCCCGGTCTTCGTCAGTCGCTAGCAGCAGCTTGTCGGCGCCCTTTAGGGCGTCCTTGAGTTCCTTGACGGTCTTTTTCTTGTCCTTCGGCACCACGTAGAGGGGCTCGAAGTCCTGGTTGGTGTTGACGCCGAGATTTGCCCACTTTTCCCCCTTGTAGGCAGCGGGGATCTCACTGGCGTTGTTGGGCAAATCCCGCACGTGGCCCATCGAGGCCTCCACCCGAAAGTCCTTTGGCAGGAAGCTCCGGATGGTGCGCGCCTTGGTAGGGCTTTCAACAATTACGAGGGTATGACCCACAGACAGGCTTACAACCGCTCCCCTCTTTATCGCATCCTGGGACCGTTCGCCTGCCAGACATGGTGGCCAGCGCCGCTACAGTCCGATGCATCAGACCTTGGTTAACCCAGTCGCTGTGACAGTTCTGCTCGGCTCCCTCTCGTCCGTGGCCGAAGCAATCGGCAGTGGAGCGGGCACGATTGGCGTCGATCTCCAGCTCAACGCCTCCGCCATAGCGCCGGAAGCGGCCGTATTGATAGCCCTGCTGGCCTGCCTATTGGTGGACCTGGCCGGTGAAAAAGCAGCCACCCGCTGGGTGCCACCCCTTTGTTACGCCGGCCTGGGCTCGGCCCTGGTGCTGCTGGCCCTGCAGTGGAACAGCTCCCTAAGCCCATCCTTCGTGGGCACATTTCTGGCCGACAACCTGGCCATTGCCTTCCGCGCCGTGGTGGCCGCCTCCACCTTGATCTCCCTGTTGATGAGCTGGCGCTATGTGGAGCGCAGCGGCTCACCGGTGGGGGAATACGCCGCGATTTTGTTGGCAGCCACCCTCGGGGGGATGTTCCTCTGTGGCGCCACCGACCTGGTGAGCATTTTTGTCTCCCTAGAAACCCTTTCGGTTTCCAGCTACCTGCTCTCGGGCTACATGAAGCGGGATGCCCGCAGCTCCGAGGCAGCCCTTAAATACCTATTGGTGGGCTCGGCAGCCGCCGCCGTCTTTCTCTACGGAGCTTCGCTTCTCTACGGCCTTACCGGCGGTGAAACCAGCCTGGAGGCCGTGGGTCTAGCCCTGCAAACCAGTGCTTCACCGGTGAGCGCCCTGGCCCTGGTCTTTGTGCTGGCCACCGTGGCCTTCAAGATCGCCGCCGTGCCCTTCCACCAGTGGACGCCCGATGTCTACGAGGGTTCACCAACCCCAGTGGTGGCATTCCTCTCGGTGGGCTCTAAAGCTGCAGGCTTTGCCTTGGCCCTGCGCATCCTGGTGGGCTGCTTTGAACCTTTTGAAGCCCAGTGGAAGCTGCTTTTCACCGTGCTCGCGATCCTCAGCATGGTGCTGGGGAACGTGGTCGCCCTGGCCCAAACCTCGATGAAGCGGATGCTGGCCTACAGCTCGATTGGTCAAGCCGGCTTCGTGATGATTGGCCTGGTCTGTGGCACTGCCGACGGCTTCGCGGCGATGGTGCTCTACATGGCCGTCTACCTATTTATGAACCTGGGGGCCTTCGCCTGCATCATCCTGTTCTCCCTGCGCACGGGCAGTGATCGGATTGCCGATTACGCAGGGCTCTATCAAAAGGATCCCCTGATCACCCTGGGGCTGAGTCTTTGCCTGCTTTCCCTGGGGGGCATTCCGCCGATGCTGGGCTTTTTCGGCAAGATTTATCTCTTCTTTGCCGGCTGGGCAGACCACCAATACCTATTGGTGGTGGTGGGCCTGATCACCTCGGTGGTTTCGATCTACTACTACATATCCGTAATCAAGATGATGGTGGTGAAAGAGCCCCAGGAAGCTTCCGACGTGGTCAAGGCCTATCCCCAAATCAGCTGGTCGGTGGCCGGCCTACCGGCCCTGCGCACCGCCCTGGTGGGCTGCGTGATTGTTACCGCCGTTGGCGGAATTCTTTCCAACCCCCTATTCACCTGGGCCAGTGATGCCGTCACCGGCACCCCGATCCTGCAGCAGGCCATCGCCAGCGCCAGCGAAGCTTCCCTAGCCCTTGGCTGACAATTCCCAGGCCCTGCCGGTGGCCGAACTAAATGATGTTTGCAAGGTCTACGGCAGTGGGGACACTGAGGTAAGGGCCCTTAACGGACTCAGCCTGATGGTCAACAGGGGCGACTACCTGGCCGTGATGGGTGCCTCTGGCTCGGGCAAGAGCACGGCCATGAACATCCTGGGCTGCCTCGATCGCCCCACCAGAGGCAGTTACCGGTTGAGTGGCACCCCGATTGAGCAATTAAACGACGATCAATTGGCCGATCTGCGCAACCGGGAATTGGGTTTTGTATTCCAACAATTTCATCTTTTGGCCCAGCTAAGTGCCATCGAGAATGTGATTTTGCCGATGGTCTATGCGGGTGTGCCCAACCAGGAGCGGCGCGAAAGGGCAAAGCAGGCCCTCGAGCGGGTGGGCCTGGGGCACCGGCTCGATAACAAGCCCAACCAACTTTCTGGCGGCCAACAGCAACGGGTGGCGGTGGCCCGAGCGATCATCAACAACCCATCCCTACTGCTGGCCGACGAACCCACCGGCGCCCTGGATTCCACCACCACCGCCGAGGTGCTCGACCTATTTGGCGAGCTCCATGCGGGCGGCATGACCGTGGTGATCGTCACCCATGAAGACGAGGTGGCAGAGCGGGCCCAAAAGGTGGTGCTATTTCGCGATGGCCGCATTGCCGCCGGCTGAGCGGGTCCGCTGCAGGCTCTGAACCAGCTGCCCCATCAACAGGGCGATGGCATCACTGCCCGCTCCGGCCTGACCGGGATCCAAATCACCGGGATCGACAGCAACCCAGCCTCCATCGCCCGGCAAGCGCAGCTCAAAGTGCAGGTGGGGCCCCGTGCTCAAACCCGTGCTGCCCACCCGGCCAATCACCTCGCCCTGGCGCACCCGGTCTCCGGCTTTCACATAGAGCTCACTGAGGTGGCCATAGAGGGTGCGGCGGCGGGGGCTGCCGTGCTCCAGCTCAACGGCCAGGCCATAGCCACCCGCCAGGCCACTGCTCAGCACCCGCCCCGCCAGGGCGGCCACCACCGGCGTTCCCTCAGGGGCCGCCAGGTCGCGGCCGGCATGCATCAGCCAATTGCCCAACAGGGGATGGAGCCGCCAACCAAAGCCACTGGTGGTCGCGGCCGATCCCACCAGGGGGAACAGCAGGCGCCGGTTGCCATTGCCGCCAATCGGTGCCGGGCGAGGGGTGACCCCAAAAACATCGGCCAAACGAAAGGTGCCCCCCTCCCCGGAAAGCAGGGCCGACACCGGAACGGTCAGGGGCGAAAGGGGCCTGCCATCTGCCCCCAAGCGCTCGGTGCCATCGGCGCCCATGCCGGGCCTACCGGAGCGCACACCCCAGCGCAGCACCAGGCCGGTGCGGCACTCCTGGGCGGAAAGGGCGCCACTGCGGCAGGCCTGCTGATGGGCCGGCACGTTGAAGGGGGCCATGCCCTGGCCACTGCGAATCAAGGACCGCTCAGCCGGCGTCACCACCCCATCCCGCACCAGGGCATCCAGGGAACTATCAAAACGGGCTGGGGGTTGGCTGCGCAGCTCGCCCGGGGCAGGCCTCAAGGGTTCAGGCAGGGAAGCCGGTGGCATCTGGGCAGGTTCAAGGGCCTGCGACCAGGCCCAGCCGGCACCCAGCAGGGGCACGGACCAGATCAGCGCCGCCAGGGCGGTGGGCCAACGCAGCTGACGGTTCCCATTCATCGCCGCACTCTAAAAATCGGCCCGCCTGGCAGCCGAGGGTTCTCCTTGGGCCGGCAGTTCTTGGGCAAAGCGCTGTTGCAGGGTCGTGCGAATGCCAGAGCGCTCCAGGATTAGCCCTCCCGAGCTCTCCAATCCCACCACCTGCCAGAGGTTGCCCCCATGCCACAGCCCGCCACTGGGGCGGAGCAGCAGGGCTTCAGCCCGGTCCAGCAGCAGTTCGGGGCTGAGGCAGAGGCCAGGGGCCCGGGCAATCGCCTCCAGCACAGGTGCCAGCAGTCGCCCGGGGCAGGCCTTGGGGTGCACTCGACGGGCACCGAGGGCCTGGGCCAGGGAAATCGCCCCCGGCGGCACCCTGTTCACCCCATTGATGCCCACCCCCACCTGGGCCCAGCGCAGCTGGGACCCGCGCCAGCGCAGGCGGGGCAGGATCCCCGCCAACTTGCACCCAGCCACCAGGAGGTCGTTGGGCCACTTCAGCTGCACGGCCACCCCCAGCTCCAGCAGGGGTTCGGCCAGGCTCACGGCCACGGCCAGCGCCAGGCCCGATGCACTGGCACTCGCCTCAGGCCAGGGCACTGCCGCACTCAACCAAAGCCCACCGGGGGGTGAATGCCAAAGGCGGCCCTGCTGGCCCTGGCCGTGGCGCTGCCTGCGGGAAACCACCGCCAATCCCTTCAAACCTGAGGCTGGGGCCAGGGGCAAATCCAAGGCCAGGCCTGCCCCATCCCTCTGGGCCAGCCAGCGGGCCAGCTCCCGCTCGGTGCTGGCGCAGACAGCCAGGCGCCTTATTTGCCAACCCTGGGGGCTCAAAGCCTCGCCAACCAACTGCCAATGCGGCCAGCCGCGGCCTCCAACTCCTCCACCGGATGGACGAGGGCAACCCTCACCCAACCCTCACCGCCCGGGCCAAAGCCATTGCCTGGGGTAATTGCCACTCCAGTGGCCTCAAGCAGGGCCGCGCAAAATTCCTCCGAACTCCAGCCCAGGCGCGTGGCCTGGGGAGGCAACTCCAGCCACAGGTAGAGGGCCATCGATGGCAGCCGCACAGGCCAGCCATGGCTTTCCAGGGCCTGGGCCATGCGGTCGCGCCGCTCCCGATAGGTGGCTTTCAACTGCTCGGGCCACTCAGAAGCCTGCTCCAGGGCAGCAATCGCCCCGGCCTGGAGGGCCAGGGATTGGTTGAAATCGACCACCCCCTTCAGTTGGCGCAGGGCCGTGATCAGCCATTCCGCCCCGATCGCAAAGGCCAGGCGATAGCCCCCCAGGCACCAACTCTTAGAAAAAGAGAAAAACTCAATGCCGCATTCACGCCAATGGGGATTGCGCAACAGGGCCGGGGCCTCGCCATCTAGGGCCAGGTCGACATAGGGGTTGTCGTGGGCCAGCACGATCGAATGGTTGAGGGCCTTGGCCACGGCGGCATCTAACCAGGCCTGGTCACCGGTGGTGGCGGTGGGGTTGTGGGGGAATCCCAGCACCATCAAGGAAATGTCATCCCACTGGCTGGGGCTGAGCGCCTCAAAATTCGGCCGCCAGCCGGCGCTCGCCTCTAGGGGCAAGAGCACGGGTTCGGCGGAGGCCAAATGCAAGCCCCCCATGTGGGATGGGTAGTAGGGATCGAGCAACAGGGCCCGATCACCGGGGTTGAGCACCGCCAGGGGCAGGTGGGCCGTGCCCTCCTGGGAACCCACCAAGAGCAACACCTCCGTTTGGGGATTCACAATCACCCCAAAACGGCGGCCAGCCCAGGCCGCCACCGCCTGCCTAAACGGCAGGGTGCCGCCATGCATGCAGTAGGCCGCACTGCTGGGTTGGGCTAGGGATGCCTCCATGGCCGCGATGGCAGCGGCTGGGGGCTGTAAATCCGTCGATCCCAGGGAGAGATCCAACAGGGGCGCCATCGAGCATTCACCCGCTGCGCCAGCAAACCGCTGCCGATAGCGAAGCTTGCCCTGGTCGTTTCTTGCGAAAACTCCGCTGCCTAGCCGGGAAAGCCGATCAGATATGGGCATCCAGGAAAGCCCCTAGCTGGGGCTTGGCCATCGCCCCTTCATGGCGCGCCACCTCGACGCCTTCCTTGAACAGGATCAGGGTGGGCAGGCCCTGGATTTTTTGGCCATCTCTTGAGGTGGGATTGCCATCGGCCTCGAGTTTGCCGACCTTCAAGCGACCGTCGTACTCCTTGGCGGCCCAGTCCATCAATGGCGCCATCAAGCGGCAGGGGCCACACCAGGTGGCCCACACGTCAACCAGCACCGTGCCGGAGGCATCGAGCACCTCGGCTTGGAAGTTGGCATCGTTGAACTCGGCTACGGCCACGGGATTAGGTCTTTGCTCAGTCGATTGTATGGATCAGTTCTCGCTGATCGAGCGCTTGAGGGCCTCGAGCTCCATGTCCACCTCGCTGACCTTGACCTTTTGAACCCCATCCGCCAAGGGGGCAGAAGCGGCGGGCAAGGACACCTGGTGGCTGCCGCCGGAGAGGCGCTGCTTCATGGCCGCCAGTTCCGAATCCACTTCGGGTGCCCCCTCCAGGGCCGCAAATTGGCTTTCGAGGTCGGCCCCGGCCAGTTCGCCGGCGGCGGCACTGCTGGCCTCCAGCATCTCCACCTTTTCCTCCATGCGCTCAAAGGCCGCCATGGCGCCGGTGGTACCCAACTGGCCCACGGCGCTCTGGAGTTGCACCTGGGCCTGGGCCGCCTGGGCCCGGGCCTTGAGCATGTCTTTTTTGGTCTTGGCCTCGGAGATCTTGCCCTCAAGGGCGAGCAGGCTTTTCTTCAGGCTCTCAACCTGGCCGGCCTGGCTGTTGAGCTGGCCGGTTAGGGCCAGGGCTGTGTCCTGGCAGGTCTTGCGACGGGCCAACGCTTCGCGGGCGAGGTCCTCCTCCCCTTTTTGGAGGGCCAACTCCGCCCTGGCATACCAGGTCTGGCTCTGTTCCTGGGCCTGTTCAGCCTGGTTGCCAATGCGCTTTTGGCTGGCAATTGCCGTCGCCACCGCCTGGCGCAACTTCACCAGGTCGGCCTGCATGTCGGCCACCGACTGGTCGAGGATTTTGGAGGGATCCTCAGCGGCCCCCAGGACCGCATTGGCATTCGAGCGGATCAGCCGGCTCAGACGTTCAAAAAAACCCATGGATGCAACTGCGCCAAAAGGTGATTGCAGACCATGAGGCTAACCAAAACGGGCCTAGCCTCCAGAAATGGCCAAGGCGCCCCGCGAACAAACCCGCCAGGTGGGCAATCTCTCCTACCTAATGGCACCGCCCAGGGCGCCCGCCAGTGGCCTGGCCAACTGCCTGGAAAGCCTGCAAAAACGCTGGCAACAGGCCGACCACCTCGGTGCCCTTTGGAAAGCCTGGCCCGCGATTGCTGGCCCCCAACTGGCTCCCCACTGCCGGCCCCTAAGGCTCCAGGGGGGCCTCCTCACCGTGGGGGCGGGCCCAGGGCCCTGGCTCCAGGCCCTCCAATACAACCGCCACCAGCTGCTGGGGTCCCTGCGGGCTAAGGGCTTTTCGGTGCGGGACCTGCGCTTTGAGCAACACCACAGCCAGGGGCCAGGCACCCCAGGGGGCGAGGAGGAAGCCCAGGTATGGGCCCAGCACCCCAGCCGGGTGGACGTGCATGGGATGGGCAGCTGCCCGCAATGCGGCAGCCCGGCACCGGCGGGCGAAATGGCCCTCTGGGGCCACTGCAGTTTTTGCCGCCGCTCTCACCTCCAGGAAACAGCTGACCTGCCAGGCATGGCTGATTTGACCTAGTAGCGCTCAGGCCTGGGCAGGTCCCAATCGGGGCGTTGGCCGCCCTGGAGCAGCAGCTCGGCCTGGCCCTGGAGATCGGTCCGTTGGATCCGCCAGAGCCGATAGAGGCCCTGGCTGGCCAATTGCTGGTGGGGAACGGCCCGCCATGGCAACAGGGCGGCGGTGCCCTGGTCAATCACCAGCAGCACCGTTGAGCCAGTCGTGGCAGCGCTGGGCCGCAGCCCCTGGCGCCCCTCCCTGGCCAAGCGGTCGGCCAGGTTTATCAAGCCCACCGGCTCGGCCCCCTCGTAGAGCACCACCTGGCGCCCGTAGTAGTGGAGCGAGGGCTTCATGATCCCAACCATCGCCAGGGGTTCCTGGGGCCCGCGCTGACGCAGCACCTGTTGGGCCATTTGGCGCACGGGCAGACCCCGCAGCTGATCCCCCACCTGCCAGGCAGGCATAAGCGCCAGGGGCACAAAGGCCACCAGGGGGAGCTGCAGACCCAGCAGGGCGATGGCGCCATCGCGGCGGAGGCCCAGCAAAGCCAACCCAACAGCCAGGCCATAGAGCCCAGAGGCCCAGGGCAACCATCCAGCCGCCAGCAGCTCCTGGGCCAGGGCTGGCATTTCCGGTTCGTGGATTAGGGGAAGCCAGCTCGGTGCGGCAGCCCAGGCCAGGCAAAACACCCCAGCCAGGGCCACGGTCGCCCCCCAGGCCCAACGCCTGGCTTTGGGGGCGGTGAGGGCCACCAACAGGCCGGCCGCAGGCGTGGCAGGGATCCAGTAGCTGGGGAGCTTGGTCGCCGCCAAGGTGAAAAACAACAGCACCGCCAGCAGCCAGCAGGCGGCAAAGCGCTGCAGGGAAAGGGCTGGGGGGCCAGCCTGAACGGGCCGTCGCCAGCCGGCCAGGGCCTGGGCCAGCCCAAGCAGCAATAGGGGCGTGAAGGGCAAGCTGGCGATCACCAGCACGGGGCCAAAAAACCACCAGGGCTGCAGGTGGTGGTTCACCACCACCGTGAAGCGCTGGAGGTTGTGGTAGCCGAAAAAGCTAGCCACGAAGGCTTCACCTTCCACCAAAACGGCCAGCCCGTACCAGGGCAGGGCCACCAGGGCAGTTATCAGCAGGCCGCGTAGGGGCTTGAGCTTTCTGACCAGGCCCCGCCAATCGCGCTGCAGGCCGCCAAATAGGGCCAGGGTCAGGCCAAAAAGGATCAACGCCACCGGCCCCTTTGCCAGCACCGCCAAACCCAGCACCAACCAACAGGCCCACCAGCGGCGAGCACCGGCATAGGCCCGCCAGCTGAGCAACAAGCTCCAGGCCAGGCAGCCTGAAAACAGGGCATCACTGACGGCAATGCGGCCCCAGAGCAGCACCAGGGGCGAGAGGGCAAAGGCCAGGGCCGCAGCCAGGGCGGTAAGGGCCTGCCGCTGGCCCTGCTGGGGCCAGCGCAATAGCGTCTGGGCCAGGCCCAGCATCACGCTGATGCTGGCAAGGGCGGAGGGCAGCCGGGCCGCCCAGGTGCCCAGGGGATTCCAGTGTTCTTGGCCCGGGAGGGCATAGAAAAAGCCCATGGCCCAATAGACCAGGGGCGGCTTGTCGTAGCGGGGCAAGCCATTGACCCGGGGGATCAGCCAATCACCGGATTCGGCCATGGCGCGGGCCGCAGCGGCAAACAGCGGTGGGGTTTCGTCCACCAGGCCGCTACTGCCCAATCGCCACAAAAAAATGACAACCCCAAGCAGGGTTGTGGCCGCCAACACCCAAAGCCGCAGGGGCCGGACTACGGGCGATGGGGCCTCGGGGGCCTGACTCAAACCAGATGCTGGGGGCAAAACCAGTGGACTGGGCTCAAAACAGCTAGCCACCCAACCTATGGCGCCCCGTAGTTGGGGCAGGTCAGTCGCGGCAGGCCAGCCCCTCCAGCCAGGCCTCGATGCGGGCCGCAAAAGCGGCCTGGGAGGCATGCTGCTCCACCCAGGCCCTGCAGCTGGCCCTATCCACCGCCATCGCCCGCCGGGCAGCAGCCACCAGGGCTTGGCGATCGTCGGGCGGGCAGAGGGCCCCGTTTAAACCCTCCTGCACAAGTTCGGCGGGGCCGCCACGGGCGTAGGCAGCCACGGGCACCCCACAGGCCATCGCCTCCACCAGCACATTGCCGAAGGCCTCGTTCCATTTCGGGGTGTTGAGCAGCACCAGGCAGCGGCCCAGCTCGGCCTGGAGCAACTCCGTGGCCAGAAAACCACGCCAGCAGATGGTTCCTGGCGGCACCGATGCCTCCACGGCATCTGCATAGGCCCCATCTTCCCGGTAGCCCCACACGTGCAGCGGCAGCCCCAGCTGGGCCGCCACCCAGGCCCCATCCTCCAGGCCCTTTTCCGGGGCAATCCGGCCGGCCCAACCCAGCTGCTGCAGGGGCTTGGCCACAAAGTTGTAGCGCGTCAGATCAAAGCCGTTTCCCACCAATCGCGGTGGCTGGGCCAAATCAAAATCCGCCGCCTGGCTGGCGGTATGGAAGGCCAGGTGCTCCGGACAAAGGCGACTGATTTCAGCGATCTGGCTGTCGATCGCCTTGCCCACCGAACCCATGCTCACCAGGTGGGCCAGTGGCGTTTGGGTGTGGGGGGTGAGCCAGAGGGGAAGCCAGTCGTAGGCAAGGTTGAGGATCACCTCAAAGCCGGCCTGCTCCGCCAGGGCTCTACGCCAAAGATGTGCCAAGACCCCATTGGCGGGGATCACGATTTGGTCATTTTGCTCCTGGTGTTGGCAACTGGGTTGGAATTCGCCGGCAACGCACCAGAGCCGGGCCCCGGCGCAAGCAACGGCCAGCTGGGAGCCCTCGGGTGCCAGCACCGTGACCTGGTGACCCCGCCCCAGCAGACCAGCCACCAATGCCGTAGCTGTGAGCTCCACACCGCCGCCGCGGCCACTGCCCAGGGGGCCCACCGGGGTGCTCACCACCAGGATCCTCATCAGGGCTGCCCCTCCGCTGGGCTGCCCTGCCAAAGCTGCTGGCGCCGATTGATCAACAGCACCGAAACCAGGGCCAGGGCCACACCGAGCCACTGGAAGGGCAGCAGGCTTTCATCCAGCAGCCAGACCCCGCACAGCAGGGCAAATACGGGCGTCAAAAAAGTGAGGGCGGTGAAGCCGGTGAGGTCACCGCTGCTGGCAAACCAAAAAAACAGGCCGTAGGCCAGGGCACTGCCAAAAACTGCCGCATAGGCCATCAGGCCCCATTGGAGCCCAGTCCAGGCGGGCAAAAACCCCTGGGCCGGGGGCAGGGCAATGGTGCCGATCAAAAGGGGAATGGCCCCCAGCACCATGTGCCAGCCCGTAATCGCCACAGGATCACTGCGGCGGGCGGCATAGCGGCTCAACACCGTGCCCAGCGCCATGGCGGCCGCCGCCCCCAGCATCCAAAGTTCTCCGTGGCTCCAGGCCTGGGCACCAACCGCCACCGGACCATCCAGCCACCAGTGGCGCAGCAGCGGAGCCGGCAGCCCCAGGCAAAGGATGGCCAGCAGGCCCAGCATCAGGCCAATCCAACCCACCGGATTGATCGCTTCTCCAAACAGGCTGCGGGCCAATAGGGCCACGAGCAAGGGCTGGGAATCGATCAATACCGAGCCCAACCCAGCTCCGGTTTGGCCCAGGCCCCGGGCCAGCAAGCCCTGAAAAATGCTGCCATCCACCAGGGCAAAGGCAATCAGCCAGGGCCAATCAAGGGGATCAATGCGCCAGGAACGGCCCAGGGCCAGGGCCGCCAGCAGCACCAGCACGCCGGCCGGCAGCAGCCTCAAACTGGCCAGCATCAAAGGGCTGGTGCCCTCGAGCAAGGGTCTCATCGCCGCCATTGCCGTGCCCCAGAGGGCAAAGGGCAAAAGCATGGCAATGGCGCGCAGCAAGGGCCCGAGGGGGGGTTCTTTTTAAGATCCAACCACTTCATCCTGACGCAATGCTCTGGCCCTGGCGCCGCAAAACCCGTCGCGCCATGGCGCGGATAGCGATCGAGGGGCCCATTGCAGGTGCCACCCGCACCCGGGTTCTGAAGGCAATCAAACAAGTGCAGGAAAGGGAATGCCCCGCCCTGCTCCTGCGCATCGACAGCCCCGGCGGCACCGTGGGAGATAGCCAGGAAATCCACAGCGCCCTGCTGCGCCTGAAGGAAAAGGGCTGCAAGGTGGTGGCCAGCTTTGGCAACATCTCGGCCTCCGGCGGGGTCTACGTGGGCGTTGCCGCCGACCAGATCGTGGCCAACCCGGGCACCATCACCGGTTCCATCGGGGTGATCCTGCGGGGCAACAACCTCTCCAAATTGCTGGAGAGGTTGGGAGTGAGCTTTGAAACTGTCAAAAGCGGCATTTTCAAAGACATCCTTTCGCCGGATCGGGCCCTGACCGGCGCCGAGCGCGACCTGCTCCAGGGCCTGATCGATTCCAGCTACAACCAATTTGTGGAGGCGGTGGCAACGGGCCGGGGCTTGGACCAGCAGCTGGTGCGGAGCTTTGCCGATGGCAGGGTCTTCACCGGTGCCCAGGCCAAGGAGCTGGGCCTGGTCGACCAACTGGGCGACGAGGAAACCGCCAGGTGCCTGGCCGCTGAATTGGCCGGGCTGGACCCTGAAAAGAGCAAACCGATCACCTTTGGGGCTCCGCCAAAACGCTTTGGCGGGCTGATACCGGGCCGTAGCCAACTGAGGGCGATCGGCCAGGCCCTCAGCCTGGAAATGGCCTGGAGCGGCCAACCCCTTTGGCTTTACCGGCCATGAATTCAGCTTCCCAACTGCGGGCCCTGCGCGGTGCCACCACGGCCGCTGCCAATAGCGCTGAAGCCATCGAAGTGGCCGTAACCGAGCTTGTGGAGGCCCTGGTGGAGCGCAACCGGCTCAACGGCCCCGAGCTGCTCTCGGTCACCTTTTCCGTGACCGCAGATCTGGATGCCTGCTTCCCTGCCGCCATCGCCCGGCGCAGGCCGGGCTGGGAAGGGGTTGCCCTGTTGGATTGCCAGCAAATGGCCGTTAAAGGCGACTTGCCCCGCTGCATTCGCCTGCTGGCCCATGCCTGGATGGATGGCAAGCAACCGGCGATTCACCCCTACCTGCGCGGGGCAGCCCAGCTCAGGCCAGACCGCGCCAGCTAAGGCGCCGACCACCGGCCGCGCCTTGGGGCACGGGAGCTGATGAGAATCTGGTTACTTCTCGGGCTTGCCCCATGGGTTTACGTAATCGCCTTTTGGCCATTGGTGCCTCTGCCCTGGGTGCCGGCGCCATGCCGGCTACGGGCCTGGCCCCCCTGCTGCTGCCAGCCGCCCAGGCCCAGACCACCCCGAGCGTGATGGAATTCCGCTGGGACGCCGACAAGGACTACAAAAAGCTCTACTACTTCGTCAGCAATGCCAGGCCGCTGGCTCGGGCTGACTACTACTTCATCCTCAAACCGAAGGATCGCAAGACGGCAATCCTCAAGCTCAGCATCACTATACCCAAATATTTCGACGCCAAGATTGATCCCAAGCAAATCAAGCTTTGCAAGATGAGTGAGGGGGGCATGCTCAAGCGCACCCGCTGCGAGAAGGACATCCCCGCCACCATTGAGCTGGCCGATAAGGGCAATGCGATCGAGGTGTTCCCCAACACCCCCGTCTCCGACGAAGGCACGATTGGGGTCTACATGCAGATCTTCAACCCCTTCAATCCGGGCATGTATCAGTTCAATGCCCTAGCCCAGGCACCGGGTGACATTCCGATCGCTGGCTACCTGGGCAGCTGGTTGATCCAGCTGGAGCCCCCCAGCAACTAGGCCCCACAAGTCAGCAGGGGCAGCCTGATAGGTTGGCCCCTACGCCCATTCAAGCCGCGACAAGAGGAGCGAGTTAGAGACCATGACCAAGCGCACCCTGGAAGGCACTAGCCGCAAACGCAAGCGCGTATCAGGTTTTCGTGTGCGGATGCGCAGCCACACCGGCCGCCGAGTGATCCGCACCCGCCGCCGCCGCGGCCGCGCCCGCCTGGCCGTTTAGGGCCTTGGCCCTGCCCCAACGCCACCGGCTAAAGGGACAAAAGGTTTTCGATTGCTTGTATCAAAAGGGCCGCAAATACAACGGCCCTTTTTTGATGCTCAGGTTGCTCGAAGCCAGGCCCGCCCTGCTGCCCCTCAGCCAGCGCCAGGCACCAGCCAGTCCGTGGCGTTGCGGCGTGGTGGTGAGCAGCAAGGTCCACAAGCGCTCTGTGCAGCGCAACCGGCTACGGCGGCTGCTCCACAGCCACCTCCTGGGGCTGGTCGGCCAAGAGCAGCAAAAGGCCCTATGGCTGCTGATCAGCCTCAAACCCGGAAGTGCCGAGCGCGAAAGCGCAGACCTCCTGGGAGAATGCAACCAACTTCTGCAGCAAGCCGGCCTAATCCCATGAGCGCAGAGATCCAAGAATCGGTCTTCTACGAAGGTGGACCAGCCAAGGGAGACCTGATCTTCAACCTGCTGCTGGGCCTGACCCTGGTCGGCATTCCCTTTGCGGTGGGTGCGATCGTGCGGGCCCTATGGCTGCGCTATCGGATCACCAGTCGCCGCATTGAGGTCAACGGTGGCTGGCTAGGTCGCGACCGCAGCCAGGTGGTCTATAGCCAAATCCGCGAACTCCGCAGCGTCAGCCGGGGCTTCGGCTTTTGGGGCGACATGGTCGTGGTGCTCAACGATGGCTCCAAGCTGGAAATGCGTTCAGTGCCCAACTTCCGGGGCCTGGAGGAGTTCATCGAGCAGCAGCGGGCCGCCAAAAAAGCTGCTGCCCCCAAGGGCATGGCCGCCTAAACCGCATTTCAACCCCCTGGTCGGGCACACTGGCCACACCGCCTCCTTACCCCAAGCCCCCACTCGCCGTGATCGGCTACATCTCCGACAACCTGCTGCTGCCAATCCTCGATTTCTTCTATGGATTGGTGCCCAGCTACGGGCTGGCGATCATTGCCCTCACGGTGGTGATTCGCCTGGCGCTGTTCCCCCTCAGTGCCGGCTCGATTCGCAATGCAAGGCGCATGCGCATTGCCCAGCCGGTGATGCAGAAGCGCCAGGCTGAGATCAAGGCCAAATACGCCAGCAACCCCCAGAAACAGCAGGAGGAGCTGGGGGGTTTGATGAAGGAATTCGGCAGCCCCCTGGCCGGCTGCCTGCCCCTGGTGGTGCAGATGCCGATCCTGTTTGCCCTATTCGCCACCCTGAGGGGATCACCGTTTGCCGATGTGCCCTACACCTTGAACCTCAAGGTGCTGCCGGCCGAGCAAATCGCAGCGGTGGAGCCCAAGCCGTTCAACAGCGCCAGCCACTCGATTTTTGTCACCGAAACAAACCACGTGCCGGTGATCGCCAGCCTCGAGCAGGGCACCAAGATCGGAGTGGGAGACAAGGTTCAGGTGCAGCTGCACACCAAAACGGGCGACAGCTTCAGCTCCGTGCTGAAGGGGATTGAAGGCGCTGATGCCTTCGAGCCCACCTGGAGCATCACCAAGGGCGAAGGCGTGGTGAGTGTGGACCAAAACGGCAGCATTACCGCCCTGGGCACGGGTGATGCCACGGTGGAAGCCAAGATTCCAGGCCTGGCGGCCCGCAGCGGCTTCCTGTTTATCAAGGCCCTCGGCCAGGTCGGCTTCATGACCGATGGGGCCGTCAACTGGGATATCGCAATCCTGGTGGCCGGCTTTGGCGCCAGCCTGTTTGCATCCCAGATCCTTTCTGGCATGGGCATGCCCGCCAACCCCCAGCAGTCCACGGCCAACAAGATCACGCCGGTAATGATCACGGGCATGTTCCTGTTTTTCCCCCTACCAGCGGGGGTGCTGCTCTACATGGTGATCGCCAACATCTTCCAGGCGCTGCAAACCTTCCTGCTCTCCCGGGAGGCCCTGCCCGACAACCTGCAGGCAATCCTCGACCAACAGCTCACCCAGCAAACCGTCACGGTCACAGCAGGCGGGGCAAATCGCCTGCCTTTTGAACCAAAGGGCAAGAAGTAACTCGGCCCCGAAGCAAGATGAGCGCCTCTGCCATCCCCCCCCTGCGGCCCATGCCAATCCAGGAGCTGAAGCTCCTAGATCAAAGCCACCATTGGCAGATCGACCAGCCCATCGATGGCCTGGACAGCCTCAGGCCGGTGCGGGGCAAGCTCAGCGCTAGGCACCGGGGCAATCTGCTGGAGGTGGAAGGGGAAATGGCCACGGTGATCAGCCTTTGCTGCGACCGCTGCCTCCAGCAGTACAACCAGCCGCTGCGGGCCAAGGCCAGCGAAGTTATTTCCCTAGAAGAGCCCCCCCTCGATGGGGGCGAGGTATTTGAGCTGGAGGGGGCATCGATTGATGCGGCGGTGAGCGAACACCTGGATCCCCGCGGAAATTTTGATCCCGAGCAATGGGTTTATGAGCAGCTCAGCCTGCAGATTCCCCTGGTAAGCAACTGCGGCGCCGCCTGCCCCGGACCCGGCGCCTGGGAAAGTGTGGGCCCAAGCCAAGATCCGCGCTGGGCCGCCCTGGGGCAACTAAAACCATGAGCCCCCTGCAACCGTGAGCTTGGCCTGGGCCGACCAGCTGGACCTATTGATTAGGTCGCGCACGCCGATCCTCTGGATTCGCAGCCTGGAGGAGGAGCGGGTGGAGCGGTTGCTTGAGGCGGCTGCCCAACGGCTGGGGGGCCGCACCCTGCTGCGCTGGGATTTCATCGACGGCCTGGGCGGTGCCCCCAATCGCCAGGGGGAGGCAGCCCGCAATCCGATGGCGGCCCTTTCCTGCATCGACGCCATGGCCCCCGAGCAGGGGGCGATCCTGCTGCTGCGCGATTTCCATCGCTACTGCGATGACGTCGGCATTTGCCGGCGCCTGCGCAACCTGGCCACCAGCCTGCGCCAGGTGCCCCACACCCTGGTCATCAGCGCCCCCGACTGGCAGCTGCCCAGGGAACTGGAGGATTGCATCAGCGTCCTGGAGCTGCCGCTGCCCGATGCGGCAGAAATTGGCCAGCTGCTCAGTGCAATTGCCTCAGCTGGCGGCACACCCCTGGCAGAGGAAATCCTCAGCCAGCTGACGGCCGCCTGCCATGGCCTCAGTGAGCAAAGGGTGCGCCAATTGGCCGCCCGGGCCCTGGCCCGCCATGGCCAGCTGGGCATCGGCGACCTGGCGGAGGTGCTGGAGGAAAAACGCCAGGCGATTGCCCAAAGCGACCTGCTCGAGTACTGCCCCAGCAGCGCCAGCACCGCCGACATGGGTGGGCTGGCGGCCCTGAAGCAATGGCTTGCCCAACGGCACATGGCCTTCAGCGAGGAGGCCCAGCGGTTTGGCCTGCCCCTGCCCCGGGGCGTCCTGCTGGTGGGTCCCCAGGGCACGGGTAAATCGCTCACCGCCAAGGCCATTGCCCACAGCTGGGCGATGCCCCTGTTGAGACTTGATGTGGGCCGCCTATTTGCCGGGCTGGTGGGCGCCAGCGAAGCCCGCACCCGCGACATGATTCAACGGGCCGAGGCCATGGCCCCCTGCGTGCTCTGGATCGACGAAATCGACAAGGGTTTCGGCGGCGACTCCCGCAGCGATGGCGGCACCAGCCAAAGGGTGCTGGCCAGCCTGCTCACCTGGATGGCGGAGAAAACCAGTGCGGTGTTTGTGGTGGCAACAGCCAACGGGGTTGAACGCCTGCCGGGCGAACTACTGCGCAAGGGCCGCTTCGACGAAATCTTCCTGCTGGAGTTACCAAGCACCGCCGAACGCAAGGCAATCCTCGATCTCCAGCTGAGGCGACGGCGACCAGCACACGCGATCCCGCTGGAGGTGCTGGCTGATCGCACGATCGGTTTTTCCGGCGCCGAACTGGAGCAAACCGTGATCGAAGCGATGCACCTGGCCTTTGCCGAACGGCGCGACTTCGGGGAAGCCGACTTGATTGCAGCCGCCAGCCAACTGGTGCCGCTTTCGCGCACGGCCAAGGAACAACTCGATGTTCTGCACCAATGGGCCAGTGGCGGCAGGGCCCGGCCGGCCAGCGGCCCAGATTGCGCTGAGTAACGAACTCAAACTCCAGGTAACAAGAACCCATCGCGGCGATGGCAGACCTGGCCAACGCCCCTACGGTCGATCCAACTCGCTCGCCCTGCCGTGACCCCCACCCCCAGCCCCCGGTCGCACCAAGAGATCACCAGCCAATTGGCGGTGGCCTGCCTCGGCGCCGGAATTGTGACCTCGGTGGCGGTGGCCCAGGGGCAGAACCCCCTTACGGCCCTGGGAATCACCCTGTTTTCAGCTGTTGCCGCAGTAGGGGTCGGCCAAATCCTCTAACTGGCGTTCTCTGCTTCAGCCACCATTGCCAGCTGCAGCTTCGGGATTGGGAAGCCATTGCGGCCCAACACCTCCACCAGCATCCGATTGGTGTCAAATAAAACCTGGACGTAGTGGGCGTTGGGGGTAAAGGGGCGCACCACCAACTTTGGGCCCCGATCGTTTAGCTCAAATACGGCCACTTCCGGCTCCAGGCCTGGTATCTGGTTGGCAACCTGACCTAGGCCCTCGCGGATCAGCAAGATTGCCCGATCTAGATCAGCGCTGTGATCAAGCTGGGCAAAAACCTCCACACGCCGGTAGGGATGCGCTGAAAAATTTTGAATCGTATCGCCAAATAGCTTGCCGTTAGGAACAATGTTGCGGACGTGATCGGGGCCCAGAATTGAGGTGGAAAACATGGCAATTTCCTCAACGGTGCCGGTTACACCAGCCGCACAAATCACATCTCCGACACTGAAGGGCCGAAACAACTGCAGGAAAACACCCGCCGCAAAATTGCCCAACATGCCGCTCCAGGCGGCACCAATTGCCACGCCAGCGCCGGCCAGGAGGGCCGCAAAACTGGCGGTGGGAATGCCAAAGAAGCCCAATATCGCCACCACCAGGATCACCCTCAGCACCGCCGAGAGGATGGCCACCAGGTAGCCGGCCACGGTTAGGTCGAGGCTGCTATGGCGCAGGCCCTTGCGCAGCACCCGCACCGCCAGGTGAATCAACCAACCGCCCACAACCCAAAGGGCCACGGCCCCCAGGAGCTTGAACAGAAAAGGCACCAGCGCATTGGCCACCAGCAGCACCAGATCGGGCAGGGCAAGCGAGCCTGGAATCACGGAAGCAAGGGCGACAAAGCACCCCCAGCATGGATGGGCCATGCTGAAGGCAGCTGGTTTTGGTCTGCCTTGTCGGAATCCTTTGGGCAGAAGCAAGCGCCCCCAAAGGGGGCCTTTGCGGAGCGCTTTCGCCAGCAGCTCCCCGCCCTAGCCAACAAGACCTACTTCAACTACGGCGGCCAGGGGCCCCTGCCGGAAGCCTCCCTAGAAGCGATCACCGCCAGCTGGCGCAGGATCCAGGAGCTGGGGCCCTTCACCGGTGATGTGTGGCCCTTCATCGAGGCCACCAGCGCCCGCCTTCGGCAGCGGTTGGCCCAGGAGTTTGGGGTGCCAAGCCAGCGGGTGGCCTTTACTGAAAATGTGACCTCCGGCTGCGTGCTGCCCCTCTGGGGCTTGCCCTGGCAGCGCGGCGATGAGCTGTTGATCAGTGATTGCGAACACCCAGGGGTGGTGGCCGCCTGCCGGGAATTGGCCCGCCGCGAGGGTCTCCAGATCGCCAGCCTGCCGGTGGCCGATCTGCGCCAGACCCCAGCCGATGCCGAGGCCAGGGTGCTTGAGCGGCTCGAGCAGGCCCTAGGCCCTGCCACCCGCTTGGTGGTGCTCTCCCACCTGCTATGGAACACCGGCCAATTGATGCCGATTGCGGCGGTGGCAAAACAATTGCAGCACCATCCGCGCCAGCCCTGGCTGCTGGTGGATGCGGCCCAATCGCTTGGGGCAATGCCGGTGGCGGAGGCTGCCGCCGCCGCCGACATCTATGCCTGCACCGGCCACAAGTGGTGCTGCGGCCCCGAAGGCCTCGGGGCAATGGCCCTTTCCGAACGGGTCGTTAGGGAGGCCCAACCCACCTTGATCGGCTGGCGCAGCCTCAGCCACGAAAGCAACGGCCAAAGCGGCTTCCACGCCGATAGCCGCCGCTTCGAGGTTGCCACCTCCTGCCTGCCCTTATTTGCGGGGCTCCAAACCTCCCTGGCACTGCTCGATGCGGAGGGCAGCGCCCAGGAGCGGCTAGCCGTAATTCAAGGCCTAAGCCACAGGCTCTGGAGCGGCCTGCAGGCCATTGATGGCATCAGCACCCTGCTGGAAAGTGCCCCCCCAGCTGGGCTCGTGAGCTTCCAGGTGGAGGGGCACAACCCAGAGGAGCTGGTGAAGCAGCTGGGGGCAAAGGGGATCTGGATCCGCAGCCTGGATGATCCCCATTGCCTAAGGGCCTGCACCCACATCAGCACAACTGAAACCGAGATCGATCAGTTGGTCTCGGAACTCAGCACATTGCGGTAAAACCAACCAGCCAAAAGGGCACCAGCGATAGGAGCCAACCAGAACAGCCACAGCTGACCAACTGCCTCACCGCCAACCCATAGGGCCACTCCGGTGCTGCGGGCGGGATTCACTGAGGTATTGGTAACTGGAATACTGATCATGTGGATCAGGGCTAGGGCTAGGCCAATGGCGGCACCGGCAAAACCGACAGGCGCCAGACGATCAGTAGCCCCAATGATCACCAGCAGGAAAAAGAAGGTAAGCACCAGCTCCACGACCAGGGCAGCCCAGAAGCCATAGCCACCAGGGGAATGGGCACCCCAACCATTGGTAGCCAAGGGGTTACTACCTGCCATTACCAATTGGAAGGCCGGGCCACCCGCCACTACCAATTTAATAAAACCGCCAGCCAGAACTCCGCCCGCCACCTGGGCCCCGATGTAGGGAAGCAGATCGGAACCCTTCATGCGACCACTGGCCCAGAGGCCGAAGCTCACCGCGGGATTCAAATGACATCCGGAAATATGGCCGATCGCGTAGGCCATGGTCACCACCGTGAGACCAAAGGCCAAGGCCACACCTAGAAAACCCAGACCAAAGGGGTTTCCTGGCGCGATATCTGCACCCGTCTGATAGGGGAAATTGGCGGCGATTGCAGCACTACCGCAACCTCCAAACACCAACCAAAATGTACCAAAAGCCTCTGCTAATAGCTTTTTGGCCATGGGAACTGGAGATGACACTGGTACTTGAAAAACAACTCTAAAAACGTATCTCCCTATCCCAAAAAAGCCAGAACCTAGGGCTTAGCCTTCGCATTGTTCAACACGCCCACCTGGATCGGCGGGGTTTAGCCGTGTGGTCGTGCCCGCAGACCCTTCTCCGCCTCTTCGCGATCGTCGAAATGAACCTTGCTGGTACCAAGGATTTGGTAGTCCTCATGGCCCTTACCGGCGATTAGCACCAGATCCTCAGGAGCTGCAGCGGCAATCGCCAGCCTGATCGCAGCGGCCCGATCCGCCTCCACCTGCAGGGCCGTGCCGGCGGGAATGCCAGCCACCACATCCGCCAGGATCTGGGCCGGCTCCTCGGTGCGGGGGTTGTCGGAGGTGAGCACGAGCTGGTCGGCCAACCGGGCAGCAATCGCCCCCATCAGCGGCCGCTTGCTGCGGTCGCGGTCACCACCACAGCCAAAAACGCAAATCAAACGGCCCGAGGTGAAGGGGCGGCAGGCGCCGAGGGCACTCTCCAGGCCATCTGGGGTGTGGGCGTAATCCACCAACACGGCGGGCAAGGGGCCCTGGGCTGCCCCCAGGCTGACCCGCTCCATCCGGCCCGGCACCCCCTTGAAGCTGCCAAGCGCCCCCAACAACAGGGGCAAGGGCACCCCTTGCTGCACCAGGGAACCCACCGCCTGCAGCAGATTCATCAGGTTGAAACGACCCACCAAAGGCGACTGAAATTGGCCTGAACCATGGGGTGTCACCAGGGTGCCGGCCATGCCGCCAGAGCCGAGCTGGAGGTCACGCACGTGCAGCTCGGCGGTGGGATCCTCCAGGGAGCTGCGCCAACAGCAATCCCCCAGCTGGCTGGCCAGCCGATCAATCAGGCGCCGGCCCCAGGCGTCGTCGCCATTGATCACCACTCCCTTGGCACAGCCCTGGCCGCCCACCTGGCCGCCCGCCTGGCCGCCCAACTGGAGATAGGGGGCTGCAAACAGGCGGGCCTTGGCCTCGAAATAGGCCTCCATTGAAAGGTGGTAATCGAGGTGGTCCTGGCTGAGGTTGCTGAACACCGCTCCGGCGAATTGGCAGCCGGCCACCCTTTGCTGATCGAGGGCATGGGAACTCACCTCCATCGCCCCCACCATCGCTCCGGCCTCCACCGCCTGGGCCAATTGGGCCTGCAGCACATCGGCAAAGGCCGTGGTGTGTTGGGCCGTGACGCTATGGCCCGGCCAGCGGTTCACCAAGGTGCCAAATAGGGCCGTGGGACGGCCCGTTTCCGCGGCCAAATGTTCAATCAGGTGGGTGATGGTGGTTTTGCCATTGGTGCCCGTCACCCCGATCAGGGCCAAACGCTGGCTGGGCCGGCCCCAAAACTCCGCCGCCAATTCCCCAGCCCAACGGGCCACCGGACCATCCACCACCAGCACCGGATCCGCAGGGCCCGGTGGATTTGCAGCTGCTGCTGCTGCCCCAATCAGGGCCACCTCCGCGCCGGCCTGCAGGGCCTGGGGCCAAAACTGACCCCCATCCACCTGGTTGCCAGGCAGCCCCACAAACAGGGTGCCCGGCCCAACCCGGCGCGAATCACAGCTAAGCCCCGTCAGGTCGGCATTCGGCAAGCCTTCTGGCACCTCCAATCCCAGCTGACGCAGGAGCGGATGGAGCAGCAGGGCCATGGCGGGGCAACCGTCTTAGTGCCTATCTAAGCGCCTTGGCCAGGGAAACCGTTTTTAAGCAGCCAATCGGCCAGGCTTTTACCCATCAGGCGGGGCGGCACCCGGGGCAATTCCCGCCAGGGGCGGGTCCCGGCCACCTCCCCCTGCGGAGCGGGTATCGCCAGCACCGGCACCTCCAACCCATAGCGCGCCTGGAGGGCCGGATCACCATCCACATCAACCAAGCTGAGGGCCACAACTGGCGTAAGGGCCCGTAATTTTTCCTCCAGGCCCTCACATAGGCAGCAGCCGGCCCTGGTGAACAGCAACAGCTCGCCCATGGCTGATCCCTCCATTAATCGGGCACTGGATCGCAACCGCAGGGTGTCCAGGGGTGGCAACGCAACAGGCGCCGCAGGGTCAGCCAGCTACCCCGCAGGGCCCCATGGCGGGCAATTGCCTCCAACCCGTAGGCGCTACAGCTGGGAATGAAGCGGCAGCGGGGGCCGAGTAGGGGCGAAAACCACTGGCGATAGAAGCCAATCAGGGCAAGCAGCACGGCACCCACAACCCCCTGGGCCTCGGCATTGGGGCCAACCGATAGGATCGATCGTTGGCGCAGCACGACTCAAGCCTGTAGGGATTTATCCAGCATGCTTGATCCGGCCTCGCCACGGGCCTTTCGGGCCCAATTTTGTCCCTTGATTTCTTTTCATGTCTCGCTACCGCGGCCCTCGCTTGAGGATCACGCGGCGCTTGGGAGACCTTCCCGGTCTCACCCGTAAGTCCGCCAAGCGGTCTTATCCCCCCGGTCAGCACGGCCAAGCCCGTCGCAAGCGCTCCGAATACGCCATCCGCCTCGAAGAGAAGCAAAAACTTCGCTTCAACTACGGCATTTCCGAACGTCAGCTGGTTCGCTACGTGAAGAAAGCCCGTGCCCAGGAGGGTTCCACCGGAACCAACCTGCTCAAGCTTTTGGAAAACAGGCTCGACAACGTCTGCTTCCGCCTTGGCTTTGGCCCCACCGTTCCCGGTGCCCGCCAGTTGGTGAACCATGGCCACGTGACCGTGAACGGCCGCGTGGTGGACATCGCCAGCTTCCAGTGCAAGGCCGGCGACCAGGTCGCCATCCGCGAGCGCAAGCAAAGCAAGTTGTTGGCTGAAGGCAACCTGGCATTCCCAGGCCTGGCCAACATCCCGCCCCACCTTGAGCTCGACAAGAACAAACTCACCGCCAAGGTGATCAGCAAGTGCGAACGCGAATGGGTCGCCCTTGAGATCAACGAACTCCTGGTGGTGGAGTTCTACAGCCGCAAGGTCTGATTCTCGACCGTTGTTATCGTCTATGCCCCTGGTCAGTCAAAGCGACCGGCCAGGGGCTTTTTGTGGTTTTCCTAGGCCAATCTTCCGCAAAGCGCCCTCCCCAAACGACTACCCCACGCCGGGAATTAGGCCCGACTTGAGTGGAGCGCACATCCAATTCAAACTCCAATCAAGATTTGCCAGGGGCGCAATAAATGGGTGTGGATCTAACTATCAGCGAGCCAGCAAGATTCAGGCATGCCAACCGAGAACGGCAACACATACATAACCAACCACAATGGAGACCTGGACAATCAATTCGAACCTATCCTGCTGCATTAAATAATTACCCCCATCCCCAACGCGATTACCACGAGAATGGGCATTAGACGACAAAACGAAAAGAATGTAGATCAAAATGCAGACGCAATAGCTGTATGCATAGAGTTGATCAAGGTAAGTAAGATAAGGCACCTCAGGGAAGCTTGCCTTATAGCCAAGATGCAGGAATATTAATGTCAGCAAGGCAGCTGTTGGGATCGCCAGGCGCGAGTCGCCCAACTTCCCATCCAGGGAAGGAGCCATTACCACGATGCCCATAACCACCACGAGCGGCAATATCCACTGAACGAAAACAGCCCAGAAGCCTGGGTCATAAGTAAAAAGAGCAGTTGCCCTGCTGTACCTTGTCTGGCTTCCCGTTGGAGCATCAGGACTAGACAGATAGCTAGCAACAGCCCGTTGCCAGCTGGTTTTGATAAGGCGAAAGCCACTTATATTTGAAAATTCACCGGCTATCGGGTCGGCGGTGGTATTCAATTCTGGGCTCAGAGATACAAATCTCGATTCACTGCTGAGCTCACTATCATCTACTTCGATGATGATTGGCAAGATCAGCCGATCAAAGGGAGAGTTCTCGAGATTAACATTAGGGATGAAGAACTTACCTGAATAAAACACTGACAACGAATACACCTTCCTGCCACCAATCTGCCTGCTAAATATTGCAGTGCGCTCGATTACAGTTGAATCACGATCAACAAGATTGACAATCTCGACGATCCCATCTAAAGCGATTTTGTGACGGGCAATCATATCCTGAACCTCCTGGCCCCATTGGAGCCAATAGAAGCCTTCAGCGCTAAAGCTTTGTTCAGGAAGGTTGATATTTTGAATTGTTCTGACTCTGACCGTCAAATTGATATCAAGATCGGCAGGCTTTCCTTTTTCGTTGATGGTCTCAACTGAGACGTAGCTTCTAGTACTTGGGGTATCATGGGGCTGGGGATTGTGCGGCAACAGCCTTGGAGCGCTGAACTGAAAGAACCCAATGATCAGTAGTGAAGTGAACAGCGCGAGATACAGCTGTGCCAGCCTAGGTTTGAGCTGCATGTGAGCACCTAGAAGATTGCCTGAATTATGGATGCTTGATGCGAGGTGCGCAATCAATTGGGGCATACCCCCTAGTAAATCTTGACATCACGTCGGTCCATTTGTATACTTTATTGAGTTTTAAACCTTTCAACAATATGGCCACAGATCAAATGTTTAAGCCCCTTGGTCCCGCACCGATTCAGGATCCCTTCAGAGCACGTTTAAGCATAGGAAATCCTTGGGGCAGCGGCATTGCAACTGGTGCTGTTAGTAGCCTTTTCATGGTGCAGGATAACAACACTAAAGATGGCATCCTCTACGCTGGCGCCGCTGGGGGAGGTGTGTGGGGAAGGCCGTACACAGGGGCAACAGATGCATGGGGCCAATGGACTTGGCTAAGCGGCTCTAATGGATACGAAGGAGCTCAATCAATTTCCAAGATAAAGGTTTCTGATGATAACAAGTGGCTAATTTCAGGCCAAGGAGCCACAAGTAGCTTTGGAGATTTGTCCGGCTTGATAGACAAACCCCTGCAGGTTGCAGAAAGGCTTGCCGGCGGCTCCCTAAAATGGATTGCGAATGTTGGAAATAGCCAAGAAAATCTAAAAGGAAAAGCCATCACCTCCCTAGAGATTGCTGATGACATTGTTGTTGCAGGAACTAAAACGGGTCTCTTCATTGGCTCAATTGATTTAGAAGGCAAGCTCACAACCCTGGGAGCAGCAGCGAACCTGAGCGGATCCACCAGTAGTAATATATCATCGATTGCTAAATCAAGTTCCGGTCGCCTTTATGCGGCTGTAATTGGCAAGGGTATATACACATCAACAATTTCTGAACTCAGCCAAGCTCCCTTAAGGGAATGGAAGCTGATAGACAGCTCAGAGACGCTATGCCGTGACAAATCAATGTTACGAGTAGCAACATCAAAAGATCCAGCGACGGGCAAAGATATTCTCTTCCTGGCGACAGCTAGTGCTAGCGAGCTCTATGACTCAATAAATAAAGTTATTTATGATGAAAAGGTTACTAATTTAATCTGGCAAAAAGAAGATGTACTTGGCAGGATTGGAAATGGTCAAGCTACAATTCATTCATCCTTTGCCTCCAATCCTATAAACCCAGAACAGGTATTTGCAGGCGGAAATTGGGGGCCAGGTGAGTTCAAGAATGGTACATGGGTTACGACATATCTAGGAGCTACCGGAGCAATCGTAGCTACAGATTTCAGCGGCATTCAACCAAAATTTACTAATCTCTTTCCCTCAAAAGAAGAGGATAAAAACAGCGATGGCACTGCACCGCATGCCGATTCCAGAGATATTGCTTTTATGCAAACGCTCTCTGGGGTAACACGCATTATCGAATCAGATGATGGTGGCATCTATATCAAAGATCTGGGTACAAGCAAAGACATCGACACAACAAAGCCCTGGAAAGGTTTAAATGATGGCCTACGTATCACCGAAAGCTTCAGCTCAGATTGGAGCAGTATTGGCAACCTTGCCATTACGGCGATGCAGGATAATGCCACAGCAGTTGGGCGCTTTGGAAATCAGCCTGGCTGGTTAAATGTCACAGGTGGAGATGGTGCAATAGCGAGATTTGATGATGGAATCGTAGGTAGCGATGGCATCAGCAGGGCTTACTTTGCCTCTCAACAATATGGTGCAAGAGGAATTGTAGAGCAGAATTCATATGACCATTCAGGCACGCTTCTCTCTAGTGATTTTCTAAACCTAAGCATCATTGATAAGTATCGCAATTTTCAAGACTGGTTTGATTATGAAAACACCTGGTACGGCGCTGCTGCTTACCCCTTCTATCATCCAGCAGAAACAAGTGAGTACCGCGCTGGAGACATTGTCTTTTCAGGAATGCGCAATATCTACGAGCAGGTTTTCCCGCACTGGCAGTCGGTAACATTAGGAGAGATGCTGCTTGTTTCATTAATAGCCGAAGATACAGATAAACCTAGATACTTCACTGAAGTTGCCATAGGGTCTAATCAAGCATTTCAGTTCAAGGATCAGAAGCCCTACAGCTGGGACGCATTATACGCAAGTTTCTTACAGTCTGAAGATGTAGGAGGTACCCCCACCCCCACGGCAAAACTATTTGGCCGCAAAGCATCAGCAAGCACACAGCAAGACTGGTTTAAGAATGTAGAGGCTTATCAGTTAAAGGATCTCTCCGCAAATCTGCCGAAGGTCGTCCAGGGAAATACAATAACTGGTATTGCATTCAATCCGAATAACCCAGACGAAATTTGGGCTACAGTTGCATCCACTAAAATCGCGTACATACAACAATTAAATAGGCCTACAGCTGATTATTTCTCAGCCTCTTATCTAATTTATAGCCCAGATGGTGGCCTAAACTGGAGTATAGCGGCAGAGTCTGGTAAGAATGGAATTCCAGCTACGGCAAGCCTACAGCAGGTTGTATACGCCCCTAAAACTGAAAGTGCTGAAGCTGAATTATTCCTAAGTGGCTATGGAGGTGCGTGGCGTGCATCAGTGGGGGCCACGAATTATCCCAGCACCTTCAAGCCAGTTGGATGGCAAGGTGCTGGAGATGACAATAATTTTAACATGTGGATTACGAATCTTGAGTATGATTTAAAAGATGATCTTGTTATTGCAAGTGTGATGGCTCAAGGCGCCTGGCTCCTTAGTCGCTCGAATAAAGAACTTGAGCAACTAGAAGAAACTAAAGCTGGCTTTAGAATTAATGAAGCCATCATCCCTCAGGATATATCCACACTAAGAAATCGAAAAAAAAGGTCTATTTTTGCATCGATTGAGATTTCCCTGCAGAGAAGCGAGAATAACTTAGACAAAGAAGCAACAGTTGAATTGGTTTTGCCAAGTGATGCTAGCAAGTACCTACAACCTTATGTCAACGAAGAAAATATCATCAATAGCAGTAGTAACAGGTATTTATTTAGATTTCCAAGTGGAGTTAATGAAATTAGCGTAGAATTTGGCTCTAATCTTAATTTCATAACTTTGCCGGACAAGTTAATTAATTTTAAGCTTGAAAATGCCACTAACGCAACAATAGCTGATGGTTCAGGCAGCATATTTCTCTATGCAACTACTGATATGATTACATTGAATCAAGAGGTAGAGGGAGTATTTTATTCAAACAAATCTGGATACGAAACGGATGAAAAATTGCCGTCGCAGGCCCAGCAGCTGGCGATTTTAATGCCTAGGGCAAATCTTAAGGCTGGTGAGCAGTTATTTTGGTACCCAGTAAATAGTGACGGCTCAATCCAGAACGGCCAGATTGCTATAAAGCCAAAAGATCCATCATATCTAAATCTGGCAAAAAGTATGTTTAGCTATCTCGCTACCTCTCGCGAATCTTATGATTCGCATGCGCTTAGCCCGGAAAAAGCATTGGAAGCTTTTTCGAATCCCAGCGCGATTCTAAGCAGTGAAGGGATTTCAATTGGAGATCTTGCAACAGCGGCTGGCACCACACTGCCCTCCGCTGATCGATTCGCACTTGCATTGCAAGATATAGAAGGGAACGTGAGGCTTTCTACCCTAGGTTTTAGTATTAATTCCAGCCCAGAATTGGATAATAGTGTTGTATTTGGAGCTCCTGGCATTGGATCACAGGTTGTATTGGCGCCTGGCGAGGGGCAGCTTTTTATGGTAGACGAGCTCACTTACTACGCTGCAAGCAATGCTGGCAGTTCGAATGTTGATTTCAATCTCGATGTGGCTAGATTCAGTAGCAACCTATCAGGATATGGATTATTTCGTGTAGATAACACTTACGGCCACTTCCTGTTTGGAGATAAGGGGAGACTAACTAATCCCTTGGAACCGGGTAGCGTTGAATACGCCAGAGAGGCTTTTAGGCGATCGCAGACGAATACGGTAGATGGGATTACAGGTTTGCCCATTCCTGGCTTTGCTCAAACGAGCAGATCTTCAATTCAACTTGCTAAGGGAAACTCATATTCTCTTTTTATCACTCCTAATCAGGTGCTAGCTTCGCCGGATCAGATCGATAGCCTGTCTGAGATCTTGTTTTCAGTTAAAGAGGCAAATCTTGGGAAGGATCTTCAGCATGTCTCCTTTGGCACTGGCTACTTTGCCTTTGAGGATATGGGCTTGCGGGGAGATCGCGACTTCAATGACATGCTCTTTGCAATTACACCAGTAGTTCAACCTATTGTGTAGCTGCTGAAGCCCCTGATCCTGCTGTTGGATACGAGTTCTTAGCGATGCCTGAGCACGCCTAGAACCACTAGCCCAACTACTGACGTAAAACTTCCAGGCCTCCACGGAAAGTCCAGATCACGGCGTTGCTCTAGACACCCAATGGCATCAAGCCTGGAGACCACAGAACAATTGGAGCAAGCCTCCCAGGCAGTAAGAACGGCTCTTCAATTAACTTTCCACCCTGCGAAATCAGCCCCATAGGTCGCGGGGCTAGAGGTAGGGGGCTAGGGACCGCTGCCCTCAGCCACCAATCAAGGTTTCCAGGGCTGCGGTCACATCGGCCTGGCGCATCAGGGCTTCACCCACCAGCACCGCATCGGCGCCGGCGCCCTGGACGCGATCGAGATCTTCGCGGCTGAATAGCCCCGACTCGCTCACCAACAGGCAACCCTTGGCGCGGATGCGTTCGCCATAGAGGGCGGTGAGCTGCTCAGTGGTGGCTAGATCCGTGTCAAAGGTGGCCAGGTTGCGGTTGTTGATGCCGATCAGCTGCACCCCATCGAGGTCCAGCACCCGCTCCAGCTCCTCGGCATCGTGCACCTCCACCAGCACCGCCAGCCCCAGGGCCTTGGCCACCTTCAGCAGATAGCCCAGGTCTTGATCGCTCAAAATTGCCGCGATCAATAGGGCCGCATCGGCCCCGGCGGCCCGGGCCTGATACAGCTGGTAGGGGCTGAGGATGAAGTCCTTGCAGAGCAGGGGCAGCTCCACCGCCTGGCGCACCTGCACCAGCACCTCAAAGCCCCCCTGGAAAAACTGCCGATCGGTGAGCACCGAAAGACAACTGGCGCCGCCCGCTGCATAGCCCTTAGCAATTGCCACGGGATCAAAATCTTCGCGGATTACGCCCTTGCTGGGGCTGGCCTTTTTCACCTCCGCAATCACCGCCGGTTTACGGCAGCTGGCCTTCAGGGCGGCGACAAAGTCGAGGGGGGCGGGCAAATCCGCCACCTGCTGTTTCAGTTTTTCCAGGGGCACCCGCTCGCGGGCGGAGGCCACCTCCCGGTCCTTTTCCCAAACAATCTTCTCGAGGATCGAGCGAGGTTCGCTCTCCTCATGGCGGATGGCGTACTCCAGGTGGAGCACCTTCACCTTGGGATTGGGGGGGCGGCGACGGAACTCCATCTCAGGCCACCATCGCTGCAGCTTGCTTGTAGGCCACCTCAACCACCTCACTGAGGGTGGGGTGGGTGTGCACCTCCCTTACCAGCTGCTGAACGCACTGGCGCCGGGCCACCGCATTGGCCACCTCCTGGATCAAATCAGCCGCATGCAGGCCATAGATGTGGGCGCCCAACACTTCGCCACTGCTTCTGTTGAAGAGCAGCTTCATCAGGCCATCGCTCTCCAGCTCGGCCAGGGCCTTGGAATTGGCCTTGAAGTAGCTGCGCACCGAACCCAGCTCAAAACCATCGCTGGCGGCGAGGGCCTTGGCATCAACTTCCGATAGACCCACCGAACTGATCTCCGGATGGGTGAAGGTGGCCGCCGGAATGGAGCGGTAATCAATCTCGCGGGGGTGGCCAAGGATGTTGTCCACCGCCACCGTTCCCTGGGCCGCTGCGGTGTGGGCCAGCATCATCTTTCCGGTTACATCGCCCACGGCCCAGAGGTGGGGCACCGGCTCACCATTCACCAGCACCCGCAATTTGTCGTCGACGGGAATAAAGCCCCGGTTGGTTTCCACCCCCACCGCCGCCAGGTTCAATTCAGCGCTGGTCGGCACCCGGCCCGTGGCCACCAGCACCGCATCCACCTCCAGGGTTTCCACGTATTCCCTGGTTTTCATGTCGGCCAATTCAATCTTGACCGGGCAGCCCGGCGTGATCTTGCGGGCTAGCACCCCTGCTCGGGCCTCAATTTCACGGCCTTCAATCAGGTGGCGGGCTGCGATCTTGGCAATGTCTGGATCAAAGGTGGGCATCACCTTGTCGAGGGCCTCAATCATCGTGACCTCGCAGCCAAGGGCCGTGTAGACATCGGCGAATTCCAGGCCGATGTAGCCGCTGCCAATGATCGCGATCCAGCGGGGCAGCCATTCCAGGCTTACGGCCTCATCGCTGGTGAACACCGTGCGGCCGTCGGTCTCGATACCAGGCGGCACGAAGGGATCGGAGCCGGTGGCAATGATCACGTCGCGGCAGCTATAGACCCGCTCCACCCCACTGGCCTCCCGCACCGCCACCCGCTGCTGGCCATCGAGCCGGCCCTTGCCCAAAAGAATCTTGGCGCCGGCCCGCTCCAGGGCCTTGGTCAGGTTGGTGCGAATCGTCGCCACCAGTTGGTTGGCGTGGTCGGCAATTTTTTGGCGCTCAAAACGCACCGGCGCCGCGTGGATGCCAAAACCAGCCAGATGCTCCGCATCCGCCAGCTCCCGCACCCGGCCGCTGGCCGCCAGCAGGGCCTTCGAGGGCACGCAGCCGCGGTTTACGCAGGTGCCGCCCATGTCGCGCGACTCCACAATGGCGACCCTCAGCCCATGCTCGGCGGCATGTTTTGCCGCATCAAAGCCGCCATAGCCAGCCCCGATCACGATCACGTCGAAATCGAAGCTGCCGTTGGTTTGGGCGTCGCTCACCGGGCTGCACTGCGGTTACTGACGGCATTCTCCCCCGTCAGGTTCCAGAGCGCTGCCGCAGGCGCTCCAGCAACAGCGGCGCAGCGGAAACCGCCACGTTTAGCGATTCCACCGCCTGGCAGTGGGGGATCGTGATCAGGTGGGTGGCGATGGCCTGCAGCTCCGCAGCCAGACCCGCCCCCTCATTGCCCAGCAACAGGGCCGTGGGCCGTAGCCAATCCAGCTGCCAATAGGCCAGCGGACCCTTGCCATCGGCCTGGCTTAACCCTGGCGGTACCGCCGCGGCCAGCTGCATCCCCCGGCCTGCAGCAGCCCGTAGGCGCTCCTCGAGCTGAGGGCGGCCGATCCTCTCGATCGGCAGGGCCAAGGCCGCTCCAGCTGAGGAGCGCAGCACCTTGGGCTGGAAGGGGTCGGCGCCCTCTGCCAACCAGAGGGCCTCCACCCCCGCCGCCAGGGCGGTGCGCATCAAGGTGCCCAGGTTGCCGGGATCCTGGAGGCCATCGAGCACCAACACAAAGCTGGGCTGGCTTGCCGGCGGGGTCTGCCTTGCCGGCGGGGGCTCGCTCGGCGCTGCCGGCGGGGCCAAGCTGAACACCACCCCATCGGCCTGGGCCGTGGTGGCCACTGCAGCTAAAACCAGCCCATCAACGCAATAGCGCCGCACCTGATCGGGCCAACCCTCCCAAAGCTCGGGGTGTTTGTCTGCCCAGGCCTGCGTGGCCAGCAGTTCAACCGGCAGCAAATCAAGCCGCCGCGCCTCCTGCAAAAGGTGAGTGCCCTCCGCCAGCAGCAAGCCCTGCTCCCTGCGGCCCTTGCCAACATGCAGCTCCCGCAGCCGTTTCACCAGGGGGTTGCGGCGGCTGGTGATCAGTTCGGGCACGCCCTAGAAGCTGTCGTGGCGCCGCACGTGCATGTGGTCGTGCACCACCAGTTCCTTACCTTCCAAATCCAAGCCCTTAACCGAGGCCACTTCGCCCTTTAGGCCCTCCGCCTGGAGGTTTTCGATCAACTTTTTGAGCAGGACGTCCTCGATGGTGGTTTGGTCGAAACCATCGGGGGTCAAGCTCTCAAGAAACTTGCCGAGCTTGGAGGAGATCACCTCCGAGGCATTTGAAATCTTGAGAACAATCATTGAAGGAAAAAAGTGCGGATGGGGAGACTTGAACTCCCACGACATTGCTGCCACTAGTACCTGAAACTAGCGCGTCTACCAATTCCGCCACATCCGCGTGGCTGCCGCTGAAGCGACCGGACGAACATACGCCATCACCTAGCCGTTTCTGACCAGTTCGGGCGGCGGACGTCTAGACGCTCCCACTATTTGTTGTCAAGATGGGACTTCAATAGGGGCAGAGCCATCCCATGACCCTGACTGTTGTGCGCTCCCCAGTAATTCTCAACCCCCTGCTCCAGATCTCCGGGGGTCGCAAGTTGACCGGCGAGCTCAGCGTCAGCGGCGCCAAGAACTCAGCCCTGGTGCTGATGGCCACCTGCCTGCTCACCCGCGACACGATCCGGCTGCGCAATGTGCCGCCCCTCACCGATATCGCCGCCATGGGCGAAATGCTTGGCAGCCTGGGGGGCCGAGTTCTGCGGATTGGTGATTGCCTCGAGCTAAACGGCGACCACATCAACAACTCCACCGCCCCCTACGAGCTGGTGAACAGCCTCAGGGCCAGCTTCTTCTGCATCGGTCCCCTGCTGGCGCGCATGGGCATGGCCAAGGTGCCCCTGCCCGGGGGCTGCCAAATAGGTACCCGTCCCGTGGTTGAGCACGTCAAGGGGCTAAAGGCCCTGGGTGCCCAGGTCACGATTGAGCACGGCGTGGTGACAGCCGTGGTGCCTGGCCGGAGCCATCGACTCACCGGCGGCCGGATCCACCTGGATTGCCCGAGCGTCGGCGCCACCGAGACCCTAATGATGGCTGCGGCCTTGGCCGACGGCGAAACCGTGATCGAAAACGCCGCCCTTGAGCCTGAAGTGGTCGACCTGGCGGGCCTGCTGCTGGCCATGGGGGCCCGGGTGCGGGGCGCCGGCACCCCCACCATCAGCATCTCCGGAGTCGAGCGCCTCCATGGCGCCGATTACTCCGTAATTCCCGACCGCATTGAGGCCGGCACCTTCCTGCTGGCCGCTGCGATCACCCGTTCCCACCTGCGCATTGCACCGGTGATTCCCGAGCACCTCGGTGCCGTGATCACCAAGCTGGAAGAGGCGGGCTGCCGCATCGAACACGACGGCATTGGCCTGACCCTTAAGGCCGATCAAATCAATGCCGTAGACCTGCGCACCCAACCATTCCCTGGTTTTCCCACCGACCTGCAAGCCCCGTTCATGAGCCTGCTGGCCACCGCCAAGGGCACCAGCGTGATCACCGAAAACATCTTTGAAAATCGCCTCCAGCACGTGGGTGAGCTGCAGCGCATGGGGGCCGCAATCCGGATGCAGGGCAACACCGCCTTTGTCGAAGGGGTACCCCGGCTGAGCGGGGCCCCGGTGCAGGGCACCGACCTGCGGGCCTCGGCCGCGATGGTGCTGGCCGGCTTGGCCGCAGAGGGCATCACCACGGTGAGGGGCCTGGAATATCTCGATCGCGGCTATGCCCACCTCGAAACCAAGCTCAACGCCGCCGGGGCCCTAATCGAACGGGCCAGTGGAGCCCAACCCCTGGCGAAGGCCGCGGCCTAAGCTCTTAAAGAAGGGAGCGTGCCGGAATTGGTAGACGGACTCGACTCAAAATCGAGCGCCTTCGGGTTTGTGGGTTCGAGTCCCACCGCTCCCATCTCTTCAGTGATGGACACCTACGCCCGCTTCCCGATCGCGCTCCAGCGCGGTCAGGGGGTTTGGGTCTGGGATACGGCTGGCAAGCGCTATCTCGACTGTGTGGCTGGCATCGCCGTCTGCACCCTCGGCCATAGCGACCGCCGCCTCAGGCGGACCCTCTCCCGCCAACTGGGGCAACTGCAACACGTCTCCAACCTCTACCAGATTCCGGAGCAGGAGCAACTCGCCGCGGCCATCACCGGGAGCAGCTGCGCCGATCGGGTGTTTTTCTGCAACTCCGGTGCCGAAGCCAACGAGGCCGCCATCAAATTGGCCCGCAAGCACGGCCACCAGGTGCGGGGCATCGGCACTGAGCCTGGGCAAGGGCCCGTAATCCTCACGGCCCAGGCCAGCTTCCATGGCCGCACCCTTGCCGCCGTAACGGCCACGGGCCAGCCGAAATACCACCAGGGCTTTGAGCCGATGGTGGAGGGCTTCAAATACTTCCCCTACAACGACACCGCCGCCTTCGAAAGTCTCCTGGAGCAATGCGAGGCCCATGGCCCCAGGGTGGCGGCGGTATTGCTGGAGCCCCTCCAGGGTGAGGGCGGCGTGCACCCCGGCAACCGGGCCTTCTTTGAACGGGTACGCCAGCTCTGTGATGCCAAGCAAATCCTGCTGATCTTTGACGAGGTCCAAATCGGCGTGGGCCGTAGCGGCCGGCTCTGGGGCTACGAGCAACTGGGGGTTGAGCCAGATGCCTTCACCCTCGCCAAGGGTTTAGGCGGCGGCATTCCGATTGGGGCGCTAGCGGTTAAGGCCAAGGCCGATCTGTTCGTGCCCGGGGAGCACGCCAGCACCTTTGGCGGCAATCCCTTTGCCTGTAGAGCCGGCCTGACCGTGCTGGCCGAGCTGGAAAGGCGCCAGCTGCTGCCCCACGTGCAGGCGATGGGCAGCCTGCTCCAGGAATTACTGGCCGGCTTGGTCAGCCGCCATCCCGGCAAACTTGAAGGGGTGCGGGGCTGGGGCCTGCTGCAGGGCCTGGTGCTGCGCTCGGAAGCGCCATCGGCCCCCGAGCTGGTCAAGGCAGCCATGGCCCAGGGCCTGTTGCTCGTGCCAGCCGGCCCCCAGGTGGTGCGCTTTGTGCCACCCCTGGTGATCAATCGTCGCCAGCTGCGCAGGGCAGTGGCCCTACTTGAGCGAGCCCTGCTCAGCCTTGGCTGATCCCTTTGACGACCTGATCGAACCCTTCAATCGCCGGGGCGTCGACCTGGGTCTTGATCGTCTGCAGGCAGCCCTCGCTGAATTGGGGCACCCAGAGGCCAGCTTTATGGCGGTGCAGGTGGCCGGCACCAATGGCAAGGGATCGATCTCCACCTTTGTCCATGCCGCCCTGCAGGCCTCCGGCATTCGAACTGGGCTCTACACCTCGCCCCATCTGCTGAGCTGGTGCGAACGCATTCGCATCGGCGCCGAGCTGATTGGGGAATCGGCCCTACGCCAAAGACTTTTCGACCTGCAGGACCTGGCTAAACGCCACCTGCTCACCCCCTTTGAGCTGGTCACGGCGGCGGCCTTTTGCGCCTTTGCGGAAGCCCAGTGCCCCCTGGTGGTGCTGGAGGTGGGCCTCGGCGGCCGGCTCGATGCCACCACCTGCCACCCCAACAGAAGCGTGGTGGGCTTTGGCCCCATAGGCCTGGATCACCGTGAATTTCTCGGCAGCACCTTGGCCGCCATTACCACCGAAAAGGCCGGCGTGCTGCGGCCGGGCACGGTCGCCATCAGCGCCGCCCAAAACCCTGAGGTGGCAGAGGTTTTAGAGCAGCAAGCAGGTGCAATTGGTGCCGAGCTGCGCTGGGTAACACCCCTAGACCTCGGGCAATGGGATCTGGGCATTCCCGGCGAATTGCAGGCCAGCAATGGGGCCGTGGCCCTGGGCATGCTCCAGGCCCTCAAGCAGGCCGGCTGGCCGATCAAGGAAGCCACCATTCGCCAGGGTTTTGCCTGTGCCCATTGGCCCGGGCGGCTGCAAACAATCCATTGGCGCGGCCACAGCCTGCTGGTTGATGGCGCCCACAATCCACCGGCCGCCAGGGCCCTGCGCCAGGAGCTGGACAACGCCAGTGGCCAAACAGCCAGGCGGTTTGTGTTGGGCATGCTGGCCCACAAGCAGGCGCCGGAGATGCTCCGCGAACTGCTGGGGCCAGATGATAGGGCCTGGATTGTGCCGGTGCCGGGCCACCCCAGCTGGAACGGGGATTCGCTGCGGCAGTCCTGCCCCGAGCTGGCGGAGCAACTGCACACAAGCCCCGATTGGCAGGAGGCCCTTGGCCAGGCTTGGGCCAGTGGCGCCCACCAAAGCTCCCCTGAACCGGTTGTGGTGGCAGGCTCCCTCTACCTAATCGGCCACCTAATCGCCGACACTGCGAGAGAGTGAATCCCTGAGAGAGTGGAGCTCAGATTGCCCCCCGCCTTCGAAACCATGGTTTGGCTTAAGCGGGCCTGGGCCCTACTGCTCCTCTTGGCAGTTTTCTGCGCCGGCTCCCCCGCCTGGGCGTTTGAGGGCATCGACTACACCCTCACCAACCAAAACGAAGCGGACTTCAGCAGCCGCGACCTGGCCGACACCTCCTTTGCCGGAGCCAGTGGTCGCCACGCCAATTTCAGCGGCTCCGATCTGCATGGGGCGATCTTTACCCAGGCCTCCTTCCCAGAAGCTGATTTCAGCGACGCCAATCTCACCAATGTGCTGATGGACAAGGTGGATTTCAGCGGTGCCGACTTCAGCAACGCCCTCCTGGCAGGGGCCATTGCCTCAGGCAGCAGCTTCATTGGCGCCACCGTCACCAACGCTGACTTCAGCGATGCCTTAATCGATCGACTGGACCAGCGATCCCTATGTAGGGAAGCCTCGGGCAGCAACCCCATCACAGGCGTGGATACCCGAAGCAGCCTGGGCTGCTAACGGGACAGCCACCCCCGCAGTTTGCCCGGATTCAGCAGGCCTGCAGGGTCATGGGCCGCCTTAGCCGCCACCTGGTCGGCATCGATCACCCCCAGGCCCCCATCCTCCACGGTCAGCACATGGGGGTTGAACACGAAGGCCCCCAGCTCGCGGCAGTGCTGGATCAGCTCTGCCAGCTGGGCTTGCCCCTGCCAACGCAGCAACGGCAGGGCCGCCAAGCGGGCTGCCCCCTCGTGCTTAACCGCCTCCAGATGCCAGAGCAGGTCTGCTCCCCAGCGCTGGCGCAGGGCCCCAAGGCAAGGGGCCTCTGGTTGGGGCAAGAGCATCTGTAGGTAGGTCCAGTCGGGGTGATTGCTGCGCCAATGGAGGGTGGTGTGGTTCCAGGTGAACTCCCGCAGCGGCAAACCAGGACCGGGCAGATTTGGCGCCAGCCAACGCACTTCCCCCCCCCGCGCCCCTAACCAGGCCACCAGGGCACCTTCTGCGGGGGCCCCTTCTCCAGGGGCCCCTTCTCCGGGAGACCGGAGCGCATCGGGCCCCACCCAAAGGAGCAGCCGGTGTTCAGGCCCAGCTGCCTGCTCCGATGGGCATTTCGGGCAGCCAGGGGGCCAGGGCATGGCGGCGGCCACCTCCGCCTCCAGCAGGGTCAAACCCTGCAGGAAAAAGGCGGTCTGGGGCAGTAGTTGGGCCGCGGCTAGGGCCTGCTGCCAATCCTGGAAACCCACCACCACTTGCTGCCAGGCCACCGCTTCCGTGCTGGGCAGCCGCAGGGCCGTGAGGATGCCATTGGTGCCGTAGGCATGGTTGAGGGGAGCACTGGCCTCGGCATCGAGCTGCAGCAGCCGGGGCTCCGCCTCCACGGTGACCACCTCCAGGCCCAAAAGATTGCCGGGATCCCGCAAAAATCCCCAGCGCAGGGAACCCAAACCACTGGATCCCCCGGCGAAATAGCCCCCCACCGTGGCGGTGCGCATCGTGCTTGGCACCATCCGCAGGGCCCTGCCGGCGGCCGCCAATTGCTGGTCGAGGGCCGCCAAGCTGCAGCCCGCTTCCACCTCCACCACGCCGGTTTCGGGATCGATTTGGCGGACGCGATTAAGGCCCCGCATCTCCAGCACCACCCCCCCCTCCAGCGGCACACACTGGCCGTAGTTGCCCGTGCCGGCACCGCGCACGGTGAGGGGCAACCCATGGCGGGCGCAGGCCCCGGCCACCAGTTGCACCTGCTCCACCTTCGAAGCAAAAACTGCCAATTGGGCCCGATGCTCCTGAAGCTGGGGGATCAGGACCGGCGAAAAGTCGTAGAAATCACGGGAGAGCTTTTCCAGCTCGCCAGGCTCCTGGGTCAAGACCAGCCCCGGATCCAGCAGGCGCAACTCATCCACCAAGGCCTTTACCGCCTGGGCTTGCAGGGCCTTATTTACTTGGGCCAAATCGGGCACCTGGTTGCTTTTCACTGCCCCAGTTTGGCCAGCAGCGGTGATGGCAGCTCAGTCTCGGCTGGCCCAAGCCATTGCCCCGCCCGCAACACCCGTCGCTGGGGAGTGCGGGCCAGGAGCTCGGTCCAGTTGGTGGCGGAGAGCACCACCAGATCGCCCGGCCCCCCCAAGCGCAGCACCCCATCCCAGTCCAGGCCCAGCAGCTCCGAGCTGGCCCGGGTGAAAGGGGCAATGCCCTGGCGCTGGCTGGGCACCAGATGGCAGGCCGGCACCGCAAAGCGCAACAGCTCAATCGGATCGCCGTCGCCCCCAGGAAACCAGGGGTCTTGCACGTTGTCGCCACCTACTGCGACCCGCACCCCTGCCCGCTGCAGGCTGCGGATCGGTGCCTGGGCCCGCTGCACCGGCGTTTGACCGGGCCGGCGACCCAGCAACCACTGATTTGTGAAAGGCAGGGCCACCACCGCCAGCTGGGCCCGGGCCATCTGCTCGGCCAGGCGCTCCAGCCGGGCCTGGGGCAACAGGGCCATGCTGCAGCAATGGCTGCAGGTGATCGCCACCGCCCTTCGCTGCTCCAACACCAGCCGCGTGAGCAGGGCCACACCCCGCCCGGGTTGGCTATCGGCCTCATCCACATGCAGATCCAGGCCGCAGCCCAGGCGCTCCGCCAGGGCCAGCAGGCCCGTTAGAGCCTCTTGGTCTTGGCCATTAGCCCAGCCGCGGCTGGCATAGGGCGGGCCCAGCACTCCCCCCAGCAGCCCGCCCCAGCCCGCCACCCGCCTGGCCAGGGCTTCCCCCTCGGGCCGCAGCCAATGCTCCAGGGGGGCCAGGGCCACCAGCTGCAAATCCAAGCGGCCGCGCCAGCGCTCCCGCAGCTCTAACAGGGCCTGCCAACTGGCCTCGGTGGCCGGCCCGCCACCACTATCAATGTGGGTGCGCATGGCCCGCACCCCGTAGCGCCAGCTGCGCTCCAGCAGGGCCTCTGCCCTTTGTCTCACAGCATTGGCACTGCGCTGGCCATGTTCCCGCTGGTTCTGGGCCAGGGCCCCGGCCATGCCCCCATCCCAGTTGGGAAAAGCCTGGGCCGTGCCGGTTTTATCCAGGTGGGCATGGGGCTCCACCAGGGGGGTCAGGGCCAGGGGCAAGCCAGCATTTGAAGGCTGCGGCGGCAGGGGCTCAATCGAGCGCACCAGCCCCGACTCCTGCAAAATCCGCACCGCCACCAGGCCATCGGCATCGGGGCTGGGCAGGTCATTAAGGCGAGGATCCAGCAGGCTGCGGGGCAGCCGCAACTCCAAGGCCAGGCTCATGGATTTGGCGTGGCTGCGGATTGCACCAACACAAAGTTTCCAGCAATGCCCAGCACGGTGGCCTGATACCGGGGCACCTGCCAATTCAACAGGTTTTGGCCGCCGATACTGGCCCGATAGAGGCTGAAGAGGCCGAAGTTCTGGCGTTGGGCCTGCTCACGCACCACCCGCCCCAACACCCCTTTTTGGGCAGCCACCAGGGCAGGGCAATTGCTGATCGTCAAGCGCATGGCCATCGGCAGCCCGCCGGGCTTGCAGAGCTCATCGCTGATTTCCTTGGGCAGGCTTTCGGCGGCAAAAGCCTCCAAATCCGCCGGCGTGGGGTTGGTCAGCACCAGGCCACCGGCCACCAGGGCCCCGACGGCCAAGCTAGCTGCCAGGGATTGGGAAATCGGGCTTAAAAATCGGCTCGAAATTGGCAAACCCTGTTCTGCCTCATTGATTGGTACATTGGCATCGATCACGGCGGGCGTCGCCAAGTGGTTAAGGCAGCGGCTTGTGGTGCCGCCATTCGGGGGTTCAAGTCCCCTCGCTCGCCCCTTTTTCCTGGACCCCCGGCAGCTGTAACAGCTGCCGGGGGTTTGGTTCTTTTAGGGCTCCAGCCAGTCATCCAGCCCGTCATCCAGCCGGTCATCTAGAAGGGCATCCAGCAGCCGATCGGCCCCCTCCCGCACGGGATCCGCACACACCAGGGAGGTGTTGGCACGGATCTGGGCCAGGGCCGCCGTAGCAGCCTCCGGCTCCAGGGTCGCCGTATTCACCGCAATCGCCCGCACCCGCGGCCGCAGGCCATCGGGCCGGCCCAGGGCAGCCAGGGCTTCATAGGCAGCTATCACCTCCAGCAGCGGGGGAATCGCCACCGCCGCCGCGCCGGGGCGGCTGCGCACATGGCTCTGGCCAGCCCGGTGTACCAACAGCAGACCCGTAGGCTGGCTGCCGCGAATCAAGGGCAGGGTGGCGGTGGAGCCCGGATGGCAAAGGGAGCCCTGGCCCTCCACCAGCACCAGCGCCTCCGGCCCAGCACCGGCCGCGGCCTGGAGCACCGCCTGCTCCACCGCACCGGAGGCGTAGTCGACCCGCACCGCATCGAGGGCCACCCCCTGGCCGCTGATCAGGATCCCCGCCTGACCGGTGCCCACGAAGCGGCCATCCATGTCACGGCGCCGGGCGGCGGCCAGCAGCTCCAGGCAGGCGCTCATCTTGCCCACGGCCATGTCCGTACCCACCGCCAGCAGCCGCCGGCAGGGCAACGCCGCACAACGGGCCGCGGCCACCTCGAGGCCGTCGGGCTCCCGGCGCAGATCCCAGATCCACTGGCCGGCTCGGCTGCAGGCGGCAGCCAGCTCTAGGTCATCCCCCAGGCGGCTATGCAGGCCGCTGGCCAGGTGTAATCCCGCCTCCAGGCCAGCCAGCAGGTCAGGGCGCATCTCCGGCGGCAAAAGCCCGCCCGAAGGAGCCAGGCCTACCACCGCCACCTCGGGGCCAAAGGCCAGGGCTTCCGCCATCGAGGCCACCACCGGCACCGCCCTGGCTATGCCGGTGATTTCCCCCAGGGAGCGGCCGGCGTGGGCCGGATCAATCACCGCCACGATCGGCCCATGGCGGTAGCGCAGCATCGCCAGTCCGGTCTTGCCGGAGAGGTTGTCGAGGCCGCCGTGCAACAGCAGCACCAGTGGGGCGTCGGCAGTGAGCATCAGCAGGGGTCAGGAAGGGGCATCGGGGGAAGGGCCAGCACCCCCAGGCCAGGGCGATCGCTGGGCCGCCATAGGTCGCCCACCAGCTCGGCGCCGCTGAACGGATCGTCCAGCAGGTTGAGATGGCTGTCTAGATCGGGCCAGCGCACCAGGGGCAACAGCTGGGCGGCGGCGCTATTTAGGAGGGTGCTGTCGGAATAGCAGCCCAGCATCACCCCCAGGCCCAGGCGCCGGGCGGTGCGGGCCATCACCAGGGCCTCGCTGAGGCCACCGCTCTTCACCAGCTTGATGTTGACGCCATCCACGTGGGGGGCCAGCCGCAGCAGATCGGCCAGGTCCCAGCAGCTCTCATCGGCCACCACAGGAATCGGGGCGACGCCCGCCAGGGCAGCGAAGCCAGCCGTATCGGCGGCAGGGTCATTGAGGGGAGCCAGGGGCTGCTCCACCAGCACCACGCCCTGCTGGGCCAGCCAGGGCAGCAGCTGCTGGGCCGTGGCCAGATCCCAGCCGCCGTTTGCATCCACCTGCAATTCATGGGCCCGACCAGTGCTTTGCTGCCGTTGCTCCAGGGCCTGGCGCACCACTAGCACCAGGGCGCGATCGTGCTCAACCCCATCCGGGCTGCCGAGCTTGAGCTTGATTCGGGTGGCGGGCAGCTGCTGCCACCAGCGCTCGAGCCGCGCCAACACAGCCGCGGACTGGCCTAAGCCGAGGGTCACGCTGGTGGCGACACAGGCACCTGGATCCAGCCCCCAGAGCCGCCACAGCGGTTGTCCCAGGCGCTGCCCCCACCAGTCGTGCAGGGCCAAATCCAGGCCGCAGCGGGCCGGCGGGCTAAGGGCTGCCAGCAGCGGCTCAAGCGCCTGCAGGGGCTCGGGCGCCAGGGCCTGCAAATGGGGCGCCAGGGCCTCGAGTTCGGCGGCAATCGCCGCGGTTTCGTAATGGCGGTGGCCGGTGTCGAAGCCGCCGGTTTCGCCCAGGCCCGTGATTCCCCCGTGCCCAATGCTTACCAGCAGGTGCTCCACCGCCGCTGTGCTGCCGCGGCTAATCGCCAGGGGCACTGCCTTGGTGAGTTGGAAGCGGCGCAGGCTCAGGTGCATGGGGCTGGGACGCTCTGCTCAAGCTGGCACAACGGAGGCCGATGGCCGAAACTGATCACATGATGGTCTCCACGAACAGCCCCCGCGGCAGCTATTGGATTACCACCTTTGGCTGTCAGATGAATAAGGCCGATTCCGAGCGCATGGCCGGGATCCTGGAGTCGATGGGCTACAGCCAGGGCCACGGCGAGCACAGCGCCGACCTGGTGCTTTACAACACCTGCACAATCCGCGACAACGCAGAACAAAAGGTCTACAGCTACCTGGGTCGCCAGGCCCAGCGCAAACGGGAAAACCCCCATCTCACCCTGGTGGTGGCCGGTTGCGTGGCCCAGCAGGAGGGCGAATCCCTGCTGAGGCGGGTGCCGGAGCTGGATTTGGTGATGGGGCCCCAACACGCCAACCGCCTCGACGTGCTGCTGGCCCAGGTGGAAGCGGGCCAGCAGGTGGTGGCCACAGAAGAGCACCACATTCTCGAAGACATCACCACGGCCCGGCGCGATAGCAGCGTCTGCGGCTGGGTGAATGTGATCTATGGCTGCAACGAGCGCTGCACCTACTGCGTGGTGCCCTCGGTGCGGGGCCAGGAGCAATCCCGCCTGCCCGAGGCAATCAAGCTCGAAATGGAGGGCCTCGCTGCCCAGGGTTTCAAGGAGATCACCCTGCTGGGCCAAAACATCGATGCCTATGGGCGCGATCTGCCCGGCATCACCCCCGAAGGCCGCCGCAGCCACACCCTCACCGACCTGCTGCACCAGGTGCACGACGTGGAGGGCATCGAGCGGATCCGCTTTGCCACCAGCCACCCCCGTTACTTCACCGATCGGTTGATCGACGCCTGCGCCGACCTGCCCAAGGTGTGCGAGCACTTCCACATCCCCTTCCAAAGTGGCGACGACGACCTGCTCAGGGCGATGGCCCGCGGCTACACGGTGGATCGTTACCGACGGATCATCGAGCGCATCCGCAGCCGCATGCCCGAGGCCTCGATCAGTGCCGATGCGATCGTCGCCTTCCCTGGCGAGAGTGATGCCCAATACCGCCGCACCCTGGCCTTGATCGAGGAAATCGGCTTCGACCTGGTCAACACCGCCGCCTATTCACCACGGCCCAACACCCCCGCCGCCACCTGGCCCAACCAACTCAGTGAGGCCGTCAAGGTGGAGCGCCTCCAGGAGATCAACGCCCTGGTGGAGCAAACGGCCAAGGCCCGCAGTGCCCGCTATGCGGGGCGCAGCGTGGAGGTGCTGGCGGAAGGGGTCAACCCGAAGGATTCCAGCCAACTGATGGGCCGCACCCGCACCAACCGGCTCACCTTTTTCCCGATCGCCAAGGCCGATGGCAGCTCGCACAAGGCGGGAGATCTCGTGACTGTCACCATCGATCAGGTGCGCCCCTTCTCCCTCAGCGGCAAACTGGCGTAAGTGTGTAGGGCCTTGGGCCAGCAGCAACCAGCAGATGAGCAGCACCCCCACCCGCGTTGGCCTGATCTTTGGGGGGGCCTCCGGTGAACACGCCGTTTCGATTCGATCCGCCGCCACGGTGGCAGGGGCCCTGCGCAGCGGCTCCAATGCCAACCGCTACAGCTTGCATTGCTTTTATATCGACCAGCAGGGTCGCTGGTGGGGGCCCCAGCAGGCCGATGCGGTCTTAGCCGCAGCATCGCCTGCGGCGCCTGAAAGCCTGCCCCCGGAACCCCAAAAACCTGGGTTCTCAGGATTTCCGCCCGGTGCCCAGGAAATTGAGATTTGGTTTCCGGTTTTGCATGGCCCCAATGGCGAAGACGGCACCATCCAGGGACTCTTCAGCCTGATGCAGGTGCCCTTCGTGGGCTCGGGGGTGTTGGGTTCGGCGGTGGGCATGGATAAACAGGCGATGAAGGCGGCCTTCGCTGCGGCCGGCCTACCCCAGGTGCCCTATGCCTGCGCCAGCAGCCGGGAGCTGGCCACCAACCCCAACCAACTGGTCGAAAAATTGGAAAGCCAGCTGGGCTACCCATGCTTTGTAAAACCGGCCAACTTGGGTTCATCGGTGGGGATCAGCAAGGCCACCAACCCGGAAACTCTGCGGGCTGGTCTGGCGGCGGCGGCTCGCCTCGATCCCCGCCTCGTGATCGAGAAAGGGGTGGTGGCAAGGGAACTGGAATGTGGGGTGCGCGGTGGCGGCCTCCAACCCCTGGAGGCCTCCGTGTTGGGGGAGATCTGTTTTGACGCCGACTGGTACGACTACGAGACCAAATACAGCGAAGGCAAAAGCCACACCGTGATTCCGGCCCAGGTGCCGGCTGCCATCGCCGAAAGGGCCCGCAGCATGGCGATCCAAGCCTGTGAAGCAGTCGGAGCGATGGGCCTATCTCGGGTGGATTTCTTCTACAGCGAAGCCACCGGTGAGCTCTGGCTCAATGAGATCAACACCCTGCCGGGCTTCACCAGCCAGAGCATGTACCCCATGCTTTGGGCAGCCAGCGGCATCCCCCTCGAAAACCTGGTGCACGAATTGCTAGAAGGGGCCCGAGAATGGCACCAAAGTGCGGTCCAAGGGGGGGTGGAGCAATGATCCATGGACTGCTGTGGCTACCACTGCTGCTGGTTTTCGTACTGCTCACGGCCCTGGGTTGGCTTGAGCGCAGACGTCAGCAGCTATTTCGTGATTGGGCTGAGGGTTCGGAATTGGCCAAGCTCGACAGCTGCGGCGCAGCCCGGCTGCTGGATGGGGTGCTGAGTTGGGCCCGTTTTGAGGCTGGCAAGCTTCACGACGACGACTCTTTTGTGATCAAAAACCTGGAAATGGTGGAGTTGCTCTCCTTGCATTCCGGCGAAGCGCCCCTCACCGAAGAAAGCCAGGGATCCTGCCGGCTGAGGCTGATGGGCAATGGCTTGCACAAGGATCTGCCCTTCTCCGATGCCGACCGGGCCCGCCGCTGGATCGACGAATTAATGGCCCGCTCCCGCTGCGAGCTCTGAAATCAGCCCGGTGAGTCAGACCCCCCTCAGACCGGAAGCCGAGCGCCGCAAACAAATGCGGATGCAAAGGCGCAGCGAGCGGCTGCGCAACCTCTGGCGCCTGCTGGTGTTCACCAGCATTGCTGGTGGCCTGGCCTATGGGCTGCTGCGGCAAGGCTGGATCCTCAATGGCCCGGCCCAAGTTGAGGTGGTGGGCAGCCAGCAGGTGGATGCCGCCCAGGTAATTCGGGCCGCAGATCTGCATTTTCCCCAGCCCCTGTTGGGCTTACAACCCAAACAGATCGCCTCTGCCATCGCCGCGGCCCTGCCGGTGGAGCAGGTGCAGGTAACCCGCCTGATGGCTCCACCAAGGTTGAGGGTGACGGTGGTCGATCGGGAGGCCGTGGCCCGGGCCGAGCGCCAAAGCGCCAGGGGGCTTGAGCAGGGTTATGTGGATCGGCTTGGCAATTGGATGAGCACACGCCAGGGCCAAGGCAGCAAGGGCCCTTCCCCCGAGCAGCTCCAGGTGCGGGGCTGGCAGGCCAGGCTGCGGCCTGCCCTGGCGATGATGTTGGAGCGGCGCCAGTCCCTGGGGGCCGATCTCCAGGAGATCCGCTTTGAACCCGGCGGGAGCCTTTGGTTAAAAAGTGCCAGCCTCGGCGAGGTGCGCCTGGGCCCGATTGATGGTCAGCTGAATAGGCGGCTTGAGGTGCTGCAGCAGCTGGGCCAGCAACTACCCGCCAAGGTGAAGGGCCGCAAGGTGATCTCCATCGACCTGAGCGATCCAGAACAGCCAGAACTGGGCCTACCCGCAGCCGCTGGCACTGGCACTGCCAGCGGGCCAAACAAACCGGTGGCTAGCCGGGATTAGCAAGCGCCATTAAGGGCAAGGGGGTAGGCAGAAATGGTCTGTTTTCCCATCAGAATGTTGCGCCCCGCCGGCAAACACGCAAAGGTATGGCATCGCGTCGGCTAAAAGCCCACCAACCACCGACATAATGCAGCTTGATCCAGACCAGCCGCAGAGCGCCGGCATTCCCGCAGACATGGTCCTAAGCACGCCCGCCAACATCGGCATCACCCCAAGCCAAAGCGCCCGCATTGAGGTGATCGGCGTTGGGGGTGGCGGCAGCAATGCTGTTAACCGGATGATTGCCTCCGACCTGCAGGGGGTCGGTTATCGAGTGCTGAACACCGATGCCCAGGCCCTAATCCAGTCGGCGGCGCAAAAGCGGATCCAACTGGGCCAAAAATTGACCCGGGGCCTGGGGGCCGGTGGTAACCCCGTAATTGGCCAAAAGGCAGCGGAGGAATCCCGCGCCGAACTGATCGAATCCCTGCAGGGCGCCGACCTGGTATTCATCGCCGCCGGCATGGGCGGCGGCACCGGCACCGGAGCTGCTCCGATCCTGGCGGAGGTGGCCAAGGAGGTGGGTGCCCTCACCGTGGGCATCGTCACCAAACCCTTTGGCTTCGAGGGCCGCAAACGCCTGCGGCAGGCCGAGGAGGGCATTGCCCGCCTGGCTGAACATGTCGACACCCTGATCGTGATTCCCAACGATCGGCTGCGGGATGCCATTGCTGGAGCTCCGCTGAATGAGGCCTTCCGCGCCGCCGACGACGTGCTGAGGATGGGCGTGAAGGGCATTAGCGACATCATCACCAAACCCGGCCTGGTGAACGTCGACTTTGCAGACGTGCGCTCGGTGATGGCCGACGCCGGCACCGCCCTGCTGGGAATTGGGGTGGGATCCGGGCGCTCCAGGGCCAGCGAGGCCGCCCAGGCCGCCATGAGTAGCCCCCTTCTCGAATCCGCCCGCATTGATGGGGCCAAGGGCTGTGTGATCAACATCAGCGGCGGCAAGGACATGACCCTGGAGGACATGACCACCGCCTCTGAGGTGATCTACGAGGTGGTCGACCCCGACGCAAACATCATTGTCGGCGCCGTAGTCGACGAAAAACTGGAAGGGGAGATCCACGTCACCGTGATCGCCACGGGTTTCGAAAGCGGCACTCCCTACCGGACCGAGCGCAGCTCCAGCAGCTTTGCCAACAATTTCAGGCAGGTCAGCGAGGAACGGGGAGCCAAAATCCCCCCCTTCCTGCTCAGCCGCCAAACCAGGCCTGAATCCTGACTATTCGGGCCTAGCCAATGGGGTGACCCGGAGTCCACGCCTGCCTTGAGCATCCCGTGTGGCTGCTACCTTCCGGTCCTGACCAGATTTAGGCGTCAGGGCCGCATGGGTCCGAGTCGAGTAGATGCTAGCAATGGCATCCCCCGCCCCTTCAAACCGTGCCCCTGCGCCCCGCTGATTTAGCGCGCCGCAAACAGGCGGGGTTGCAGATCAGCGTGCTCACGGCCTGGGATGCCCTCTCCGCCGCCCTAGTGACCGAGGCCGGGGCAGATGCGGTGCTGGTGGGAGATTCCCTGGCGATGGTGGCCCTGGGCCATAGCACCACCTTGCCCGTAACCCTCAATGAAATGCTCCACCACTGCCGGGCAGCGGGCCGGGGTATGGCGGCCGTAACCCAGGGCCAACTGCCGCTTTTGATTTGCGATTTGCCCTTCCTCAGCTATCAGTGCAGTGCCGATGAGGCCGTGGCCGCCGCCGGGCGGGTCCTGAAAGAAACCCCTGCCGCAGCGGTCAAGTTGGAGGGCGCCGAACCCGAAACCCTGGTGATCATCGATCGCCTGGTGCGCAGCGGCATTCCGGTGATGGGCCACCTGGGCCTGACTCCCCAATCGGTGCACAAACTGGGTTATGGCCGCCAAGCCACAACTCCGGCGGGCCAGGAAGCCCTTAAAAGGCAAGCCCTGGCCCTGGCGGCGGCGGGCTGTTTTTCCCTGGTGCTGGAGCACATCCCCGCCAGCCTGGCCGGCGAAATGCGCAGCCTGCTGGCCATCCCCGTAATTGGCATTGGCGCCGGCGAAAACTGCGATGGCCAGGTGCGGGTCAGCGCCGATCTGCTCGGCCTGACCGCCCGCCAGCCCCCCTTCAGCCCTCCTTTGGTGGAATGCCGGGCCCTGGGCGTGGAAGCCCTGCGCCGCTGGATTGCGGGCCTCCCGCAGCCTGAAGCTCCTCCCACCATTCCAGCAGCTCCACCAACACCCCATTGCTGAGGGCCAGCCCCTCCGGATCCCGCAGCCGCCAGCGCTGGCCCTCCAGCAGCAGTAGCCCGGCCGCTATCGGCCCAGCCAGGCGGCTTTGCAGGACCCCTAGCTGCCGCTCCAGGGCGGCCCCCCGCCAGCCCTGCTGGGCCAACAGGGCGGCCATGGCGACCCCTTCGCGGCGGCGCAAGCCGACCATCAGCCGTTCATCCAGCGGCATCCCCCCATTTGCAGGCCCGGCCGGAACCCCTGGTTGATCCAGCCAGGCGGCATAGGCCTGGCGGGTGCGGGGCCTGGCCAGGCGCTCGCCCCAGGGGGCGCCAGTTGCCCCCATGCCAAAGCCCCACCAACCGGCCCCACTCCAATAGACCCGGTTGTGGCGGGCCGCATGGCCAGGCAGGGCGTAATTGGAAATCTCGTAGTGGCCGTAGCCGGCCCCAGCCAGCAGCTGGCCGGTGAGCTCCATTAGGTCGGCGCCCAGGTCGGCATCGGGTAAATCCAGCTCCCCCCGGCTCTGGCGCCGCTCAAACACCGTGCCGGGCTCGATGCTGAGGTCGTAGACGGAAAGATGGGGTGGCTTGAGGGCAAGGGCCTGCTCCAGCTGGCCCCGCCAATGGTCGAGGGCCGTTTTCTCTAATGGGGGTAAGCCCTTCTGTAGGGGTAAACCCTGGATCAAATCCAGGCTCCAGCTGAGCAAGCGGCCCCGGGCCTGTGCATCCGCCAACCAGCCAGCCGCCAACTCCAGATCCAGGCCCCGGTGGCGGCGGCCCAGGCCCGCCAGCACCCCATCATCAAAACTCTGGCCGCCCAGGCTGACCCGATTTACCCCAACCGCCAAATAACCCGCCAGCCGGTGTTGATCAAAACTGGCCGGGTCCAATTCCAGGCTGATTTCCGCAGCTGGCGCCAGGCCAAAGCGCCGGCGCAGGGCCCCAATTAGGGCACCGATTTGATCGGGTGTGAGCAGGGAAGGGGTACCACCGCCGAAATAGACGGTGGAAAGGGGTGGTCCCACCGGGCTAAGGCCAATTTCCCTTGTCAGCAGCTCGAGATAGGCCGCAATCGAATTAGCCCCCGGAGCCCCCGGCTCGCCACTGGCCCGCTCCCCCAGGGGCACCACGGGGAAATCGCAGTAGAAGCAACGCCGCTGGCAAAAGGGCAGATGGAGGTAGGCGCTGCGGGGCGGAAACACGGGCTCAACACATCAAGGGCAGTGAGCCCTACGGGCTAAATGGTCCGGAATCAGGCATGCTTCCAGATTGAACCCTGGGGGCACGACCACAACAGGAATGCTGGACTCCCTCATCCTGGTCCTGTTTGTCATCTCCGGGGCCGCCGCGGGCTGGCTGGGGGTGGACCTACTGCCCGAGCAGCAGTTGATCCGCATCCCCAACCTCGAGCAGCTGACATGGGTGCTCGGGGGCGTGGGCTCGGCGGTGGGCCTGGTGGCCGGCCTGGTGTTTCGCAAACTGCGCCAGAGCCTGATGCAACAGGTGCGGACCATGCCCACCGAGCTGTTGATCAGCCGGGCGGTGGGCCTGATCCTGGGCCTGCTGGTGGCCAACCTGCTGCTCGCCCCAATCCTGCTGGTGCCCCTGCCCTGGGAGGTGGAGTTTGTCAAACCGCTCGCCGCCGTGGTGAGCAATGTGTTCTTTGGCGTTTCGGGCTACAACCTCGCGGAGGTCCACGGCCGCACCCTGCTGCGCCTGTTTAACCCCACCAACAGCGAAGCCCTACTGGTGGCCGATGGGGTGCTCCAGCCCGCCAGCGCCAAGATCCTCGACACCAGCGTGATCATTGATGGACGCATCCGCGCCCTGCTCAAAACGGGCCTCCTGGAGGGCCAGGTGATCGTGGCCCAGAGCGTCATCGACGAGCTCCAGGCCCTAGCCGACTCCGCCAATGCCGAAAAGCGGGGCCGGGGCCGGCGGGGCCTGAAATTGCTCAGCGAGATGCGCGGCCAGTACGGCCGCCGCCTGGTGGTGAACAGCACCCGCTACGGCGGCCAGGGGGTGGACGACAAACTGCTCGAGCTCACGGCAGATACCGGCGGCACCCTGCTGACGGCCGACTACAACCTGGCCAAGGTGGCCGAGGTCAAGGAACTGAAGGTGCTCAACCTCAGTGAGCTGGTAATAGCCCTGCGACCCGAAGTACAGCCGGGCGACGAGCTCCAGCTGAAGATCGCCCGCGACGGCAAGGAGGCCGAACAGGGCGTGGGCTACCTCGACGACGGCACGATGGTGGTAGTGGAGGGGGCCAAGGGCCGCATTGGCGAAAGGTTGCCGGTGGTCGTCACCGGTGCCATGCAAAACCCCACCGGCCGCATTGTCTTTGCCCGCACCCATGCCAACGGCACTGGCAAGCCAAAGGGAACCTCACGCAAGCCGCAGGCCATCGACCCCAGCTAGGCTCCGCGCACAGATCAGCAGTGTTGCCCGGATGACGGCGTCAGCTCCCTATTACGGCGATTCGGCCGTGATGCGCACCCCGCCACCTGACCTGCCGAGCCTTTTGCTCAAGGAGCGGATCGTCTACCTGGGCTTGCCCCTGTTCAGCGACGACGACGCCAAGCGTCAAATGGGCATTGACGTGACCGAGCTGATCATTGCCCAGCTGCTTTATCTGGAATTCGACAACCCGGAAAAGCCGATTTTCTTCTACATCAATTCCACCGGCACCAGCTGGTACTCGGGCGATGCGATCGGTTTTGAAACCGAAGCCTTTGCCATCTGCGACACGATCCGCTACGTGAAGCCGCCGGTGCACACGATTTGCATTGGCCAGGCCATGGGCACGGCGGCGATGATCCTTTCGGCCGGCACCAAGGGCCAAAGGGCCTCCCTGCCCCACGCCTCGATCGTGCTGCACCAGCCCAGAAGCGGTGCCCGCGGCCAGGCCACCGACATCCAGATCCGGGCCCAGGAGGTGCTGCACAACAAGCGCACCATGCTTGAGATGTTGTCGAGCAACACCGGCAGGTCGGTGGAGCAGCTCTCCAAGGATTCCGACCGGATGACCTACCTCACCGCTGAGGAAGCCAAGGAATACGGCCTGATCGACCGGGTGCTCTCCAGCCAAAAGGACCTGCCCACCAATTTGCCGGTCGGTGCATCCACCAGCCCTGGCAATCCAGGCATCAGCTAAGCCGCCCCCCTCCTTTAACCCAACGCAACCAAACCATGCCCATCGGCACCCCCAGTGTTCCCTACCGCCTTCCCGGCAGCCAGTACGAGCGCTGGGTAGATATCTACACCCGTCTTGGGGTGGAGCGGATCCTGTTCATGGGTTCCGAAGTGACCGATGCCGTGGCCAATGCCCTGGTGGCCCAGATGTTGTATCTGGATTCGGATGACAACTCCAAGCCCATTTACCTCTATATCAACTCACCGGGAGGATCGGTGACGGCGGGGCTGGCGATTTACGACACGATCCAGTACGTCAAATCCGACGTAGTAACCATCTGCGTGGGCCTGGCCGCCTCGATGGGGGCCTTCCTGCTGGGTGCTGGCACCAAGGGCAAACGGCTAGCCCTGCCCCATAGCCGCATCATGATTCACCAGCCCCTGGGGGGCACTGCCCAGCGCCAGGCCAGCGACATCGAGATCGAGGCCAGGGAAATCTTGCGAATGAAGGACATGCTCAACCACAGCATGGCCGACATGACCGGCCAGCCCTTCGCAAAAATCGAGAAGGATACTGACCGCGATTACTTCCTCAGCGCTGCTGAGGCAAAGGATTACGGCCTAATTGACCGGGTCATTTCCCATCCCAACGAAGCCTGATCGGGCCCTTGCGTAAGCTCGATCCCTGACCAGAACAGAAACTTCGCCCTGATGGCCCAGCTCTTTTACGACACCGACGCCGACCTCAGCCTGCTGGCCGGAAAAACGGTGGCCATCATTGGCTACGGCTCCCAGGGCCACGCCCACGCCCTGAACCTCAAGGACAGCGGCGTGAATGTGCTGGTGGGCCTCTACGAGGGCAGCCGCTCCGCCGAAAAGGCCAAGGCCGATGGTCTTGAGGTGCTGAGCGTGGCCGATGCCTGCGCCAAGGCCGAGTGGATCATGGTGTTGCTACCCGATGAATTCCAGAAGGCCGTCTACGACGCCGAGATCGCACCACACCTAAACGCCGGCAAGGTGCTCAGTTTTGCCCACGGCTTCAACATCCGCTTCGAGCTGATCAAGCCGCCCGCCGACGTGGATGTGGTGATGATCGCCCCGAAGGGCCCTGGCCACACCGTGCGCTGGGAGTACCAAAACGGCATGGGTGTGCCCGCCCTGTTTGCCATCCACCAGGACGCCAGCGGCCAGGCCCGCGAGCTGGCCATGGCCTATGCGAAGGGCATTGGCGGCACCAGAGCCGGCATCCTCGAAACCAACTTCAAGGAAGAGACCGAAACCGACCTCTTTGGTGAGCAGGCCGTGCTCTGCGGTGGCCTCAGCGAATTGGTCAAGGCTGGCTTCGAAACCCTGGTGGAGGCTGGCTATCAGCCCGAGCTGGCCTACTTCGAGTGCCTGCACGAGGTGAAGCTGATCGTGGATTTGATGGTGAAGGGCGGCCTTACCGCCATGCGCGACTCCATTTCAAACACCGCCGAATACGGCGATTACGTGAGCGGCCCGCGCCTGATCACCGCCGACACCAAGGCGGAGATGAAGCGGATCCTGGCAGACATCCAGGACGGCACCTTCGCCCGCAACTTCGTGGCCGAATGTGACGCCGGCAAGCCTGAGATGAAGAAGATCCGCGAGCGCGATGCAGCCCATCCGATCGAACAGGTGGGCACGGGTCTGCGCTCCATGTTCAGCTGGCTGAAGACAGCCTGATCCCCTGGCTACTGGTGGTGGGGGCCTGCGGCCTCGACCGACTGGTGGGCGACCCCCGCTGGTGCCTCCACCCCGTGGTGGTGATGGGTTGGTGGATAGGCACACTTAGGGGCTTGGTGGAGGCAATTGCCGGCTCCAGCCCCTGGGGCCTACGGCTTGGTGGCTGTTTAATCACCGCCCTGCTGGTCGCAACGGCTGGCCTGGCCGGCCTTTGGATCGAGAGATTCGCCCTTGGGCAACCAGCCCTGGGGGGGCCTGTGCTTTTGGTGGGGCTGGCCAGCGCCCTGGCCGGCCGCAGCCTTGATCAGGCGGTCCATGGGGTTTTAACTGCCCTGCCAAAATTGGGATTGGCCCGGGAGCGGCTGGCCGGAATCGTGGGCCGCGATACCGCCGATCTAGGCGAAACCGAAATTCTGCGGGCCCTGGCCGAAACCGCCAGCGAAAACGCCGTAGACGGGCTGTTTGCACCACTGTTTTGGATGCTGCTGGGGGCTGGGGTGTGGAGCTTCAACCCCTCCTGGCCCGGCCCCCTGGCCCTGGCCTGGGGCTTCAAGGCGGCGAGCACCCTCGATTCGATGCTGGGCTACCGCCACGGCACCTTGCGCTGGCTCGGCACAGCCGGAGCCCGCCTGGACGACCTAATGGTGTGGCTGCCCTGCAGGTTGGTGGCCTTCAGCCTGCCCCTGGCCCTGGGCAGGGGTTTTGGCAACTGCTTCGCATCACTGAATTTGGCCCTCGCAGACGGCGCCAGCGACCCCTCGCCCAATGCGGGCGTCTCCCAGGCGGCCTATGCCCATGGCCTGGGGGTCCAACTCGGGGGAGTCAACAGCTATCGAGGCGCCACCGTGCTCAAACCGCTGCTGGCGCCAGCCAATGCCCCAGCAAACAGAGCAACGATCGCGAAAATACTGCGAATAAATGGCCGCCTGCAGCTGATTTGGCTGGCCCTGGCGGGGTTAGGGGCCTTCATGACAAAAATTCTCAGATAACTGCCAGCCGTTACGCGCCTCACGATGCTGCGCTCAAGAACAGCAGCCCATGCCCCTCCGCGAACTCCTCGAAGAAGCCCTGCTGGAGCCAGACATCGGCACCACCTCCTGCTTCCGCTGGCATGCCACACCGGTGGGCATTGCGGCTGTTTGGAATGGTGGCAAGCCACCACTCGCGCCGCCCTTCGAAGATGCCCTCAAGGAGGGACTGCAGGTGGGCCTGGATCTCAGCCGTGAGGAACGGGAGTTTCACCAGCTCAACGCGGGCCTGGTGATCCTGTTTCACTCCTGAAAAGCTGACTGGCGAAGACCAAGTTCCACTGGTGCAGGCTCCAGCGCACACAGCCTTGCTCAATTAACGGATCAGTGCGCACCAGGGCATCGGCCTGGGCCCAATCCTGGGCTGAGAACAGCAGCATGCCTCCGGCCCCATCACCGTTGAGACCCTTGCGTTCAGCCCAGTAGCCACTGCTGGGGCTGTGCCCCGTGGCCTCGAGCTCCGCAAGCCAGCGCAGGTGGGCTGGGATCACCGCATCGAATTGCTCCTTGGCAACGATGCCCTCCTCAAGCTTCACAAACCAGACCATGGTCAAAAAATGGGGGTCAAAAAAGGGAAAGACAAACGGGAAAACGACCGGAGCCCAGCCGTAGGCCATAGCCTTGGTCCACAGCAGCAGGCCTAGCAGGGCACATCCATGGATCACCCATTTTGGATTCTTGTGCCCTGGGCCGTCTTTGCCGTTGGCATCGCCTTAAAGGTATGGAGGATCTACTGGGCCCTGCGCAGCAGGCCCAGTGCCACGGCGATAGACGTTGAAAAGTTCAGGCAGAACCTGGAGATGGCATGGGCAAGGGGCCAAAAAACCGCATAAAACGATACCCCCAGCAACATGCTAGATTTATGAAGATTTAATACAGGCGCATGTTTCTAAGCTTTTTCGGCTTCCTATTTGCCGCCATTTCTTTTGTTCAAGTCCCCCAATGGGACAACGACTGGACCAAATGCTCGGTGTCAGTTCCCGATACGGCCTGCCATTGGTATGTGGTCAACCCAGACAACACCTTTGGCAAAGGGTTTAGCTGGATTACCGCGCCTAAATTTGATTTCGAAGCCCTCAAAGATATTGCAGTCCAGCACGAAGTAACCGTGGCCCAGGGATATGCAACAACAGTAGAGCTGATGAATGCAACCACCGATATCAAATACGGCGATAACTATTAATCAATATTCAACTCCGGGGCCGCCGGCCATAGGTAGCTAGAAAACCACCAAGACCACTTCAACCACCAGGAACCCCGCCAGTCCTGCTATTGCCAGAAGGGAAGGAAGGCCAGAAACACCCATTCGCCGACTCCAGAGACTGACCATTTCTAAAGAAAATCAGAAGAAAATGCTGTAGCGATACATACAGCAGAAGAAAACGGCACATTCCTCAATGATTGCCGGCCTCCAGCCGCGGCAAATACGGGCCCGATGTATCCCACGATTCATTGCCAAGTCGCTGGCGAGAACGGCCTGCCACACTCGACCAACTCACCCAATCGGCATGGCCTCTGAGCATCCTGACGCCCCAAAGCAGTTGGGCTTACGCCTGCCTGGGGAAACGATGGAACTGATCTCGGCCATTCAGGAGCACCGCAAGCAATCAAGCCAAGCCACCACCATTGCTGCCATCGTCGAAGACGCCATTGGTGCGTACTACGACCAGCTGGTGGACGAGGGGCAAATAAGTGACAAGTAATTGAGGGTGCTTGCGCCGGGGCTTCCCTGGAGCAGCTGCCCTATGCCCACCTGAGCCACACCCAAAGTTTGCTCATACAAATACCCATACCGCCCGATGGCCCAAGCCCTCTCTGAACGCGTAACCGTGACCATGCCGGCGGAGCTGGTGGCAGGGATTGATCGGATCGAGCGCAACAGAAGTCGCTTCATCGCAGAAGCGGTGCGCCATGAGCTCAAGCGCAGGCAACAGCAGGAGTTGCTGCGCTCACTGGAGGAGCCCCATCCAGACAGCCTCCCCACTTCCGAACTGGGTCTGGAGAGCTGGAGCCAGGAGTTACCGGAGGGTGATCACAACCTTCTCGACCCAAATGACGGCGTGTTGCTCCACTGGGAGAGTGGGAAGGGCTGGCAGGAGCCGGGCCGAAGAGTCTGGCCAGGGTCATGAACAACAGGGCACCAGGCCCTGTGTTGTGGTGAGCGATCAGGGTGTGAATAGCAATCAGCGTTTCCCCCTGATTGCTGTGGTGCCAGCGGGCTCACCAAAGCGTCTACAGCGCTGGTGGATCAGGTGCACTCGATTGACAAGCAGCGAATCCGCCGCCGTTACGGCCAGGTATCCGCAGTAGAGCTTGAAGCAATCGACAACGGCCTCTGCCTTTATCTGGGGCTGGAAGCAGCTATGTGAATCAGTCTTAAGTAATCAAAAACGGAGAGGGTGGGATTCGAACCCACGGAAGCTTTCACTTCAAACGATTTCGAGTCGTTCGCTTTCGACCACTCAGCCACCTCTCCAAGTCCTGCGCAGCACGCGGACGGCCCTTGGGCTTTTGCAAGCTTAAAGACCCACTAGGCCAGGGCCGCCTGCAGGGATCCACTGGCGCCAGTGGCAGCCCATCTCTGCTTTGGTTGCAGGGGCAGCCGGCCGCTTAGCCACACCCGCTTCACCCCCTGCAGCTCAAGCCAGCGCTGCTCCTTCAGCTGCGGCCTAAATCCCAGCCAGACCCCATCAATTGCGGGCGAAGCAGAAGTGGCGGGCTGGCCAGCAATCCCGACCTGGTCGCGCCAACTCCACAGAGCCTGACGATCCGGCAGCAACAACCACTGGCTGCCGCCCACCTTCAGTCGCACCGCCCGGCTGAAACTGGCCAACGGCTCTGCCACCAAACCAGGGCTCCGTAACTGCTCCCCCGGCAACAACGGTGGGCTGCCCTCTCCAGAAGCAACCACCAGGTTGGATTCCTGCCGCCAGCAGCCAGTATTTGCAGCGGGCAATGGATCCAGCAGTAGGGACCAATCCCAGCGCTGAACCCCCAAGCCCTTGGCTAGGGACTGGGCCTGCAGGCAACTGAAGCCATCGCCCTGCAGGCTCACCAGGGCAGCCCGGCCCTGGTGGCGAGCCACCAACAAATCCAATCGGCCCTGGTGCACCAAGAGCAACTGGTCAGATGCCAGCCAACCCAACTGCACCACCATCACACCACTGATCAAGGCCGCTCCAAGCCAGCGCCAACGCTTCGCCAAACCGGGTATGGCCACGGCCAGCACCGCCAAAACCAACAACAGCACCAGCAGATGGGTCGGCCTACCGAGTTGCCATTGGGCCATCGGCAACCCTGCAAACCACCTCACCACCACCAACAGCAGCCCGCACAGCCAGGCCACCGGAATCAGCAGCAACGGCAATAGGGGCGGCAGCAAAATCGCCACCAGGGCGAGGGCCATCGCCCCCAGCGTGAGCGGCGTAAGCAAAGGGGCCACCACCACGTTGGCCGGCACCGCATAGATCGGCACCACACCGAAATGGAGTAGCTGCAGCGGCAGGGTCCAAAAAGATGCCGCCAGGGGCACCGCCAGGGCGGCGGCAGCCACCGGGGGCAACCAGCGCTTTAGGCCCTCCTCCATTGGTCGGGCCGACACCATCAAAGCTGCGGTGGCGACGGCACTCAGTTGGAAGCCCACATCCAGCAACCACTGGGGGAAAACCACCAGCAGGGCCAACAAACTGGCAAACAGAATCCCCAAGGGCCTGGCCCGCCAACCGCACTCCAGCACCACCAGGGCGATGGCGCCCATCAACACCGCCCGCAACACCGAGGGCTGGGGGCCCGCCAGCAACACAAAAAGCGCCATGGCGCCAAGGGCCAAACCAAGCCGCAGGGGCCTTACCAACCTGCGGCCCAGGGGCATCACCGCCCCCAGCAACACACTCAGGTGAAAACCGCTAGCCGCAAGCGCATGGGAGAGGCCAGCAGCGCGAAAGGCGTCGCGCACCTCCCCAGGCAAGGGCACCACCGCACTGCCCAACACCAGGGCCGCCAGCACCCCACCATTGGCCGCACCCGCCCGCTCCAAAAGGGCCTGGGCCATCCGGCGTCGCAAATCGGCGACCGGTGAGGCTGGTTTGTGAAGCACCTCCAGGTTTTGCACCTTCATTTGGCTGAAGGTCTGCTGACGGGCCAGCCGCTCCGCCGGGGCAGCCAGCAGGGGATGGGGTGAAGCCATCGGTCGCCTCAGCAGGCCATGGACCCGCAGCCGCCAGCCCTCCTGGAGCTGCGGGCAGGGCTCCATCCGCAGTTCCGTGCGCCCCGCCGGCAACTGCAACAGGGCGCGGCAGGCCTGACCATCACCAATCGCACTGGGATCGGCCAGCAGGCGACCCTCCAGGGTCAGCTCCAGTGATGGATTGGCCCCATGGACCGGATCTCCAGGCCCAGGCCGGGCTGGCGTAAAGGCAATCAGGCCAATGCGTAAAAGCAAAAGGGCCACCAGGGCCAGCCAGAGCCAATGGCGCCGCCCGCCTCGAGCCATGTCTGCCCCCAAATACTGGGGGCAGGTTTCCCACTAGTTGGTGGGATCTGGAGCGTGTTCGGCAAACCAGGCCTGGCGCTTTTCCTCACTGAGCAGGGGGAAGCCAAGGGCTTGGCGCTCCGCCAACCAGGCTTCCGCCACCTGGCGTGCCAGGTGGCGAATCCGGCCAATCGTGGCCGTACGCTCCGTAACCGAAATAACGCCGCGGGCCTCCAGCAGGTTGAAGGTGTGGCTGCACTTGAGCACGTAATCCAGGGCAGGGGCCGGCAGGCGCCGTTCCACCAGGTCGGCGGCCTCAGCCTCATAGATGCCAAACAGCTGGGTCAGCCGCTCGGGGTTAGAGGCTTCGAAGTTGTAGGTGCAATGGCCCTTTTCAAACGGCAGCCAGATGTCGCCGTAGGTGCGATTGCCATCCCAACTGAGGTCCCAAATGCTCTCCACATCCTGGAGATACATGGCCAAGCGTTCGAGCCCGTAGGTGATCTCAATCGACACCGGCCGGCAATCGATCCCACCGCATTGCTGGAAATAGGTGAACTGGGTCACCTCCATGCCATCGAGCCAAACCTCCCAGCCCACGCCCCAGGCACCCAGGGTCGGCGATTCCCAGTTGTCCTCCACGAAGCGAATGTCGTGGTCCTTGACCTGGATCCCCAGGGCCTCAAGCGAAGCCAGGTAGGTCTCCTGGATGCCGTTGGGCGAAGGTTTAATCAACACCTGGTACTGGAAGTAGTGCTGGGCCCGGTTGGGGTTATCGCCATAGCGGCCATCGGTGGGCCGGCGGCAGGGCTCTGGGTAGGCCACCGCCCAGGGCTCCGGGCCAATCGCCCGCAGCACCGTATGGGGGCTCATCGTGCCCGCCCCCTTTTCGGTGTCATAGGGCTGCAGGATCAAACAGCCCTGGTCAGCCCAAAAGCGGTTGAGGGTCTGGATGATGTCCTGGAAATGCACGGCGCGATGCTGGCCTTCTATGCCAGCCATTGTGAGGGCTGGCCGGGGAAAGCCCTAGGCGCAAAGCCCATCCTGCGAAGAGCAAAGCTCAAGCCATCAGTTGCAGCAGGCCCATTTGTCCGGCCGCCAGGGGCCGGTGCTTGGCGAAACGGAAACCGGCAGCCCGGGCCAAGGCTTCCTGGCCGGTGGCCGTAGGGAAGCGGGCAATGCTGGCCTCCAGGTAGGCGTAGTGCTCCCCGATGCCGAAGCGCTCTGCCGCCGGCACCACCAGGCGGCGCAGGTACAAGCGCTGAAATGCCGCTGGCCAGGTCTGTTCCGCCCGGTTGAAGTCCAGTACGGCGGCCCTGGCCCCGGGCCGCAGCAACCGGCGCAACTCCTGCAGGCCCGCCGCCGGATCCGCCAGGTTGCGCAGGCCGTAGGTCATCACCGCCCCATCAAAACTGGCATCGGCCAGGCCCGTGGCCAGGGCATCCCCCTGGAGCCAGCCCAGGTCAAGCCAGGGTTGGGCCGCCGAGCGCTGGGCTGCCACCTGCAAGGGCGCCGCGGCCGCATCCAGGCCCAACACAGATCCCCCTGGCCGCAATTTGGCCGCCAACACCAAGGCCAGATCGCCGGTGCCGCAACAAAGATCGAGCAGCCTTTGACCGGGCCTTGGCTGGAGCCAGGCCACCGCCTGCCGTTTCCATAGCCGGTGCAGTCCCAGGCTTAAAAGGTCGTTGAGTTGGTCGTAGCGGGGGGCAATCTGATCAAACAGCTGCTCGACCGCCGCCGGATCACCAGGCCTAAAACTGCCCATCCCAGGGCAAAACGATGGAGTCGAGGCTGATACCGGCCTCCTGCTCAGGGGCGGGCAGGAGGCCACGGGCTTCCAGCCGATCTGGGCTGGTCAGGGTAAGCACCATCACGGTGGCCAGGCCAACGGCAGCAGAACAGACCATGCAGCCAGCCAGCATCAGGGAAAATTCCTTGCGATCATTGGCGGCCTGCATCAACTGGAGCGCCCAGGCCACCAAAGCCACCACGGCAAGCACCATCACCAAACCCAAGCCGGTCAGGACGGCGGGCGATAGGGCAATAGATGGCAGGGGAAGGGCGGAAATCTCTAAAAATCCAGTCGTGGCCCCAATGTAACCAAAGTTCACTTGCCTGCGCGGGGGGGGCGAATCGATAGGGGGCGAATAGGCATTGGGCGTATCGGGAGGCCGAGCTCCAGCAGCTCCGCCTTGATCTGCTCCACCGTGAGCACACCATCGTGCAGCAAGGAAGCCAGCAGGGCCGCAGAGGCCTGGCCATCGCCATCGCCCGCACCGAGGGCCCTGGCGATGTGGTCGATGCAGCCGGCCCCGCCGGAGGCAATCACCGGCACCTCAACGGCCTGGGCAACGGCCCTGGTGAGATTCAGTTCATAGCCCGCCTGGGTGCCATCTCCATCCATCGATGTCAGCAGGATCTCGCCGGCCCCCAGGGCCACCACCTGGCGGGCCCAGGCCACGGCATCGAGGCCAGTGTTTTCACGGCCACCCTTTACAAACACATCCCAGCCGGGCCCCCTCTCGCCCAGCTCTGCCCCATCCCGGCGGCGGGCATCAATCGCCACCACGATGCACTGGCAACCAAAGCGATCAGCCCCCTGGCGCACCAGCTGGGGATCGCGTACGGCCGAGGAATTGAGGCTGACCTTGTCGGCCCCAGCCCGCAACAGCTCCGTGATGCCCTCCACGCTGCTAATTCCCCCACCCACGGTGAAGGGGATCGTCACCGCTTCAGCGGTGCGACGCACCAAATCCACCAAGGTGGCGCGCCCCTGGTGGCTGGCGGCAATGTCCAAAAACACCAGCTCATCGGCCCCAGCAGCGCTGTAGCGGCAAGCCAACTCCACCGGATCCCCCGCATCGCGCAGGCCCACAAAATTGATTCCCTTCACGACCCGACCATCGGCCACGTCGAGGCAGGGAATGATCCGTTTGGCAACCATGAGCTCACTGTTAGTGTTGCGCCACTTTCCAGTTGCGCCAGCCATGTCCCAGGCTGCCACCACGGGCTCCGTGAATATTGGCTCCAAGGTGCGGATCACCCGGGTTCGGGACCGCATTTCCACCGAGATGGTGGGAGCTCTCCAAGCCGATGCCTCCGGCACCGTGACCGGCTTCCGCACCGTTGATGGCAAGGGCATCGGCGTGGTGGTGATGCTGGCCAACGGACAGCAGGCTTGGTTTTTCGAAGACGAAATCGCCCTCGCCTGAGCCCCAACATTGACCAACAGCCCCAACCCTGAGGCATCGAGCGGCGGCGGTGCCCGCCAACTGCTGGGCATGAAGGGTGCCAGCGGCACCACCAATATCTGGAAGATTCGGCTCCAGCTGATGAAGCCGGTCACCTGGATCCCCCTGATCTGGGGCGTGCTGTGTGGGGCTGCAGCATCCGGCAACTTCCACTGGACCGCCAGTGAAGTGGGCGCCTCAATCGCCTGCATGCTGATGAGTGGCCCCCTGCTGGCGGGCTACACCCAGACCATCAACGACTACTACGACCGCGAGATCGACGCGATCAACGAGCCCTACCGCCCCATTCCCTCGGGGGCGATTCCGCTTTGGCAGGTGAAGCTGCAGATCTGGGTGCTGCTGCTGGCTGGCCTGGGAGTGGCCTTTGGCTTGGATGTCTGGGCCGGCCACAGCAATCCGGTGCTGTTTTGGCTCGCCCTTGGGGGCTCGTTTGTCAGCTTCATCTATTCGGCGCCGCCCCTGAAGCTCAAGCAAAACGGCTGGCTGGGCAACTACGCCCTGGGCGCCAGTTACATCGCCCTGCCCTGGTGGGCCGGCCAGGCCCTATTTGGCCAGCTCACCTGGACCACCGCCCTGCTGACCCTGGCCTATTCCCTGGCCGGGCTAGGCATTGCCGTGGTCAACGATTTCAAGAGCGTGGAAGGCGACCGGGCCCTGGGCCTGCAATCCCTGCCGGTGGCCTTTGGCATCGAGACCGCCAGCTGGATCAGTGCCGGCATGATCGATCTGTTTCAGCTGGCCATGGTGACCGTACTGATTGCGATCGGCCAGCACTTTGCCGCCGTGCTGTTGGTGCTGCTGATCATTCCCCAAATCACCTTCCAGGACATCTGGCTGCTGCGGGATCCGGTGGCCTTCGACGTGAAATATCAAGCCAGCGCCCAGCCCTTCCTGGTGCTGGGCATGCTGGTGACCGCTTTGGCCATCGGGCACAGCACCCTGGTGGCTTGAGGTGAACCAGCGCCGGCGCCAGCTTGTGCGCATTGGTCTGCTGGCTGCTGCCATCGGCAGCGGCGTAGCCCTCGGCCAAGCGGCCCTGGTTTCGGGCTTTGATCTGCTGCTTCCCGATGCCCGGGGCATCAGCGCCTTCAACCGCCCCGGCACCCTGACCATCCTCTCGGCCGATGGCCAGGTGGTGCAGAAAATTGGGCCCGCCACCCGCGAAAAGCTCACCGTTGAAGCCACGCCGGCCCTGGTGGAGCAGGCCTTCATTGCGGCGGAAGATCGCCGCTTTTATCGGCACGATGGCATCGATCTGGTGGGGATTGGCCGGGCCATGGTTCGCAACATCACCAGGCACTCCGTGGAGGAGGGCGCCAGCACGATCACCCAGCAGCTGGCCCGCACGGTCTACCTAAGCCAGGACCGCACGATCCTGCGCAAATTTGCGGAAATCGCCCTCGCCGGCAAACTTGAGCGCCAACTGAGCAAAAAGCAGATCCTCACCGAGTACCTCAACGTGGTGTACCTCGGCTCCAGCGCCTATGGAGTGGCGGATGCGGCCTGGATCTACTTCTCCAAAACCCCCAACCAACTCACCCTGCCGGAGGCCGCCCTGATCGCGGGCCTGCCGCCGGCCCCCTCGGTCTATTCACCCCTGGTCACTCCCCATCTGGCCCTGGAACGGCGGGCGATCGTGCTTCGCCGCATGCAGGAAGCCGGCTTTATCAGTGCCGATCAACAGGCAGAGGCCAATGCCACCCCCCTGCAACTGAAACCGGCCGAACCCAAGTATTTCCAGAGCCGCGCTCCCTACTTCACCAGCTGGGTGCAGCAACAACTTTCCACGGTGCTCACTAAAGAACAGCTGGAGGTAGGCGGCCTCACCGTCAAAAGCAGCCTCAACCTGGCCTGGCAGGAGCAGGCCCAAAAGGCGATCGACACCTATGCCCCGGGCGAGATGGAAGGGGCCCTGGTGGCGATGGAACCAGGTACGGGCCTGGTGCGGGCGATGGTGGGTGGCAAGGACTTTGCCAAGAGCCAGTTCAACCGGGCGGCCGACGCCCTGCGTTCCCCTGGCTCCACCTTCAAGTTGTTTGTGTACCTGACCGCCCTCAAAGAAGGGATGAGGCCAGAGCGGATCGTGGTGGATACTCCCCGCTGCTTTGCCGGCTACTGCCCCCGCAACTTTGGCGATCGCTACATGGGATCGATTCCAATGGTGGTGGCTATTCAGAACTCGCTCAACATTGTGGCGGTGGGGCTGCTGCAACAACTGGGCTTCGACAAGGTGATCGAAACCGCCAAGAGTCTTGGCATTGGCACCGTGCGCGAACTTGGGCACTACTACCCCTTGGCGATTGGGGCCTACGAACAAACCCTGCTGGAGATGACCACCGCCTATGCGGCGATCAACAACAGCGGCATCTTCGTAAAAGCAACCCCCTTCGAGGAGGTCTTGGGGCCCAATGGCGAGCTGCTCTGGAGTCGTCGGGTGGATGGCGAACGGGGTCGCCGGGCCGTCGATGGCGACATCGCCAACACCATGCTCTGGATGCTCCAGCAGGTGGTCAAGGGGGGCACGGGGGCCGGTGCCGCCCTACCCAATCGGCCGGTGGCGGGCAAAACAGGCACCTCAGAGGGGGGCCGAGACCTCTGGTTTATCGGCTCCATTCCCCAGCTCACAACGGGCGTTTGGCTGGGATACGACAGCAATCAAACCACCGGCAACACCAGCGTGGTGGCGACCTACGCCTGGCGAGCATTCATGGAGCCGATCACCAAAAACCTGCCCGTTCGCCAGTTCCCACAGCGGCCAGTGCTCCAAACCAGTTACGCCGGCGACAGGAAGAACGTCCGCAAACCCCCAGGAGCTGGAGCAGGAAATGGCTATTGGGCTCCGACCTTGCCAGCGCCAGACCCCACTGCCACCAGTCCAGACAGACTGGCCCCGATTCCGGAGGGCACCCCAACAAATGGCCCACCCCCTGGAGTTTCCAGCCCAGCAGCTCCAGCGGCTGCCACCCCAAACATGCCGCCACCGCCCGTGGCAGCACCACCTACTCCCTAGCCTCCAGTATCCCTGGCGCCTGGAGCAGGGCGGCATAAAAGCCATCGCCACTGGCCTGCTCCCCTAGAGCGGCCTGGCTGCCAGGCCACAGCTGCCAGCTCTCGGCCATTTGCCACTGGGGATGGTCGAGCAAGAAGGCGCCAATCAGCTCGCCATTTTCAGCCGGATGCACCGTGCAGGTGGCATAGACCAACTGGCCGCCTGGCTTGAGCAGGGGCAGGAGCGATTCCAGCAACTTCCGCTGCAATAGACCCAGCTCCTGCACCGTCTCGGGGCTGATCCGCCAGCGGGCATCGGCATGGCGGACCAGGGTGCCCAGGCCCGAGCAGGGCGCATCCAGCAAGAGCCGATCAAAGCTGGCCAACCATTCGCCCCTGTTAATGGCCAGCTCACTGGCATCGGCGGCCAGGGTGTGAATCGATTTCAGACCTAGCCGGGCGGCATTGATCTCCACCCGCCGCAGGCGGGCAGCGGAGCGATCAATGGCCCACACCTCCCCCTGGTCCCCCATCAATTCGGCCAGGTGGGTGCTTTTGCCGCCGGGGGCGGCGCAGGCATCCAAGATCCGCTCCCCCGGCCTAGGGGCAAGTAGCAAGGCCACCCGCTGGGCGGCCCGATCCTGCACACACCAGTGGCCATCGCCATAGCCCGGCAGGCTGCGCAGATCGCCACTGCGGCCGCTGAGGGCAATCCCCCATGGCAAATCCTCGAGGGGCTGGGCCTCCACCCCCGCCGCCTGCAACGCCTCCAGCAACTCCGCCCGGCTAGTGCGCAGGGGATTCACCCGCAAATCAAGGCTGGGGGGTTGGTTGCAGGCCAGCCCAAAGGCTTCCGCCTGCTCGAGCGGCAACCACTGAAACAGCAGCCTGGCCAGCCAGTCGGGCAGGGAATGGCGCAGGCCAAAGGCGGCTGGGGGATCGCTCGGCAGTGCCAGGCCAGCCCAGGGCTCGGGCCCCAGCCCTTCTCGGCGACGCAGGGCTGCCCGCAGCAGTCCATTAGCCACGGGTGCCAGCCGGCCCAGGCCGCCCCGCTTGGCCAATTCCACGGTGGTGCTCACCGCAGCAGAGGCAGGCACCCGGCCACTAAAGAGCAACTGGTAAAGGCCCAAGTGCAACAACCAGCGCAGTTTTGGTGGTTGCTTAGCGGCGGGCACCTTGCCCAGTAGGTCGAGCCAGGCATCGAGCAGGCGCCGCTGGCGAATCGAGCCATAGGCCAGTTCGGTGGCCAGGGAGCGGTCCACCCCCTCGATCGCCGTGCGCTGCAACTCCCGCTCCAGGGCGACATCGGCATAGGCCCCAGCCCCAACGGCCATCAACACCTGCCAGGCCACCTGGCGCGGCAGCAGACCAATCGGGGCAGGGTTGCTCAACCAAAGGTGCGGCAATGGCCTCCACAGTTAGCGCCCCGCCAATCGAAAGCAAGACAAGGGCGGGGGATCCCATACCCTCATTGCCAAGCACTGCCTTCGGCCCATGCCCCTGCTGCCCCGACGCTTCGAGCGGCTAAAGGCCGTTCTGGATCGGCGCATGGGTGATCTGACCGTGCTGCTGGAGCAGGTCGACAAGCCCCACAACCTCTCGGCAATCCTGCGCAGCTGCGATGCAGTAGGGGTGCTGGAGGCCCATGTGGTGAGCATGGCGGGGCGCACCCCCACCTTCAATTGCACCTCGAAGGGCAGTGAAAAGTGGGTGCCCCTACACCGCCACCCCAGCACGGCTGAAGCCCTCAGACAGCTCAAGGCCCAGGGCCTACGGCTCTATGGCACCCACCTTTCCGTAGATGCCATCGACTACCGCGACTGCAACTTCACAGGCCCCACCGCCTTCCTGCTGGGGGCAGAGAAATGGGGCCTCAGCGAAGAAGCGATAGAGCTAGTCGACCAACCAATCGTGATTCCGATGTTGGGCATGGTGCAGTCGCTGAACGTGAGTGTGGCGACCGCCACCCTGCTGTTTGAAGCCCTGCGCCAGCGGCAGGCGGCCGGCAGCCTGCCCAGCCAGGGAGAGGGGGTGGATCCACAGCGCTACGGACGCATGCTGTTCGAGTGGGCCTATCCGGAGGTCGCAGCCTGGTGCAACCGGCAAGGGAGGCCCTACCCGGCCCTAGATGGGGAGGGGGCCATCAGCGAGACGCTGCCCAGGAACGTGCGGCTGCGCCACTGATCGGACCCTGATTTTGGATTCTTATTTTGGACCCTTATTACTGAGCAATTTGCGGCTGGTGGCACTGGGCAGCCAAAGGGCCAGGCCTAGGGCCAACAGCTCCAGAGGAATCTGGTGGCCCCCCAGCAGCACTACCAACAGGCCCACACCCGCCAAGATTTTCTGAAAAAACCCCCAGACATCGTCGCGATCGGCGCTGCCTGAAAACCACAGCAGCACTGCGGAAACAAGCAAAACGCCATCGAGCCAAAGGGGCATGGGGCCAGGAGCAAGCCTTAATTGCGTAATTCTGCCGTGCTCAGCCAGCGTTCCAACCCCTCACCCAAAAACGAAAGTCCGAGCACCAGCACAAACATCGCCAAGCCGGGGTAGAGCGCGGTCCACCAGATGCCCGTGGGCAAGGCGGTAAGGGCCTGCTGCAGATCACCGCCCCACTCGGGGATGGTTTCGGGCAAACCCAGGCCCAAAAAGCCCAGACCCCCCAGCACCAGCACCGCATCGGCCGCGTTGAGGGTGAGCAAGACGGGCACCGAGGTGATCACGTTGCGAAATAGGTAGCGGCGCAGGATCCAGATGGGGCCAGCACCTAAGGATTCGGCCGCCTCCACGTAGAGCTCAGCCTTGACCTGGGCGCTCTGGTTACGCACCACCCGGAAGTATTGGGGGATGTAGACAACGCACAGGGCGGCGGCGGCATTGGGCAGGCCCCGCCCCAGCAGGAAGGCCAACACCACCGAAAGCAGCAGCACCGGCAGGGTGTAGAGGGTGTCCATCAACAACACCAGCAGCCGATCCACCCAGCCGCCTAGGTAGCCGCTGGCCATGCCCAGGGGCACGCCCACCACCAGGGCCACCACCAGGGCCAACAGCACCACCTGCAAAGCCACCCCACTGCCGGCCAGGGTGCGCACACATACGTCGCGGCCGAGACGGTCGGTGCCACACCAGTGCTGCCAAGAGGGCGCCGCATAGATCGGGTTCTGCAGACCCGCATTCGGATCCGGCAGCCAACCGATGTGGATCAAAACGGGGGTCAACACCGCCACCAGGCCATAGACCACCACTATCAGCACCCCCCAGCGGGCCATGCGGACCGACAGAGCCCGGGGGCGCCCAAGGACTGCAGCCTTCATTCAAGCCAAATAAGCGTGCAAACCAATTAAGCACAAATCACCCATATGGGTGAGGGGGAAGATAAATAGCCTGATCAGCCTGGGAAAGTCCCCCTGGACATAATCACAGCATCAAACTAACCATGAAGAAACGGATCACCAAATACGGCCTGCCGGTCTATCGCGAACAATCCCGCGGACGCAGACGCAATCAAAAGGGCTTCACCCTGGTGGAGCTGATGGTCGTGATTGTGATAGTGGGCATCTTAAGCGCGGTGGCCTTTCCCCAGTTCATGAAGCAAACCAAAAAGGCCATTGCCACGGAGGGGATCATGCAGGCCTCTGCCATCACCAAGCAGGCGGCCAGCTACAACCTGGAAACCCCGATAGCAAGCGCAGATAGCGACTGCTCCGACTACGCCGGAGCCCAACAAAGCGGAGCCAAATTTAGCTATAGCTGCACTGGTTCAGCCACTAATTTTAGCGTCAAAGCCATCGGCACCTCCGGCAGCAATGCGGCCGGTATTGAAATCAGCCAAACTAGCGACCTAGACACTGGCGTAACAGGCAAACCCGTAACCACAGGAACCTAGGTTCACAAAGGAAACAAAACCCCTCAATGAAGTGCCTGGCCGATCAAGCCGGGCACTTTTTATAGTTTTTTAAGCTGGCAAAGTTTAGCAGGGGAAGCCTAACCGGGCGAAGCTGTCGTCACTGAGCTGATATTTTGGAACCGGCCATTGCCCAGGCCAAAGGATTTAAATAGCCTCATGGCCACCTGCTGGCCCCCAGGATTAAGGCAGGCGGCAAAACCAGAAGCAAAGGAAGACTGAATTTCCACACCTGCCGGCAGCAGCTCAGCACAACCCGTCCAGCTTTTCTGGGGCCTGGCCAAACCATCAATAACCACCCGATTCTGGGAATTGGAGCTGGCACTCAATTGACCATATAGGTCGAAGGCTGGGCCGCAGCGCATCAAAACCTGCTGGCGCCAGATTGCACTAGGGGCCACGCCCACCGAATAGCTAATCGAGCGTCCATCGGCCAGGAGCAAATGCAAAACAGGCTGCCTGCCAGCCCAGCCGCAGGCGGAAATTTCTGCCGCCGGGGTAGCACTCACCACCAGGGCACGCTCCACATCAGATCGCACCAGCTCCAGCACCCGCCGTTGGTTAGCCCGCTCCGCATGCAACCTGACAAAGCGCTGGCTGTTTTGACCATCGCCTAGCAAGGCCTGCAGCATCGCCCCGCTGAGCAACAGGCCAATCGAGCCGGCCAACATCAACTCCAGCAGGGAGAAACCCTGGCTCCTCTTAAAGCTTTTACTGGATCGAATTGGCATCAGGTTCGATCCGGAAGACAGGCCTCAGGTTTTAGATTTTTGGTGGGATCTGCCCCGTAGCGGCCCAGCCGTACAATTCCCAGGGGTAGGGCCATCACCAAACAGCGTCTGAGCTGGGTTCCGGAGGTCGTGAGCACCACCGTTCCGGCATCGAGCACCAAGCCATTCGGGGTGAAACGCAACACCGCCGGCAAGTTGTGGCTAACAGTCACACCGGCATCATTTCGGCCTGCATCATTTCGACCGGCGTCAGCCACCCCTTCCCCCAAGCCCAACCGGGCGCCCAGGCAGGTGGCCGAACCATCCAGCGGCACTTGCCAACCAGTGGGCCCCAGGCTCAAGCCACAGGGCTCGCCCTTGCGTTGGGCCGCTAAGCGACCCCGTTCGATGCCAATGGCAAGTCGCCGGGTTGAACTCTCAAGCCGCTGGCGGGCCAGCACCTCACCGCCCTGCTGAAAAGAGATGGCCGCAAGTATGGCCACAATGGCGATTACCACAACCAATTCCACGGAGCTAAAACCAGCTCTCGAATTATTCTTCATGGCTGATCAGCTGAAACCAGCTGGCGACAAAGGCCAAAGGCCTGGGCAGACCACTGCCGCTGGCGGATCAAAGGGGAGCCTGGAGAAGGGGAATTCACCCCGTAGCTCAGCACCAGCATTTGCCCTGGGAGCACACTAGAAACAGGCAATATCTCCAGGCGTCGGGTTATCTCTGGGGCGAGGGCAACTTCAGGTGATGCCACTGCTTGAGCCATGGCCCTAATTGCATTTTCACAACCGGCAGGGGAAATCAAATCGGCATCCAGGCGCCTAAGCCGGCCCTCACTGCGCTGTAAATCCGCATCAATTTGCACCAGCCAATCCTGTTGCCGCTGGGAACTCTGACTCCATGCCGCAGAGCCATTCCAAACCTGCAGGCTGCTGACGGCTGAAATAGAGAAGATCGTCGCCGCGACCATGGCCTCTGGGAGGTTCAAGAACCCAGCCCCCGCACCTGAATAACCCGGCCCATAGCCGGATCAAAACCAACTAAAAAAGTCCGAACAATCGCTGAATCCCTCAACCGCAGGCGCAACTGCCCCTGACCCTGACCCTGACCCTGACCAGCCAAAGACAACTGCTGCCAGCTCACCACCTCCGCCCCACTCCTGGACGGCAGCAGTTTGGTTGGGTCCTGGGCCATCGGGCATGGCTGGAGCGCCCGCTTGAGCAGGCATAGGCCGGGGCCCTCCAATTGGATGGCGGCCTGTTGGGCAGCAGTAGCGAGCGAATCGAGGTCCTGGCGCTGGCGCCACTGGGCCTGACCAAAGGCCCTGCTCTGCAAAACGACGGTTTGAATTGAAAGGCTGCTGAGCAGAAGCAGCAACGAAACGGCCGAGGCCATCGGCAAGACAAAACCAGCCTCCTGAGCAACCGGTCGCATGGGTAATGGAGGGAAACCTGGCCCTAAGTGTTCCCACGCAGAAAGCCGCTGATTCGGAGATCTAGCTACTGGTTGAGCTTGAGCACGGCCATGAAGGCCTCCTGTGGTACTTCCACCTTGCCCATGGCCTTCATCCGCTTTTTACCCTTGGCCTGCTTTTGCAACAGCTTTTTCTTACGGGAAATGTCGCCGCCGTAGCACTTAGCAAGCACATCCTTACGCATGGCGCTAATGCTTTCGGAGGCAATCACCCGGCTGCCGATGGAGGCCTGAATCGGAATCTTGAACTGCTGGCGAGGAATCAGTTCCTTGAGCTTCTCGACCAGGCCCTTGCCCACATTGTAGGCCTTATCGCGGTGCACAATGGTGGTGAGGGGATCGGCCTTTTCCGCATTGATCAACACGTCAAGGCGCACTAGTTCATTTTTGCGATAACCAATCAGGCTGTATTCCATGGATGCATAGCCCTTGGTGCGGCTCTTCATCTGGTCAAAGAAATCGGTTACCACTTCTGCCAGGGGCATCTCATAGTGGAGGGTCACCCGGTCGGTGGTGATGTATTTCATGTCGATAAACTCACCACGCCGCTCCTGGCACAATTCCATCAGGGCGCCGTTGTAGGTATTGGGGGTATAAATCTCGAGCTTTACGTAGGGCTCCTCTATCGATTCACGCTTTTGGGGATCGGGGAGGGTGGCAGGGTTGTCCACCATTAGGGTGGAACCATCGAGCATGTTGACCTGATAAATCACAGACGGAGCCGTGACGATTAGGTCGAGGTTGTATTCACGTTCAAGCCGCTCCTGCACAATCTCCATGTGCAATAGGCCCAGGAAACCGCAGCGGAAGCCGAATCCCATGGCGCTGCTGGTTTCAGGCTCATACTTGAGTGCCGCATCGGAGAGCTGCAACTTGTCGAGCGCTTCGCGCAGATCGGGGTATTGGTCTGCATCGGTGGGGAACAGGCCGCAGAACACCATCGGCTTTGCCTCGGTATAACCAGGCAAAGGCTCGCTGGCGGGATTGGCGGCGAGGGTGATCGTGTCGCCGACCCGGGCATCGGCCACGGCCTTGATCGAGGCGGCCATATAGCCCACCTCCCCAGCATGGAGGGAATCCACCTGGCGCTGATCGGGCGCCATCACCCCCACCTCATCGGGCTCGTAGCACTTCTTGCTCGCCATCAACAAGACTTTGTCGCGCTTGCTGATGGAGCCAGAAATCACCCGGAAATAGACAATTACGCCCCGGTAGGGGTCGTAATAGGAGTCGAAAATCAAGGCCCTGAGGGGCTCTGAAAGCTTGTCGGGGGGAGGGGGTACCCGATCCACCACTGCCTGGAGGATATCTGCCACGCCTAGGCCGGTTTTGGCTGAGCAATGGATCGCATTGCTGCAATCGAGGCCAATGATTGCCTCAATTTCTTCGGCGATCCTTTCGGCATCAGCCCCGGGTAGGTCGATCTTGTTGAGCACCGGAATGATCTCTAGATCGTTTTCCAGCGCCAGGTACACATTGGCCAAGGTTTGGGCCTCAACTCCCTGGCTGGCATCCACCACCAGCAGGGCGCCTTCGCAAGCCTGCAGGGAGCGACTCACCTCGTAGGAAAAGTCGACGTGACCGGGGGTGTCGATCAGGTTGAGGATGTACTGCTGACCATCGGCGGCGGTGTATTCCATCCGCGCCGCCTGGAGCTTGATCGTGATGCCGCGTTCCCGTTCCAGCTCCATGTTGTCGAGGAACTGCTCCTGCATGTCCCTGGCTGCGACAGTGCCCGTTTCCTGCAACAGCCGATCGGCCAGGGTCGATTTCCCATGGTCGATGTGGGCAATGATGCAGAAATTGCGTATCCGTGAAACGGGGACATCGGTCATGGCCTGATCCTAAGGAGCCAGGCCAGCTCCCTAAGCTGGATTCAGTAATTAGGCGCAGCCATGACCACCGAAACCGCCAACGCCGATCCTGTGGCCGATCCCCGGGCCCTCACCCTTGAAAACGTGGAGCGAGCCCTCGATGAACTGCGCCCCTACTTGATGGCCGATGGCGGCAACGTGGAGGTGGTGGAAATTGATGGCCCGATCGTCAAGGTGCGGCTCCAGGGCGCCTGCGGCTCCTGCCCCAGCAGCACCATGACCCTAAAGATGGGCATCGAGCGCAAACTGCGCGAGGCCATTCCCGAAGTAGACGAAGTGGTGCAGGTGCTCTGAGGCCGGACCACCGGCTTTAGCTCTGCTCGTAGGCTCGGGCCAATTGCCCAAAGACCGTGCTGGATCAGCGCCTGCTGCGCGAAAACCCTGAGCTGATTCGCCAGCAGCTCAGTCGCCGGGGCATGGAGCTGGACCTAACCAAACTCCAGCTAATCGCCCAGCAGGAACGGGACCTGGAGGAACAGCGCAGCAATCTCCAAGCCGAGGGCAACCGCGTCGGCAAGGAGGTGGGCGGCCTGATCAAATCCGGAGAAGCCCCCAACAGCCCCGGGGTGCAGGCCCTGCGCGATCGGGGCAACCACATCAAGCAGCAGGTGGCGGTGCTGGAGGAGGAGGAGAAGGCGCTGCAGACCAAGTTGCGTGAGCAGCTGGCGGCGCTGCCAAACCTGCCTTCCGCCGATGCCCCCGATGGCAAGAGCGAAGCCGACAACATCGAAATCAAGTGCTGGGGCAGCCCGCGCCAGGCCGCTGAGGGCGAAACCCTTGAGGAGCACTGGCAGATTGCCGAGCGGCTCGAACTGTTTGAAACCGAGCGGTCGGTGCGGATCGCCCAGAGCCGCTTTGTGACCCTGCTGGGCCAAGGGGCAAAGCTGGAGCGCAGCCTGATCAGCTTCATGCTCGATCTCCATGGCGGCAAGGGTTACCGCGAGGTGCTGCCCCCGATCCTGGTGAATTCAGCCAGCCTTACCGGCTCGGGCCAGCTGCCGAAATTTGCCGAGGAGAGCTTTCGCTGCGCCGACGACGACCTCTGGCTGACCCCCACCGCCGAGGTGCCCGTGACCTCACTGCACCGCGATGAGGTGATCCCGGCCGACCAGTTGCCGATCAAGTACGTGGCCTATACCCCCTGCTTCCGCCGCGAAGCAGGCAGCTACGGCCGCGATACCCGGGGTTTGATCAGGCTGCACCAGTTCAACAAGGTGGAGCTCTATTGGTTCTGCCACCCAGACCACTCCGCCGCGGCCCACCAACAGATCACCGCCGATGCGGAAGCGGTGCTTGAGGCCCTCGAGTTGCCATACCGCAAGATCGAGCTCTGCACCGGCGACATGGGCTTTTCCGCCGCCCGCACCTACGACTTGGAGGTTTGGCTGCCGGGCGCCGGCGCCTATCGGGAGATCTCCAGCTGCAGTATCTGCGGCGATTTCCAGGCGCGCCGCTCTGCCATTCGCCTCAAGGAGGCCAAGGGCACCCAACTGGTGCACACCCTCAATGGCAGTGGGCTGGCTGTGGGGCGCACCATGGCGGCCCTGCTGGAAAACGGTCAGCAAGGCGATGGCAGCGTGCTGCTGCCCAAGGCCCTGGTGCCCTACTTCGGCAGCGATCGGATCAGCGCGGGTTAGTAGTGATGTCGCAGCTGGGCGATCAGCAGGCTTGCCTGCTCCAGCCGGTAAACAATCCGGTGTTCGTCATCGATGCGCCTTGACCAATAGCCCGCCAGGGCGTGGCGCAAGGGCTCAGGCTTGCCAATGCCCCGGAAAGGATCACGCTGGATCTCACCAATCAGCCGGTTGATGCGCTGAAGCATCTTGCGGTCATGCTGTTGCCAGTGGAGATAGTCCTGCCAGGCCTCTTCCGAGAAGATCAGTCGCACGGCAGCAGCGCATGGTCTTCCCCACCGCCACTGTTCAGGCTGGCGATCGAGCTCAGCAGGCGCTGGGCATTGGCGGGACTACGCAACAGGTAGGTGGTTTCTTCCATGGCCCTGTAGTCCTCAAGCGACAACATCACCACAGCTGGCTCTCCCCGGCGCGTGATCACCACCGGTTCGTGGTCTTCGCAGACCTTGTTCATGGTGCCCGCTAGCTGGGCCCTGGCCATGGAGTAAGAGATCGCGTTCATCGGCCGCCATCGGTACGTCTAATTGTACGTACTGATGGAGGGTCAAACCGAGCACAATGACCTAATTCTGAGCAGGGCCTGGATGGGCGTTCTCACGGCACTGGCGATCCTGGCGGGGCTGATCGTGGTGCACGAGGCGGGCCACTTTTTTGCCGCCACCTGGCAGGGAATCCGCGTCAGCAGCTTTTCGATTGGCTTTGGTCCAGTGTTGCTGGAGCGCCAGCGGCGCGGGGTGCAATTCGCCCTGCGGGCAATTCCGTTGGGGGGGTTTGTGGCCTTCCCCGACGACGACGAAGAAAGCGATATCCCCAAAGACGACCCCAACCTGCTCAGCAATCGCCCCCTGCATCAGCGGGCCCTGGTGATTGCCGCCGGCGTAATGGCCAACTTTTTGTTGGCCTGGCTGGTGCTGGTGGCCCAGGGCTATGTGGTGGGCATTCCGGCGGGCTTCAGTGCGGCACCCGGGGTGCTGGTGGCGGCGGTGCAACCCAACCAAGCCGCGGCCCTAGCTGGACTAAAGCCGGGCGATCGGATCATTTCCCTGGCCGGCCAGCCGATTGGCGGCGGCCAGGAGGCCGTGGCCGAGCTGGTGAAAACAATCCAAGGGGCACCCAGTCGCACCCTGCCCCTGGTGGCAGAGCGGCAGGGCCAAGAGGTGAAGCTCAAACTCAAGCCCAGCGACCTGGGCGGCCTGGGCCGGATCGGCGCCCAACTCCAGCCCAATGGCACCGAAGCCTTCCGCAGGCCAAAGGGTCCCCTGGAACCCATTCGCCAGGCCGACCACGACTTCGCCCTCCTGACCAAGCGCACGATCGCCGGCTTTGGCACCCTGGCCACCCATTTCGGTGAAACCGCCGGCCAGGTTTCCGGGCCAGTGAAGATCGTGGAGATGGGAGCAACCCTGGCCAAACAGGGGGGCGGCAGCCTGTTTTTGTTTGCCGCCTTGATTTCGATCAACCTGGCCGTTCTCAACTCCCTGCCCCTACCCCTGCTTGATGGCGGTCAATTTGTGCTGCTGCTGCTTGAGGGGGTGCGCGGCAGGCCCATCCCCGCCAAATTCCAGATGGCCTTCATGCAATCGGGTTTTGTGCTGCTGGTGGGGCTGAGCGTGGTGCTGATCGTCAAAGACACCTCCCAACTGCCACTGGTGCAGCAACTGCTGGGCCATTGACTGAGCAGCCCGCCAAAGCCCAGCGGCCGGCCCGCTTCGCCTCGGCCAAGGTGCGGGCCCCCCAGTTACTGGAGCGGCTGGGGGAGCTCTATCCCGAGGCCACCTGCTCCCTCGATTGGCGCACCCCCTACGAATTGCTGGTGGCCACCATGCTTTCTGCCCAGTGCACCGATGAGCGGGTCAACAAGGTGACCCCCGGCCTGTTTGAACGCTTTCCCGATGCGGCGGCGGCGGCAGCGGTCGAGCCGGCCGAAGTGGAGCCCTACGTGCAATCGACGGGCTTCTTTCGCAACAAGGCCAAGGCCATCGTGGGCAGCTCCAGGTTGCTGATGGAGCTCCATGGCGGCGAAGTTCCCCAAACCATGGAGGAGTTGCTGGTGCTGCCTGGGGTGGCCCGCAAAACCGCCTCCGTGGTGCTGGCCTGGTGCTTTGGCATCAATGCCGGCGTCACCGTCGACACCCACGTCAGCCGCCTGAGCCAGAGGCTGGGCCTCAGCAAAAAAAGGGAGCCGCGACAGATCGAGCCTGACCTAATGAAGCTGGTGCCCCAGGAGGAATGGCAGAACCTCTCGATCCGGCTGATCTTCCATGGCCGGGCAATTTGCACGGCCCGCAGGGCCCAATGCGGAATCTGCCCCGTGCAAGACCTCTGCCTAATGGGGCGCCGCATCGCAAGCTAAGATTGGCCATCGTGTTCCGATAGTTACGCAGCTCGCATGGCGAAGAAGTCGATGATTGCGCGCGATGTAAAGCGCAAAAAAATGGTTGTTCGCTTCGCCGCCAAGCGCGCTGCCCTAATGGCAGCTTTTGATGCCGCATCCGATCCGATGGAGCGCCTGGAGATCCACCGCAAGATTCAGAATCTGCCCCGCAACAGCGCCCCCAGCCGCGTGCGCAACCGCTGCTGGGCCACCGGCAAGCCCCGGGGTGTGTACCGCGATTTCGGCCTTTGCCGCAACCAACTGCGGGAGCGGGCCCACAAGGGCGAGCTGCCCGGCGTGGTCAAGTCCAGCTGGTAACTCAAATCCAGCTATTTCAGGCTTATCGCTAAGCCAGCAAATACCAGGGGCGCCACGGGGCGCCTTTTTTGTGCGCACCCTTATTTGGTCGCCTTTATTGCGACCCACTAACAGCCCGCGTGAAGTGCGAGAATGGTTTCTGACAACAAAAGGACATACGCCCAAGTGCAAGGACATACTCAGTCGATCTCCTTCGATGGTCGGGAGATCCGGCTGACCACCGGTCGGTTCGCCCCCCAAGCAGGGGGTTCGGTGATGGTTGAGTGCGGAGATACCTCTGTTCTGGTCACCGCCACCCGTTCCGGTGGTCGCGAAGGAATCGATTTCCTGCCCCTGATGTGCGACTACGAGGAGCGGCTGTACGCCGCCGGTCGCATTCCCGGCAGCTTTTTCCGCAGGGAAGCTCGTCCCCCCGAGCGGGCGATCCTCACCTGCCGCCTGATCGATCGGCCGATGCGGCCGCTGTTCCCCAGCTGGATGCGCGACGACATCCAAATCGTGGCCACCTGCCTTTCCCTCGACGAGCGAGTTCCGCCCGACGTATTGGCAGTAACCGGTGCCTCGATGGCAACCCTGCTGGCCAAGATCCCCTTCTACGGCCCCATGGCAGCCGTGCGGGTGGGGCTTCTGGGCGACGACTTCGTGCTCAATCCCAGTTTCCGGGAAGTGGAGCGCAGCGAGCTCGACCTGGTGGTGGCTGGCACCCCGGCCGGAGTGATCATGGTGGAGGCCGGCGCCAACCAGCTTCCCGAACAGGATGTGATCGAAGCGATCGACTTCGGCTACGAGGCCGTAGGCGAACTGATCAAGGCCCAGCAAAACCTGCTGAAGGAGCTGGGTATTGAGCAGGTGATTCCGGAGGCCAAAAAGGAAGACACCACCCTGCCCAGCTACCTGGATAAGGAATGCGGCAAGGCAATCGGTGAAGTGCTCAAGCAGTTCAGCCAAACCAAGATCGAGCGCGACGAAAAGCTCGATGCAATTAAGGCCCAGGTGGGCGAAAAGATTGCCGCCCTCAAGGAAGGCGACGCCATCAAGGTGGCCGTAAGCAGCAACAACAAGGCGCTCGGCAACAACTACAAGAGCCTCACCAAGAAGCTCATGCGCGAGCAGATCATCAAGGACGGCAAGCGCGTGGATGGCCGCAACCTCGATGAGGTGCGTCCGATCAGTGCGGCAGCTGGCGTTCTGCCCAAGCGGGTTCACGGTTCGGCCCTGTTCCAGCGCGGCCTTACCCAGGTGCTTTCCTGCGCCACCCTCGGCACCCCCAGTGATGCCCAGGAAATGGACGACCTAAACCCGATCACCGAGAAGAACTACCTCCACCACTACAACTTCCCCCCCTATTCCACGGGCGAAACCAAGCCGATGCGCTCCCCCGGTCGGCGGGAGATTGGCCACGGCGCCCTGGCTGAGCGGGCAATTGTGCCAGTGCTGCCGAATAAGGAGTCTTTCCCCTACGTGCTGCGGGTGGTTTCGGAGTGCCTGAGCTCCAATGGCTCCACCTCGATGGGCTCGGTGTGCGGCAGCACCCTGGCCCTGATGGATGCGGGCGTACCCCTGAAGGCGCCGGTTAGCGGCGCCGCCATGGGCCTGATCAAGGAGGGCGAGGAGGTGCGGATCCTCACCGACATCCAGGGGATCGAAGATTTCCTTGGCGACATGGACTTCAAGGTGGCCGGCACCGAAAAGGGCATCACCGCCCTGCAGATGGACATGAAGATCACCGGTCTGGAGATGAAGACCATTGCCGAGGCGATCAACCAGGCCCGTCCGGCCCGGCTGCACATCCTCGAGAAGATGCTCGAGGCGATCGATAAGCCCCGCGACACCATGTCGCCCCATGCCCCCCGCCTGCTCAGCTTCCGGATCGATCCAGAACTGATCGGCACGGTGATCGGCCCCGGCGGCCGCACCATCAAGGGCATCACCGAGCGCACTAACACCAAGATCGACATCGAAGATGGCGGCATCGTCACGATCGCCAGCCACGATGGCGCCGCCGCCGAAGAGGCCCAGCGGATCATCGAGGGCCTGACCCGTCGCATCAGCGAAGGGGAAGTGTTCCAGGGTGCCGTTACCCGGGTAATTCCGATTGGTGCCTTCGTGGAAATCCTGCCCGGGAAGGAGGGGATGATCCACATCTCCCAGCTCTCGGAAGCTCGGGTGGAGAAGGTGGAAGACGTGGTCAACGTCGGCGACCAGGTGACGGTGCGGGTGCGCGAAATCGACAACCGCGGCCGCATCAACCTGACCCTGCGGGGCGTGCCCCAGGCCGACGCCCCAGCGCCTGCCTAGACCGGGAAGCTCGGGTCGATTTGGGCTATGGCTTCTGCTGCGCGACCACAAAGGTCGCCGTGGCTGAAGCCGTGGCTGGCGATCAGGCAACCTGCCTGGCGCACATCGCCAGTGTTGTAGGCCAGCGGCCGACCATCGGCATGGCTGAAGCAACCACCGGCGGCCCGCAGCACCGCCTCTGGAGCGGCCATGTCCCAATCCTTGGGTGCGCTCTTGCCAGACAGGGAGATGTAGAGGTCGGTCTCGCCCCGCAGGATCGTGGCCACCTTGCCGCCCACACTGCCGATTGCCTTGGTGTCGCCAAGGGCCAGGGCCTCTAGCAGCTGCTCGAGGCGCCCGTCGCGGTGGTTGCGGCTGGCCACCAGCACCAGCTCCGCCAGGGGCCGCCGGCTACTGAAACGCACCGGAGTGCGCTTGGCTGCGCGGTTTTCACACCAGGCCTCACCGGCCGAACCAGCCAGTCCGGGCAGCACCCCCAGCCAGAGTTCTTCGAGTTCAGGAAGCAGCACCACCCCCAGCACCGGCTGATTGCGGTGCACCAGGGCCAAATGCACGGCGTATTCACCGGTGCCCTGGAGGAAGTCCTTGGTGCCATCGAGGGGATCGAGGATCCATAGCCATTCAGCATCTAGGGGCTCACCTTCCGTGAGCTGTTCCTTGGCGGTTTCCTCGCTCAGCACGGTCCAGTGGGCAGCGGGGAAGGCCGCCTGCAGACCATCGAGCAGCCACTGGTTCACCGCCAGATCGGCGGCAGAGACTGGCCCCTCGCCACCCTCATCCACGCTTAGGGCCCGGGGGAAGCCATGGGGTGGCTGCTCGCCGCGGCCATAGGCCAGCAGGATGTCGGCAGCGCCCCAGCTGAGCTGGCGCAGCTCCTGCAGCAGGTTTTCAAGGCTGATGCCCGATGGCAGGGCGAGGGGAGCCGGCATCATGGGGTGGCAGGGATCAGCATTGTGCAGGAGCCCGCCCCCAGCAGAGCCCGCCAGTAGCAGTGCAAGCCCCAGAACCAGCTCCCGGTGTTCTTTATCTGGTGGGCACGCCGATTGGCAACCTGGCCGACCTATCCCCCCGGGCCCGGGTGGTGCTGAGCGGTGTGCAGCGAATTGCCTGCGAAGACACCCGTCACAGCGGTCTGCTGTTGCACCAGCTGGGGTTGCGGCAAAAGGACCAGGGTCCGCGGCTGGTCAGTTTCCACGCCCACAACCAAAACGCCCGCATACCGGAATTGCTTGGAGCCCTGGAGGCAGGCGAAGCCATTGCCCTGATCAGTGATGCGGGTTTACCGGGAATCTCCGATCCGGGCGAGGTGCTGGTGGCAGCCGCCCGCGCCGCCGGCCATGGGGTGATTTGCGTTCCTGGCCCCAGCGCGGTGACCACGGCGTTGGTGAGCAGCGGCCTGCCCTGCGGGCGCTTTTGTTTTGAGGGTTTCCTGCCGCCCAAAACAAACCAACGGCGCCAACGGCTGCAGGAACTGGCCCAGGAGGAGCGCACCATGGTGCTGTTTGAGGCACCCCACCGGCTAGTCGATCTCCTGGAAGATCTCCTGGCAGTGCTGGGTGATCGGCCGCTGCAGGTGGCCCGGGAACTCACCAAGAAGCACGAAGAACAGGTGGGGCCCAGCGTGGCCGTTGCCCTGGCCCACTTCCGCGCCAAGGCGCCGCTGGGGGAATGCACCCTGGTGCTGGGGGGAGCGCCGCCAGCGGCAGCTCCCAGCTGGGATGGGGTGGCGCTGTTGGCGGAAATGGAAGAGCTGGTGCGGGGCGGCCTGGGCAGCAAGGAAGCCGCCAGGGTGGTGGCCGAACGCACGGGCTTTAGTAAACGGGATCTCTACGGGCTGCTGCACCAGGAGCCCTAACCCGCCAAACTCGAACCAATCGCCCCAGCCCCGAAGCCATGCTTGTGCGCCTGCGCCTGTTGGTTGCCAGCCTGCTGGGGGGCAGCCTGCTGTTGGCGATCCTGTGCCTGGGCGCCCAAAATCTGGAGCAGCGGCCCAGCTTGAACCTGGGGGTGGGACGCACGGCCCAACTCCCGGCTGGCTTCCTGGTGGGCCTGGCCCTGGTGGTGGGGGTAATCAGCGGCGGCTGCAGCGTGGCCCTGCTGGCCCCGCGGGGCGATCAGCTACCGGGCAGGGAATAGAGGCTGCCTTCGCAGACGACCCGGCTGATGCCCTGGGCAATCAGATAAGGGGCCGTGCGCTCAAGGATGCGGGTGTCGGGCACCTTGATTACCCGCTGGCTGCGGCCGCACTGCCGCTTGGCCTGGCGGGGATTACTGAAAACCATCAAGGCCTGACGCTCCTCCTCATCTGCAGGGAGCAGGCCCAGTTCGGTGAATTCCTTGAGGGGCTTGGCCTGGAGCTCGACGGTTTTATCCACCAGCATGTAGACGCTGGCGGGTAGAACCGCATCAGCCAGGGGCTGGCATTCCACCGGCCCGTCATGGTGGGGCACCAGGGCGATCGGAATCGCCATGAAGTAGTCGGTGTCGTCTTCTAGCTCGGGGTCTTCCAGCTCGGGGTCTGAATCGGCCGAGCCGTCTTCTAGTTCGTCGCCAAAGTCATCGGCGTCGTCGATGGCCAAATGGACTGCAACGTCATTGACCACCACCTGGTCAAGGGCCTCTGCAGGATCTGCCACTGCTTCATGTTGCGTCACCGCCGCAGGCTTGGGCACAGCTGCAGGCTTGGCTCCCTTGGCGCGTTGGGCCTTGAGCAGCTCATATTCAGCCGCCGGCAATGCCGCCTTCACCACCCTGCTGACCGTATTGACGCTGCAGCCATAGAGCTCAGCAAGGGCCTGGCTGGCCTCACCAGCGCGGTAGCGCTCCACCAGCTCACTTTTCTGGCTGTCGCTAAGCCTGGGGGCAGCCATGGAAAATCACTACGCAGCCCCCAACTCTAGGCGGAGTGAAGGACAGCGGAGTAAAGGGCACTGGCACAATGCCAATGGCTTGGTCATCGGCCAGCCTGCTCCCTTAGCTCAGCTGGATAGAGCAGCTGCCTTCTAAGCAGCCGGTCGTGTGTTCGAATCACACAGGGGGCGTTTCAATGGCGCGGCGCGGTTACGAAAGCGGCAGCGCCATCAATCGAGGTATCAGCCGCCGGCCCAGTTCAGCCAATACCACCCATGTATTAGGCAATCTGCCAATACATGCGGATGCCTGGTGGCCGGGCAAGCATCGCGCCAGAAGAGTGATCTCTACGCCTCAACCATTTGCTGTTTCTTTTTGCCATCGCGCGATTTAGCCGGCTTGCCTACCAGAGAGGAAAAGGTGCTGATCTCAATGGCGCGGCCAGGGAAAACAGCCCTCACTTCCAGCTCGCCTCCCATGGCCTGGACGAAGTTGCGCAAGGGTCATCTCGTGCCGCAGCTGATCCTTGCGCTGCTCAATGCGCTCGCGCCGTTCGGAGCTGTGGGATTACCCCGATTCAGCAGGACAGCGCTGCGAGTTGGCTCGAAGGCATAGAACACACGCAGCTGGGGGCCCATCTCCTGAAGCAGCTCCACGATGGCCGTCACATCGCCCTACGCCTGCTCTCTGAGCTCGCCCCACAAGTCTTCGAAGACAGCGGTCTGACAGACATGCCACATCCAGCATTCCCTCCGTGGAATATTTCCGGAGCTTGGCCGCTGCCGTCAAGACCCTCTACCCAGGGACCAGAAACCGCTCAAGGAAGCTGTATAGTCCGTGTATAGCCGCTTACTGGGCATGCAAACAAAGGTTCAAAAATGGGGGAACAGCCTTGGCGTAAGGATTCCACGGGGCATAGCTGAAGAGCTGGGCCTGGGAGCTGGTGCGGAGGTCAGCCTCACCGCGAAGGATGGTGAGATGGTCTTGAGGCGCTCCGCGCCAAGTCGGCTGAGGCTTGCGGATCTTCTTGCAGGCGTCACCGGAGACAACATCCACTCGTCCATTGACTCAGGTGATGCCGTAGGGGCTGAAGCATTCTGATGTCTTCCTACGTGCCAGATCGTGGTGATTTGGTGTGGCTGGAGTTCACACCACAGGCAGGAAGTGAACAACGTGGAAGAAGGCCAGCACTTGTTATATCTCCTAAGAACTACAATGCAAAGGTCGGGCTGGCCTTATTTTGCCCTGTAACTTCAAAGATCAAGGGATACCCTTTTGAAGTACGGCTCCCCGATGGATATGTAGTGGGTGGAGTCGTTCTTTCGGATCAGATTAAAAGCCTTGACTGGCGATCTAGAAAAGCATCGTTCATAGAGCGAGCTTCCTCAGATGTAATGGCGATGGTGTTTGCAAGGGTGTTACCTCTTCTTGAAGTCGACACGCCTGCCAACCCCTAACATCGCTATCTGCTCAGAGCTTGAGCAGGGCCAGGAACATTTCGTAGCCGCCGTCCATGGCAAGGTTAAGACCATAGGCCGACATCCCCGTAAGGAGAGCTTCGGTAAGGGGGCCGCCAAAGTGGCCTGGGTGGATACAACGATCCACGCTTGAAACAACCAACGAAGTAACGACAAATGCGCGCCAACGCCCCTTCAGAAGGGGTGAAAGCTGGGGCACCTGCTGGATTATCTGCAAAATTGCAGCAGCCGCCAAACCGGTTTGAGATGCAGCTATCCAGTGGGCCGCCGTTGTCAGCCCCAGATTGCCCTGGGTCATCCAGAACATGCAGGCAAAGAAAGAACCCGTGAACTGCTGCAAAAAGGTGCCCGCACCATCAAGGCTGCGAACAATAATTAGATCCCTTGGGCTATTCCCATGGTGGCCAGCAACAGCCCTTTCAGCAAATTGCTGCTCCAGGAGCCTCAGGCCAAAGATCACAGTAATGCCCATCACGAAGGCCCCAGCTAGGTGCTGACCAAACAGGATCAGCACCAAACCAGCGGCAATAGGAAGCACGACTTTGTTCATGCTGCTAGAACAGCTCTTCCAATTATAGACCTGGCCGCCACTGCCGAAATGGAAGCACAGTGGAATAAAATTGTTAGACATCAAATCAGTGAAAGCGGCTACGCGATCCATTCACGCAAGCCAGGACACAACCAATCAACAGCGCTAATATTGAAAAAATGCTGCGGGGAAGGCGATGGGTGAAATGCTTACCCGGGGCGTTGAGGGGGCCATGGACCGGCCCCCTATCAGCGAAGCCCAACTCCAACAGATGGCTGCCGAGATCATTGAAGAGATCCCAGGAGCCGAAGTGCGCTTGTTCGGCTCCCACGCCCGTGGCGACGCAAGGCCGGATTCCGATGTAGACCTGATGATCACAGTGAGCGACGCGTGGTACGCCAATAATGATTGGTTTGGAGTTCTTGGAGAGCTTTGGAACAAGCTTGCCCATCATCGCGTTTCAGTTGATCTGCTTTTGTATCCGCGCAGCAAGGTCGAGGAGCGTCGCAAATGGCTGAGCCACGCGATTGCCCAGGCCTATCAAGATGGGAGATCACTTAATGGCGAGCTTTGAAGCCCAAGCCATGCTTCGAGTGGCCTGGCGCGATCTCCGGACTGCGCGACTACTTTCTGTTGACGAGGCCGATGAATCTAGTTGGGGCTTTCATATACAGCAGGCCATAGAGAAAGCTTTCAAAGCCTGGATACTCAGCCTTGATCTCAGGCCTCCATTCACCCATGACATAGCCGAGCTTCTACAGATTTTGCGCCAGCAAGGAGTCGACATTTCACCCTATCTACAGTTATCCCGTTTCACTCTCTTTGCTGTTCAATTTCGCTACGACGATGAGATAGAGCCATTGGACCTAAACCGCCAAATCTGGCTAGAGACTGCGCAATCTCTGCTTGACGAGGTGAGTTCATTTATGGGCAGACAGGCTTAAAACTTGAAAGCCACAGCGCCTCAGGCCTGGCCCAGGGCATAGCGGGTGTTTAGTTCGGTGCTGGCCCCTGGAGCCAATTCGATCTTTCGATCACCACTCAACAACGACTGACGGGGGCCACTCCAGGGTTCGATGCAAACCATTGGCCGGGGTGGCTCGGTCCAAAGCACCACCAAATCGAAGGGGTGACTGGGCTGCAGCTCGAGGGTGGTGCCAGCGGCCCCATCCACCAGGCGCACAGGGCCCGTGGGCCGCACCAGCAGATCAATGCCCGTGGCAAGGCGTTGCATCTGCTCTGCCGTGGACGCAGGGGCCATGGTCAGGTGATTGAGACACCCATCGGGCAGCCCCTCAAAGCTCACGCCCTCCAGGCTTAAGAGGTTGAAATAGGGGTGCAGACCGAAGCTGAAGGGCATCGGTGCTTCGCTGCGGTTGGTGACCGTGGTGTTGATTTCGAGGGCGCCGGCGGCAAGCCGCACCTCCATGCTGAGCAGGAAAGCAAAGGGGTAGGCCGCCAGGGTTTCTGGGGTGTCGCTTAACTGCAGTTGCACGCCCCGACCATCGGCGAGGGGTTCCATCTGCCAGGGCAACTGGCGCGCAAAACCGTGCTGACCAATCGTGAAGGTGCCCTGGGGCAGGGGCAATTCGTTGTTTGGCAGGCCACCGGTAATTGGAAACAACACCGGGAAGCCGCCCCGCACCGATTGGGCGGGATCGAGGAAGCGCTCCAGATCGAGGTAGACCACCTCCCGATCACCGCAACGCCAGCCGCTGATCAAGCCGCCTCGCTCCGGCACCACCCGCAATAGGTCGCCGCTGCTGGGATCACTGAACTCCCAATGGGGATAGGGGGTGTCGCGCTGAATCAGGGGCATGGCGATCAGGGCTGGGGGGATTGCTGCCCACTTTGCTGCAGGCGCCCATCGCCGATGGCCTGAAGCAGCATCTGGTAATCAGCTTCTGCCTGATCGGCATGGCACAAAGCCTGCCCAACCAAAGCCTTGGCAAATAATTTGGGTTCTCCGATATGGGCACTGATTGCCCGGCGATTGCCTGAGCGGGCATGGGCCTTGGCCAGGGTCCAGCCGCAGAGACGGCCGTAATCACTCAGCCCATCGGCATCCAGGCAGGTCACATCAACAGACCCTTTCCAGTCGCGGAAATGGCGCCAGTAGATATGAAGCCCCTCTGGCGTAGTTGTCCAGCCCAGGAAGGCATCGCTCGCGGTTTGCATCAAGCGTTGACCCTCCACCACCCGTTGGCCCTGGTGCTCAGGACCGCCCTTGGGCAGATAGGGGGCCAGGACCGATGGCTCGACTTGTTTGCCCTGCAACACCAAAACATCGTCGGGACGGCTGCCCACAAGCACCCCAACGGCACAGCGGGTGCCAACCGATCCGACGCCCACCGCCTTGAGCGCTGCATCTACAAAGCGAAACTGCGACATCACCAGCCGCATCTCCGGACGGATATTCAACAAATACTGCTCGTACATCACATCAAAGCGCTGCTGAAAGATTGCCCCTCCGCCCCACTGCTCAGACAGCTCTTCGTAACGCCAGATCAGGGGTGGATCATGGCGAAAGCGCAGCTCCCCATCACTGCCGCTAACGCAGAGCTTGCGCACGGCCTGGCGACTGTCGCGCCTTTTGGCGGCCGCCACCACATCGACCAAATGCTGCTGGAGGGAGCTGCTGTGTTCAGCAATCAATCTCTCCACATCGAGCCGCATCACATACATCTCGATGAACGGCATGGCAGCAAAATTGGCCATCGCCTCGCCATAGGCCCGAATGCTGCGGCGACAGATCTTTTGCTGTTTCTGATCGCCCAAGCCCAAACTGCGGGCCGCGAGTATCAAGCTGGCCGCCAGCCGCTGCAGATCCCACTCAAACGGGCCGGGATAGGTTTCATCAAAGTCGTTGATGTCAAACAGCAGTTGCCGTTCGGGCGATGCAAAGAACCCGAAATTCATCAGGTGGGCATCACCACAGAGCTGCACCATCAGGCCGGAGTGGGGCTGACGGCCTAAGTCAGAAGCCATAACCGCCGCCGTCCCCCGGTAAAAGGCAAAGGGGCTTTGGGCCATGCGGCTATGGCGCTCCGGCAAGAGCCAGGGCAAGCGCTGAACTTCCTGGTTGATCAGCAGTTCAATCGGATCGGGGCGCTGGTTCTGCCGTTCGTTAGACACCTTTGCCGGAGCCGGGGTTGCCATCCCATGGTGGAACACTGGTCGGGGCGTAGGGCCCAAACTGCACCGCACATTCGGCGCCGCAGCGGGCCCCGAGGGCGAGGGCTTGGGCCGCGGGCCAGCCCGCCGCCAAACCGGCCGTCACCCCGGCAGCAAAGCTGTCGCCGCAGCCGTAGCTATCCACCGGCTCCGCCGTTAGGGCTACCGCCGCAAAACGGCCGCCGGGCTGACACCAGCCGCCGGCGGCTCCTTCGGTGGCGATCCGCAGTCGCGGTGGCCGGGTCAGGGAACCTTCCGGCACCTGCTCGCCGGGGTCGAGGGCACTGCCGATCAGGGCATCGCATTGCACACCACTGGCCTCTAGCAGTGGCAGCCCCAGCCTGGGGGTTGCCGCAAGCAACTTGGCGCGGCGGGCATGCTGCAGTGCTACCGCATCGGCGGCGGTCAAGAAGACACCATCACACCCTGCCAAATCGCCCCAGGGCAGGGGGTCGGCGGCCACTGGCGTCAGGCGCTCGCCGATCACGGTGATCGTGCGCTCACCCAGCCGGTCCACAAAACTGATGCCCCGGCGGGTTGGTCGATCACGCCAGGCCACGTGCATCTCCAGGCCCAGTTCGCTGAGGCGGGCAACGGCCTGTTCGCCCACCGCATCCCGGCCGAGGGCCGTAAAAAAGGGCACCCGCCGGCCCGTAAGGCGGGCCAGTTGCACCGCCACCACGGCACCGCCTCCAGCCGGTTCTTCCAAATGGGCGGAGGCATGGCCGATGCTGCCCGCAATCGGCAGCTGCTCCACCGCCACAAAACTCACCCACTCGACGTGCCCCACCACCGCCAACTTCAGGCAGCCCAGGGCCGGATCAGCAGACATGGCAACCGTGCAACCGCTCCAGCATGGAGCCGGCGTAACCTTTCGGCCTCCTTGCCTTGCCACCCGCCATGCGTGCCCTGCCGCTCCACCTCGAAGCCGGCAGCGATGTGCGCCGCAGCCTTGAGCAGCTGGCGCTCGAGCACCAGGCCAGTGGCTTCGTGCTCAGTGTGGTGGGCAACCTCTCCCGGGCGGCCTTCGCCTGCCCTGGCAAAACCGCGCCCACCCTGCTCCAGGGCGAGCTGGAGATCATCACCTTGCAGGGCACCCTCTCGCCTGGGGGTGTGCACCTGCACCTGAGCTTCTCCGATGCCGAATGCCAGGTGTGGGGCGGCCACCTCGAGCACGGCACCCTGGTGCTTCGCGGCGCCGACCTGCTGGTGGGCCTGCTCGACGAAAGCCCCAGCCCTGCTGCGGGTGCCACCCAGATGCGGCCCCGGGTAGAGATCGCCACCCTGCCCGGTTGCCCCTTCTCGCGCCGGGCCCTGCGCATGCTGCGCACCCTGGGCATCCCCTTCCAGGAGATCGAGGCGACTGGCGGAGGGTCCGTACCCCAATTGTTCATCGATGGCGTGGCCATCGGCGGCTACGACGCCCTGGCCGAGCTGCACAGCCGCGGCGAGCTGGAGCCCCTGCGCGGGCTGTGAGCAGCGGAGAGGTGGCGGCCCTTGCCATGCTGAACTGCACCCTTACGGCGCCATGAACGACTCCCTGCCCCAGCGGCTGGATCGCTGGATCGCCAGGGCTGGCATCAACCTTCTGATCCCGCCGCTGATCCTGGTGATTCCCTGGCTACAGGAGCTGGTGGATCAGCTGCTGTTCGGCGGCAAGTGGAACCTGCCGATGGTCCCTGGGGGATCGTTTCTCGGGGTGCTCACCGCGCCCTTCAGCCACGGCGGTTTCGGCCACCTGCTGGCCAATTCTCTGACCTTTCTGCCCCTGTCTTGGCTGGTGCTGCTGCGCGGCCGGCGCGCCTACCTGGCCGTGTGGCTAGGGGTGTACGCCACTGCCATTCCCGTGTGGCTGTTCTGGCCAAACGGCAGCCATGGCCTTTCCGGGGTGGTCTACGGCCTGCTGGGCTACCTGCTCCTAATTGGCTGGCTGGAGAAGCGCCCCCTATCACTTGTCCTGTCGGTGCTGGCCCTAATCGCCTATGCAGGAGTGTTGCCCAGCCTGCTGCCAATTTTTTCACCGCCCGGCGTCAGCTGGATTGGCCACCTCAGCGGCTTCGCCGGCGGCCTGCTAGCAGCCCTGGCCCTTGCCGATGACGGCAAGCCGTAGCGCCAGCCCCTGGAGACGGGAGTCTCTAAACGCCCGAGTGATCAGGGTCCACCGGCAGACCTTTCAAATGCAGGGCGGTTCGCCGGGCCCAGAGCAATAGGGGATAGAGGTTCTGGGCTCGCTTGGGGGCGCTAAATAGTTGGCTGAGCAGCTGCAGCAAAGGGTCACTGGGGGCCATGCAGCGGCACAGTTCAGCAATCGCCGCTGCCCCATGCCAGGCCTGATCCCCATCGAGGAGCACCGCGCCAAGGGCCAGATCCAGGCCACGCTGCTTGAGCCGGCTGCGTAGGACGTGATCAGCGCGGCCGTCTCGAATTTCGAGCCCAGGCATCCCGCCCACCAGCTCACTGCGCAGGGCAAAATGACGGCAAAAGGGGCAGCCGCCGTCGTACACGAGCACCATAGTCATTGCTCCATCCTGACCATCGCCACCCCAACGCCGTGACCCAGTTATTGGCCTTTCTCCTGGCGCTGCTACTGCCGCTAGTAGTGCCGCTGGTCAGCCTGATAGCCGCACCAACGGCGCTTGCCGCTGCTCCAACGCAATACCTATGCGAAGGGGAAGCGCTGACGGCCGAGGAGCACATGGGCGCGGTGGATGCGACGGGAATTCCAAATAGCAATGCAGGCACCGTGCCTGGGGCCTTCATCGTTCTGCAGTGGCGAGAGCTGAGCCTGCAGCTGCCCCGCACCAACAACGCTGGCATTCCCAGCTACAGCGATGGCCGCTGGTGGTGGCAGGCCATCGATCCCAACCACCCCGATTTCTCCCAGCGGCGCGGCGAGTGGGAGAACTTCAGCTGTGAAGCCAATCCGTAATCGAATCAACAACTAATCCCATCATGGACCGCCTTCCCCCCATAACCCCTGGTGAACTACTCAACGAAGAGTTCCTCCAGCCCCTAGGTGTCAGTCAGTACCGGCTGGCAAAGGCCATCGGCGTACCGGCTTCCCGCATCAGCGAAATCGTTGCTGGCCAGCGCGCAATAACAGCCGACACCGATCTGCGCCTGTGCCGCTATCTCGGCCTCAGCCCCGGCTACTGGTTACGGGCCCAGGCAGCCCACGACACTGAGGTGGCCGTGGTCGAATTGTCAGCAGAGCTAGAACAGATTCAACCCTTGGTTGCCTGCTAACCAGGCACCAATCTTTGGGCATCAGCCACCGGACCCTGGCATCAGCCGCCACAGGGCCAATCCGCCACCGCGGCCCCGTGCTGCCAGCAAGCCCTGTGTATCTCGGCTGATTAAGGCAAAGAAGGGCATCCGCTTCGCAGCGGGCGCGGGCAATTCGCGCTGAAGCAAAACCCTCCCCCCCAGGCCCAGCTCCAGCCGATCAAAGCTGAAAAGCAGCAGCGGTCGGCGGCCCTGCAAGCGGCCTCGGCCGCGAAAGCGGAGCTCCAAAGCGCCAAGGTTCACGGCGTTGCAGAGCAACAGGCCCTCGCCGTCTAGATCGATCTCAAGCCTGGCCGCCAAACCGCGCAACAGCCAGCCGCTGAAGGCTGAAGGCCGTTGGCTGCCCTTCGGCCAAACCACCTCCAGCTGCCAACAGCCCTGCAATTGCGCTGCCTGCAGACCCGTACCCAGGCGCCGAGCCTGATCCTCGAGGGCCAACAGCTGGCCTGCACTTGGCAATAAAAGGGGCGAAATATCCATTAAGACTTAGTAGCAATAACGGAGAAAAAGGGATCACCATTTCCACCCACTAAACCCTTTAATCCCTGCGCCCGGGTTTGTTCAGCCAGAAACTCAGGCTTCGACCAGCCCTGGGCCAACAGAACTTCACCCACATATGAGAGATGGTCCTTATCGCTGCCATCGGCCCACACCTGGGGCGCCTTGGTAAAAAACATGCGATTTGAGAAAGAAACGATCACCATTCCGCCCGGGCGGGTGATCCGCAGCAGCTCCGCCGCCACCGCCTCCGGATACTGAAGATATTGCCAACCCGCCACAATCAGCGTCACATCAACACTCTCACTCTTAAGGGGAATCTCCTGGTTGAGGTTGAGATTTTGCAGCCAATGGCTATCCAAACGCTTATTGGCAACCAACTCCTGCTCATTGAGACCATGGCCAATTACCCGTTCATAAACGCCAGCTTCGGGTAAATGGGATACCCAGCTAGACATCAGATCAAGCACCACAGCTCGAGCTGGTATGCGGTCTTGATAGAGCTGGGTTAGCCGCTGGCGAAAGGAGCCATCAAGGTGCTGCACAAAGCGCGGCTGGGCGTAGAAAAGCTGGTCTTCGCTGGAGTCCCACTTACGGCGCTGGGATTCACTGAGAACTTGAACCGCCATCAGCGTCGGTCGATTACAGGGAAAAGGGCCTAGTTGTATTCGCCAGGCAGGTCGTTTTTACGCACCGTAACCCGATCGAATCGCTTACCGGAAGCGCGGAGGAGTTCATCGCCTGAAAATTCAAACCCCAGCCGCTTGGCAATCTGGGCCACATCATCGGCCGTGGCCCCAGCCAGCACCTCCTGCTTGAGGGCCCCATCGGCTTGCATGCGGGCCATGAATGCCTTGAGCTGGTCAAGAGACATGGCACTCGCGGGCAGCAAGGGTCAAAACTACAGCAGGTAGATGATCCCAAACAGCACCACCCAGATGCCATCCACGAAGTGCCAGTAGAGCTCTGCGGCCTCCAGGCCAAAATGGCTATGGCTGGTGATTGAACCACCGGGGCGGGCCTGCCACAAAACAATCAGCATCAGCATCACCCCCAAGGTGACGTGCAAGCCGTGGAAGCCCGTGAGCACATAGAAGGTGCTGGCGAACAGGTTGCTGGTGAGGCCAAAGGGAAGGGTGAAGTACTCACGCATCTGGCTCGCCAGAAAGGCAACCCCCAGGGCAATCGTGACCGCCAACCAAAGGCGACAACCGGCCGAGTCATCGGCCCGCAGCTGGCGGCCAGCGCGATGGAAAGTGAAACTACTCAGCACCAGCAGCACCGTATTGATGGTGGGCAGGAGCAACTCCAATTCATAAATCCCGCCGGGGGGCAGGGGGTTTACGGCACGGAAGGTGAGGTATGCGGCAAACAGACCCGCAAAGGTCATGCCATCGGCCACCAGGAACAGAACCAGGCCATAGAGCCGGAAATCACCGTGCTCCTCGTGCTCTCCGTGCTCCCCGTGGCCAGCACCCCCTAGGGATGCATCCAACCCAGAGCTGGGGGTTTCACTGGTGCTGCCAATGGTTGTCATGGTGAAACCTCCTTGCCATAGCCGTAGGGGTGGAGCACATGGGGGGCGGGCCCATGCCAGTTTTCAACCGGGGGCGGTGAACTGGTGAGCCATTCAGGGGTAAGGGCACGCCAGGGATTGTCTCCAGCCTCCTGGCCCCGGTAGTAGCTCATCACCACGTTGATCAAGAAGGGCAGGGTGCTGAGGGCCATCAGCAGGGCGCCGACGCTGCTGATTTGGTTCAACAGGGTGAATTGGGGATCATACTCAGCTACCCGGCGAGGCATGCCATTCATACCGAGCCAATGCTGGGGGCCAAAGCAAAGATTGAAGCCGATGAAAGTGAGCACAAAGTGCAGTAAACCCAGCTTTTCATCCAACATCTTGCCGGTGAACTTCGGATACCAGTGGTAAACCGAAGCAAAGATCACGAAGACCGTGCCTCCGTAAACGATGTAGTGGAAGTGGGCCACCACAAAATAGGTGTCGTGGACATGGACATCAAAAGGCACCTGGGCCAAGGCAACGCCGGTGATGCCGCCCAAAACAAAATTGACAATGAAGGCACAGGAAAAAAGCATTGCGCTATTGAGGGCAATCTTTCCTCCCCATAGGGTCGCAAGCCAATTAAAGAATTTGATGCCCGTGGGCACGGCGATAAAGGCGGTGGCAATCGTGAAGAACAACCTCATCCAGGGAGGGGTGCCACTGGTAAACATGTGGTGGGCCCAAACAATTAGGCCCAGAAAAACAATTGCCATAATCGAATACACCATGGTGGTGTAGCCAAAAAGGGGCTTGCGGGCATGCACGGGCAATATTTCACTGACCAAGCCAAATGCCGGCAGCACCATGATGTAAACGGCAGGGTGCGAGTAGAACCAGAAAAGATGCTGGTACACAACCACGTTGCCGCCCAGGCCTGGATTAAAGAAGCCCGTGTGGGCAACTATGTCGAAAGCAAGCAAGATCAATGTGCCCGCAAGTACTGGCGTGGAAAGAACCACCAAAATGCTGGTTCCCAGCATGGCCCAGCAATACATCGGCAGCTGCATCAGCTTTAGGCCCGGTCTACGCAGCTTCAAGATTGTGGCGATGAAATTAATGCCGCCCAGAATCGAACTGCCCCCAAGAAGTATCACGCTGAATATCCAGATCAGCTGGCCTGCAGCGGGAGTGGTCAGGCTCAGGGGTGGGTAGGCGGTCCAGCCCGACTGGGCCGCACCCGTGATGAAGTAGCTAGAAATCAACATCAGCCCCGCCGGGGGAATCAGCCAAAATGCGACCGCATTTAGGCGCGGGAAGACCATGTCGCGGGCACCCACATAAAAGGGGATTAGGTAATTACCAAAGGCACCGTTGACCACCGGCACAATCCACAGAAAAATCATCACCGTGCCGTGGAGGGTGAGCACCTCGTTGTACGACTCACGATCAAGAAAATCGGAAATCGGCGTGGCCAGCTCGGTGCGGATCATCCCCGCCAGCACCCCACCAACAAAGTAGAAAAAGAAACTGGTAACCAGATATTGGATACCAATCACCTTGTGATCGAGGCTGAAGCCGAAATAACGACGCCAACCACCCTCGGCTTCATGGGCCAAAGGAGCTGGTTGGGAGCTGGTGAAGGCCATGGCTGGGGGAAGGGCTTAGGTGGCTACTGGATTAGGGCTGTTCTGCTGCACCCACTGTTCAAAGGCATCGGGTTCCTGCACCACCACCGATGTGCGCATGCCGCCGTGGTACGGCCCGCATAATTCAGCGCAAATAACCGGATAGGTGCCGGCCTTGGTGGGCGTAAACGACAGCACCGTTGGCTGGCCTGGGATGACGTCTTGCTTGAGTCGGAATTGGGGCACCCAGAAGGCGTGAATCACGTCGTTGGCCTTGAGATGCAGCTCCACCGGCTGCCCCATCGGCACATGCAGCTCACCGCTGGTGATGCTGCTATCGGGGTAGCTGAAGATGAAGGCGAATTGCATCGCTGTGACATCAACCTGCATGGTGGCCGCCTCGCCAGAAGCCATGCCAATGCCAGCCCAAACCCGCTCTTCTTTGCCAGCACTGGCCTGCATGGAGCCGTGGTCGCCGAGGGAGCTCATGCCGCCCATCCGCTCGTAAGTGTTGTAGCTGTACAGGCCCACAAACAAGACGACTACCGCTGGAATTGCCGTCCAGACAATCTCCAGGGGCAGGTTGTCTTCGACGGCGGAACCGTCACCCATATCACCACTGCGGCGCCTAAAGCGCACCAGGCTGTAGATCAACAGACCGCACACCCCCACAAACAGCATTGTGCCGATGCTGAACAGCACCCGAAACAGCTCGTCGTAGAAGGGGGCATTGCTGCTGGCCTGCACCGGCAGCATCGAAACGTTGTTACCAACCCAAAGGCCGAGCAAAACAATCGCTATGCCCAGCAAGGCTGTAGTTGCCGACGTCCGCAGGGAAGACAAGGCCGAAAAGCTTGAAGCTGGACCAGGCTAGGCAGGCCCTGCCGTTAGAGCAGAGCCGGTTTTAAGAATGTGTTGAAGGACCCACTCAAAATTGGGGCTTCAGCCGCCGGCGGCAAAGGTGGCAAGCACTGCCACCGAGAGAAACATCCCCGGCAGGAGCAGCAGCACCAACTGGCCCAGGTCGTGGGTGGTCATGGTTTGTTGGGGGCAATTTTTGGTTGGCGCCCATTTCTGGAAGGCATGGCCAGGCTAGGCAAGATCGGGGCGGCGGCAAGCAATCAGAAAATCAATCAGGCCACCAGTGGGGCCATCAATCCGGCAGTCAGCTGGCCAATCAATAGTGAAAACAGTTGTTGAGGGATTGGTTCAAGGGCCTTGGTCCTTCCTTAGCTGTGGTAGCCCCAGCCCCCCAGCCCATGGACCGCCATCAGGCCTACCAGCTCCGCTGCACCCTGAGCTTTGGGGACATCTACGGCCAAATCCTGATCTGGATGATCGTGATCTTTGCCTGCCTGGCGACCGCCCTAGCGCTGATGGGGGCAAACAATCCGATCTTCGCCCTACTGGCGGTGGGCGTCATCCTGGTGCTTTCGCTTCCATTTTTACTTTTTGCCTTCACTACAACCCTGCTCAACCACATCGCCCTTGATCCAGCAGGGCAACCAGAGCAAGCCTCCTAAAGCTGGCATCAGGAGGGTTCAAACCTGCCATCTGGTGGCAAATCGATGGCCACCAGCTTCCAACCAACCAAACCCTGGCGGGCCAGGGTGAGCGCCAGGGGTCGTTGCTGTCGATCCTTGAGCCTGACCACAAACCTATTGGGAGAGCTGTAACCCATGCTCGTGCTGGCCAACAGCTGGGCCAACCCCCATGGGGAATCGGCAGATCCGGCAGCCCTGGGATTTTGATCCGCCTGCTGACTCACCCTGGCCCTAATCCCATCCGGGGTTGCCAAGCCTTCCACCGCCGCATCAACTACCGGGCCCATCACCAGGTTCGCCAAGCCCAGCAAGGGATTTGCCCCTGGCTGTTGCTGGCCGCTAAGCCGATACAGGGCCACCTGCCTGGCTTCGCCCTTTAGGGATGAGCGCAGGGCAGGGAAATCGATATAGCTGCTGACCTTGGACCCATTGCCCTGGGCCAGGGCCAGCCCGCAATCGGCCAGTGCAAAGATCGGGCTGCCCCCATAAATGGTGGCGGCAGTGCCTAGCGCCAGGGCAACAAGACGGTGATTAGTACCTTGCAAAAGTTACGTTGCGAAAAAACTTGACGGCTCATCTGCCGTTTAGGAGGCGAAAAATCCGCACCCCCTGGGTGCCGCCCTTTTTGTCGTTGGAATTAAGGCTTGGCTTGAGCCTGGTGCTGGGAAGCTCCCGCTGGGGCCTCACCCCATGCACCCGCAGGGCATGGACATGCAGCAACACCGCCGCCCCCAATAGGGCCACAAGTGCCAGGGCGATGCGCAGGTTGCCATTGGGCTTATGCATGGAATCAACTCAATAGCCGCTGTAGCCCATCATTGAGTTGTAGCCCTCCTCTGGGTCAAACTCATTCCAGCCAGGGCTTGCCTGGTCAAACAGGCCATAGCGAGCTGCCTCGTCATCATCGCGGGTATTGCCGGTTGGGCGGGTATCACAGCTCACCGCACCCCCAGGCAGGGATTGGCAGTTGTCAAACACCACTCCGGCCCTTGCCGGCAACAGCCCAGCCAAGGGAAACAGCCCAGCAAGAAGCAGCAGAGGAATCAGCAGGACAGGCATGAATGATGATGGCGCCGACTTCGATCCTGCAGCGATGTACACCGACTGGACCGCCGTCATCCTGCTCCTTTTGACGGCAGCCCCCCTGGCCGCGGTTGTGGCGACGGCAACTTTCTTTATCTGGCGACAGAAGAAGGCGAAGCGTTGACCCTCGGCAGCCGCCCCTGCAGCACCGCTGCTGTGGTCATCGCCGGGTGGGAACCAGGCACCTGGCCCTGGCCTAGGCACTCAAGGCAGGTGCGGTAGCTCTGCTCACCGAGCCGGAGATTGCCGCTGCCGCCGCAATGGCTGCATGAGTTCATGGAATTGCGCCCCATTCTGACTGTGTTTTGCGTTCCACACAGTGTGGCGGCAATTTGCCCCTCCGATCCCGAAACCTTCCTTAAGTCTTGGCGCCTGAAGCGGCGCCGTCACTAAAAGCTCTCAGGCACGCATCGAGGCAGCTGGGGGTCAGCTCCTGGAGCAGTTCGGCCGCACTGAGGCGGGCCCCTTGCGGCACCAGCCCCGCGCTGGCGGCCAGCAGCCCCACCACGGCCGGGGCATCCAAGCCCTGGGCCCGCAAACCGGCCAAGCCTTCAGAACCCTCTCGCTTGCTGAGGCGCTGGCCCTGGCCATCGCGCCAGAGGGGCAGATGGCCGTAGCGAGGAGGAGATGCCCCCAGCCGGGCCATCACCGCCACCTGGGCTGCCGTTGCCCCCCAGAGATCGGAGCCCCGCAGCACATCGCTGATGCCCAGGACCAATTCATCCACCGCCGTGGCCAGGTGATAGGCCAAAAACCCATCGGCTCGCCGCAACACCACATCCCCCACGGCCTGGGGGCCATCCAGTTCGCCGGGTGGGCCGTAGCGCTCCTGCCAGCACAAAGCTCCGGCGGGCAGCCGCAGTCGCCAGCTGGGGCAGCGCCCCTGCTCCATGCCCCACCCCAGGGCCAGCTCCCGGCAGCTGCCTGGATAAACGCCGCCCAGGCCATGGGGAGCGGAGATATCAGCCAACATCCTGCGGCTACAACGGCAGCCATAAAGCCAGCCCTGGCGCCGCAGGCCCGAGAGCACGGAGCCATAGATCCCCCGCCGCTCGCTTTGCCAGAGCACGGATCCATCCCAGGCCAGGCCCAGCCAGAGCAAATCCGCCTGGATTGCCTCGCTGGCTCCAGGCCGATTGCGAGGGGTGTCGAGGTCGTCGATGCGGAGCAGCCAGGCTCCCCCCTGGAGCCGGGCCTCCAGCCAGCCGAGCAGGGCGGTGCGCAGATTGCCGCAGTGCATGGCACCGGTGGGGGAAGGGGCAAAGCGGCCCCGGTAGCCCTGCTCACGCTGCCGCAAACCAGCCGAGACCTGTTCCGCGAGGTGCTGGGGCAACAGCGGCAAGAAAGAAGCCATAAAAAAGCGGCCCCTCAGGGCCGCTTGAAGTTAGGTCTGGCTGGGAGCTAAAGCTTCCAGAGGGTTAAATCAGCCTTGAACGCGGTCCTTGAACATCTTGCCGGCGGTGAAGGCGGGCACGCGCTTGGCGGGGATCTTGATCTTTTCGCCGGTCTTAGGGTTCAGGCCCTGACGGGCAGAACGCTCGCGGGGCTCAAAGGAACCGAAACCAAGGATCGACACCTTTTTGCCTTCGACCACGGAATCAATGATGGTTTCGATTGCTGCATCTACCACTTGGGAAACATCGGTCTTGGTCAACTCGGTGCGGGCGGCCACGAGATTGACGAGGTCAGCTTTGTTCATGGGACGGGGAAAACCTGTTGGGGGGCCAGTGAGCCGTTTGTCAACGCGCCAATGGTATGGGCCTTCACCTAAGACGGCAACTCAAATGCGGGTCACAGCAGTGCTTTTGGTCACAATTTCCGCAAAAAGGCAACTGAAACCATTCGGCCCTGGATCTAATTAACTGCTCCCCCCTAAGCCGACAAATCCAGTTGGGCCAAGGCTTCTGCCCCATTGAGCACCAGCTTCTCGCCCCGCAGCGCCCCCAGGGCGCCGCCGCAGGCAATCCATTGCGGACTGTTGCTGGGTAGCCAGCTGGTTAGTCTCCACAAGCTGGCAAGTTGCCGCGGCCAGTGGAAGGTGCGGGCCGTTCGCAGGGGCTGGAGCTGGCCCGGAGCGACGGGCAAAAGCAGGCGCCCGCAGAAGAGTCCATCGACTTCCCCGACCTGGCAGTGCAACACAGATGCACCCGGCGTGGGCCCCGGGGTCCAGAGCAGCTCTAGCCCTGGGCCCAGGCTGTATTTTTCAGCAAAGGTGAGGCAAGACTCAATGCCCGGCAGCAGGTAGGCCTCCTGCTCCTGCACCACCACCTGCCAGCCCAGGGCCTCCTGCAGCCGGCGGCAGCGGCCGTGGCCCTCCCGGCTTGTCAGCACCAGCCTTCCTGGCCCCCGTTCTGAGCTGCGCTGGCGCAAAAAGGCCAAATTGGCCTCGGTGTAGCCGGGGCAATCCACCAGCAAATCGCCGCTGCAGCCGATCTGCCCGGCTTCCAGCAACCAGCTGCTACCCCCCTGGCTATCGCGGCTGGGGGCAAACAACCAGAGGCCAGGGCGCACCTGTTGGGGCGGACGGCCGGGATCTAAGGCAAGGGTTTGCACAACAACAGGGTCGCACCGGCTGGAGCTTGCCTAAATTGGGATCCCCAGGCCAGGCCTGTTGTCTGCTCCCCACCCCCCCATCCACGTAGGACAGCCCTGGCCGCTTGGGGCGAGCACAACTCCGCGGGGAGTCAATTTTTCTGTGGTGGCGCCCCTGGCCACCCACATCGAACTGCTGCTCTTTGCCCACGCTGATGCCAGCGAGCCAGAGCGGGTGGTGGAGCTCGACCAAAGCCATCGGTCCGGCGACCACTGGCACGTGGAGGTTGAGCAGGTCGGCATTGGCAGCTGCTACGGCTATCGAGTTTTTGGCCCTTTGCAGCCCGGTGGCCACGGCTTCAACCCCTCCAAGGTGCTGCTCGATCCCTGTGCCCGCGCAATTGCCGGCTGGCGGGGCTACGAGCGGGGGGCGGCCGTAGGGGCAACCCCGAACACCGCCAGCTGCCTGAAGGGGGTGGTCACAGAGCGGGATCGCTTCGACTTCACCAACGCGCCACGCCCGCGCCACAGCTGGCAAAAAAGCGTGATCTATGAGCTGCACGTGGGCGGCTTCACCCAAGGCGAGGGCTGCCCCGTGCCGGCGGAACGCCAGGGCAGCCTGCTGGGTCTAATCGACACCATTCCCTACCTCAAAAAACTCGGCATCACCACGCTGGAGCTGTTGCCGGTGATGGCCTTCTGCCCCCATGACGCTCCGGCAGGTCGGCAGAACTACTGGGGCTACAGCCCCTTGAGCTGGATGGCCCCCCACCCCGGCTACCTGCTGGGTGACAACCCCTGCGAAGGCCGCCAGCAGATGCGCCAACTGGTGAGCGCCTGCCACCAGGCCGGCCTGGAGGTAATTGTGGATGTGGTCTACAACCACACCACCGAGGGCAACCAGGCGGGTCCCACCCTCAGCTGGCGGGGGTTTGGCGACCGCCTCTACTACCAGCAAAACGCCAAGGGCGACTACCAGGACGTGAGCGGCTGCGGCAACACCATTGCCGCCAATCGGCCCCTGGCCAGGCGCCTAATTATGGAATCGCTGCGCTGCTGGGCCACCGAATTGGGGGTGGATGGCTTCCGATTTGACCTCGGCATTGCCCTTAGCCGTGGCGAAGACCTGACCCCCCTCGAAAACCCACCTTTGTTTGAGGCGATGGAGGCCGACCCAGACCTCAGTGATCTCAAATTGATCAGCGAACCCTGGGATTGCGGTGGCCTCTACAAATTGGCCGACTTCCCCGCCAAGCGGGTCTCCACCTGGAACGGCCGCTTCCGCGACGACACCAGGCGTTTCTGGAATGGCGATGAAAAATCCTGCTGGGCCATGGGCCAACGTCTTCTCGGCAGCCCAGATCTATTCACCAAGGGGCCCGTGCGCCCCGGCCAGGGCATCACGTTCCTCACCGCCCACGACGGCTTCACCCTCGCTGACCTGGTCAGCTACAGCCGCAAACACAACCTGGCCAACGGCGAAGACAACAGAGACGGCGACAACCACAACAACAGCGGCAACTGGGGGGCCGAGGGACCGAGTTGTGACCCTGCCATCGTGGCCCTGCGGGAGCGGTTGCTGCGCAACCTGCTCAGCTCCCTGCTGCTTGCCCCAGGCGTGCCGATGCTCCTGATGGGCGATGAGGTGCGGCGCAGCCAAGGCGGCAACAACAACACCTGGTGCCAAAACAACCCCATGGGCTGGATGCACTGGCAACCAGACGCCAGCGACCAGGCCCTACACACCTTCCTGCAACGGCTCTTGGGGTTGCGGGCCCACCTGGCGGGCCTGATCAATCCCGAAATACCCCACCCCGAACGGGGCGCCCGCCAACCGGCCAAGGCCGGTGAGATCTGGCACCAGTGGCATGGGGTGGAAATCAATCAACCCGACTGGGCTGGCTGGTCCCACACCCTGGCCTGGAGCCTGAACCAAAGTCCTGCTGGGCCACTGTTGTGGTGCGGGATGAATGCCTATGGCAAAGCCGTCCATTTCGACCTGCCGGTGTGCCCATCCGGATGGGTGCGGGTGATCGACACAGCCCTGCCCGCCGGCAAAGATTTACCCCAAGAGCCGATTCCCTGGCGCGCCCCAAGTGCCCCGCTTCAGAGCCGCAGCATGCTGCTCCTGGTGGCAGCCCCACTGATGCAGGGGGTAAGGCTCTAAAAGCGGGCGGCTCAGGCAGGGCTTTGTCTTGCCAAAGCAGCACTTAATCCCTGGCTGGCTGGCTGCCTGCTCCCAGGAGTTCAGCCTCCAGGCCCAGCTGTTGGGCCGCGGCCACAAACGGAGCATCCAGGCTGCAGAGGGACGCGCCACGGCCGCTGGCGATGGCAAGGTGCAGGGCATCGGCCGCTCGCAGGGTCGTGCTCCAGCCGCGCAGGCAGGCGTTGGCATTGCGGAAGTCCTGGGGCTCCAGTTCCAGCAGCAGCAGGCCCGGCGCCAGGCTGCGCTCAAAACCTTGAAGTACCGCCTCGGCCTGTGCCTGGCTCAGGGCCTTGGTGCGCACCTTCAGGCCGAGGGCGGAATGCAGCTCGGTGACACTCCAGTAGCTGATCGCCAGCGGTGCACTGGCCTCAGCCAGAAACGCCGCAGCCGTGGCGGAGTGCGCTTCCGGCGTCACCACCGCCAGCAGCACACAGGTGTCTATGTAGAGCATCAGGCGCCTGGCTCATCCCGCAACGCCCGGATGGTCTCCACGCCGTTGGTCGGTTGCTGGGGCAACGAATTGCGGAGGCTTGCGAGCTGGGGAAGTAAATCATGCACGCTGCAGCGCGGCACCAGCTCGGCGATGGCCTTGCCCCGCCGGGTGATCACCACCGCTTGCCCGGCCTCCACCGCATCCAGAAGGCTGGAGAGCTGGGTCTTGGCTTCCGCCACCGTCACCTGCACCATGGCCGTTGACCATCTGGATGACCAACTCTAGGCGGGCTTGTGGCCCGGTAACAGGAGACATCGGCTTTGAGCCGAAAACCCTCATTGAAGGAAAGAGCGGGCGGCGGGAATCGAACCCGCATCATCAGCTTGGAAGGCTGAGGTTTTACCACTAAACTACGCCCGCAGCAGTACAATTGCACTAGCTTTGCTAGCGCTTGGTCGTGGCTAGAGCCGGCCCAAGCACCACCATTATGGCCTTCGGCCAACCAACAAAGCCTGCCCTGATGAGCCCCCAAGCCAGCAGCGATGCCATAAATCTGCAGGGGAGGCAACGGCAGCGACTGCTATGGGCCTACGGCCTGGGGGATGCCGGCACGGGCATGTCGGCCTCCTTGATTGGCTTTTACCTATTTATTTTTTACACTTCAGCAGCCGGCTTACCCGCCTGGATGGCGGGCCTGGTGCTGATGGTTGGCCGACTCTGGGACGGCGTCAACGATCCCATCGTGGGCTGGTTGAGCGACAAAACCAAAACCAAACTGGGCCCCAGGCTGCCCTGGATCCTCGGTAGTGCCCTGCCCCTAGGGGCCGCCATGGCGGCGATGTGGTGGCTGCCCCCCGGGCCCATCGGGGTGAAATTTGCCGTGTTTGTGGTGATTGGCATCGTGGCCAACAGCCTTTACACCTGCGTAAACCTTCCCTATTCAGCCCTGGCCGCCGAACTGACCACAGATGTTTCGCTGCGAACCCGGCTGAACACAACCCGATTCACCGGCTCAATCCTGGCCAGCCTGGTGGGGATTGTGATTGGCGCCCTGCTGCTGCAGGACCACCAAAACCCAGCCAGCTACTGGAAGATGGGGATCCTCACTGGCGCGGTGGTGTCCACATCGACCCTGCTCTGCGGCTGGGGCCTGCTGCCTACCGCCCGCGCCTGCCAACAGCCCAACAGCCAGAGCGGTGCCACCCGCAAGCTGCTTAGGCGGGTCGGTAGCAACGGCCGCTTCCTGCGGGTTTTGGGGCTTTATCTACTGCTGTGGTGCGCTCTGCAGATCATGCAAACCGCAGCCCTGATCTACTTGCCGGTGGTGATGCACCTGCCCGAGAGCTGGAGCAACTGGATCCTGTTGCCGTTCCTATTGAGCACCCTGGGCGGGTTGTGGGTCTGGAACGGAGTTGCCTATCGCCAGGGCCGGATCCTCGCCCTGCGCTGGGGCACGGGCATTTGGATAGGTGCCTGCATCCTGGCGATGCTGATTCCACCGCTCGATGGCAGCATCTCCCCCATCGGCTCCCACTCCAACAGCCTGCACCTGGCCCTGTTGGTGCTGACGATCGTGCTCGCCGGGATTGGCGCCTCCACCGCCTACCTGATCCCCTGGGCCCTGCTGCCTGACGCCATCGATGCGGACCCGGAAAAACCGGCGGGCCAATACACCGCCTGGATGGTGTTAACCCAAAAGATCTGCATCAGCCTGGCCCTGTTTTTCTTCGGCAACCTGATGAGCTTCAGCGGCTATGTGGCCGCCCAGGAAAGCCTGCAACCGGCGAGTGCCCTGCTGGCAATTCGCTTGTGCATGGGCCTGATCCCGGCCATCCTGGTGGTACTGGGCTTGGTGGTGATGCGTCGCTGGCCTACAAGGGACAAAGCCCTGCTCCCCCAATCGACCTGAGCGACCTCCCGCGATGACCATTGCCCCTCGGCAAAAATCACTGAAGTTGAGAGCGCCCCGCTGGCTGAAGCGCCTGGGGGCCAGCTGCTTGATCGGCGGCCAGGCGGTAAGTGCCATCGCCAGGGGCCAGATCGGCTTCAACGACCTGATGCAGGAATTACTCGAGGCAGGGCCTGGCAGCTTTTTGATCGTGCTGATTACGGCCCTGGCCGCTGGCACGGTGTTCAACATCCAGGTGGCCGCTGAGCTCACCAAACAGGGGGCCGGAGCAACGGTGGGTGGTCTTTTAGCCCTGGGCCTTTCCCGAGAAATCGCGCCCCTGCTGATGGCCACCCTGCTCACGGGCAAGGTGGCCACGGCCTATGCGGCCCAACTGGGCACCATGAAGGTGACCGAGCAAATCGACGCGATCACCATGCTGCGCACCGATCCCGTGCAGTACCTGGTGGTGCCCCGGGTGCTGGCCATGGTGGTGATGGCACCGGTGCAATGTCTGCTGTTTTTCTGGGTGGGGATTTGGTCGGGCCAGGTCAGCAGCACCCTCATCTACAACATCCCTCCCACGGTGTTTTGGAATTCGGTGCGTAGCTGGATGGAACCATCTGACCTCCCGGCGATGCTGACAAAGGCCCTGGTGTTTGGCCTGATAATCGCTGTGATCTCCTGCGGCTGGGGGCTAACCACCAAAGGCGGGCCCAAGGAAGTAGGCACCACCACCACCGGCGCCGTTGTGATGATCCTGGTGATAGTGGCAATCGTGGATGCCCTACTCACCAAAGTGATGTTCGGCTAATGGAAGAAATTTCACCCAGCAATCGCCCCGAGGGTGGCCTCTTTCCCGGCTCCAGCGGCAGCCTGCTCCAACCCAGCTACGCAGTGGCCATTGGGGTCATGGTTCTAGGCCTGGCTTCTCTAGGCCTGCTTCCCCTTTGGGGTGGGGCTCTGTGGCTGGCCCTCGGTGTGGCGGTATTTGGCCTATTTCTGCTGCTGCAGACCAGCCTGCTGCGGCTGGAATTTGGTGGCGATGCCCTGTTGGTGTGGCGGCAACAGAGCCTGCTGCGCCGCTTCCCCTACGGGGAGTGGCTGGGCTGGAAACTGTTCTGGCCGGGCCTGCCGGTGCTGTTCTATTTCCGTGAACAGGGCAGCATCCATTTCTTGCCGGTGCTGTTTGATGCCACCAGCCTGCGCGAACAACTGGTCCAGCACCTGGACGAACGCCTTGGCCAACTGACAAAACCGGAGCCCACCCCTAACCCCAGCGATGTCTGACGATCCCAGTCCAGAAACCAGCTGGAGCGACCTAGCCCTCACCGAACTGCGCCAACGACGTGAAGAGCTCCAGGCGGAAATTGTCCAGCTCGAGGGGCGCCTCAGCCAGATCCAGGCCGAAATTGAGAGCAGCTTTGCCGGCCAGTCGGATGCGGTGGCAAGGCGCATCAAGGGCTTCCAGGACTACCTAGTTGGGGCACTGCAGGAATTGGCCGTAGCTGCCGAGCAGGTGGAGCTGATCCCCCAGCAGGTGCTGGTAAAACCCTCGCCCCTCGACGCAATCGCCGCCAAGCCGGAGGATTCTTCAACCCAGCCGCCCCTTACCGCCGCCGGCCAGTTCCAACCAGATGGGGCCCTGATTCGCGAGCGCCTGGCCTCCTTTGGCAACCAACCCGACTTCTACGCCGACCCCTGGAAACTGCGACGCAGCCTGGAGAGCAGCGGCGCCGGCTACCTAGAGGACTGGTTTTTAGGCCAGGGCGGCAGGGGCGCCCAACCGAGCAGTGGCAGCCGCAGCCGCAATGCCCTGGTGGCAGCTGCGGCAATTGCGATCCTTGGGGAGCTCTATGGCGATCGCTTCCAAACCCTGGTGTTAGCGAGCCAGCCCGAGCGCTTGGGGGAATGGCGGCGGGGGCTTCAAGATTGCCTGGGCCTGGCCCGAGAAGACTTCGGCCCCAGCAGCGGCATCGTGCTGTTTGAGCGCCCCGATGCCCTGATTGAGCGGGCCGATCGCCTGGAAGAACGGGGTGAATTGCCCTTCATTGTGGTGGATGCAACCGAGCAGGTAATCGACATTCCGATCCTGCAATTTCCGCTCTGGCTGGCCTTTGCGGCCGGTCCAGAAGAGCTCAGAACGGAAGAAGAGTTCTACTAACCCCCCCTGCTGGCCCCCATGTTTTCCGCCACTCCCCTGTTACTGCTACTTGCTGGCTACATGCTGGGCTCCCTGCCGAGTGGCTACCTGGCCGGCCGCTGGCTGGCCGGAATTGATATTCGCCGGGAAGGCTCCGGTTCCACCGGAGCCACCAATGTGTTGCGGGTGGTGGGCAAGGGCCCGGCCCTAGTGGTGTTTCTGGTGGATGTGCTCAAGGGCACCGGCGCGGTGCTGCTGGCCAAAGCCGTGCTGGAGCCCCAGGCCCTGGCCCTGGGAGCCGCCCCCTCCTGGCAAATCGACAGCTGGGTGGTGCTGGCCGGCCTGGCGGCCCTGGCAGGCCACATCTGGCCGGTGTGGCTGGGATTTCGGGGTGGCAAGGCGGTAGCCACCGGCCTGGGCATGTTGTTGGGGGTCTCCTGGCCCGTGGGCCTGGCCTGTTTTGGCATCTTTTTGAGCGTGCTGAGCTTCAGCCGAATTGTTTCTCTCTCAAGCGTGGTGGCCGCCCTCAGCCTGCCCCTCCTAATGCTGGGATCCTTTGGGGCAGGCGGCATCCGGCCCGCCTACCTGTGTTTAGCCCTGCTCACCACGGTGCTGGTGGTTTGGCGGCACCGCAGCAACATCGAGCGCCTGCTGGCTGGCACCGAACCAAAGCTGGGCAAGGGAAAGGCTTAGGCCAATTCCCGGCTGCGTTGGGCGGCGGCCAGCACGGCCTCAATCAGGGCAGAGCGCAGTCCCGCCTTCTCCAGGGCCCTCAGCCCGGCGATGGTGGTGCCCCCAGGGCTGCTGACCATGTCCTTGAGCTGGCCGGGGTGCAAATCCTGCTGGGCCAATAGGGCGGCCGTGCCGGCCAAGGTGCGGTGGGCCAAGCGGTGGGCCAGGACCCGGGGCAGGCCTGCGGCCACGGCCCCATCCGCCATGGCCTCGGCAACTAGGGCCACAAAGGCTGGCCCCGATGAGGTGAGCGCCAAAAAGGCATCCAATTGGGCCTCGGGCAGGTGGTGAACCTCACCCACCAGGGCAAACAACTCGCCAACCCAGGCCCGCTGTTCGCTGGTTACAGAATCGGCAAAGGCCAAGCCCGTCAGACCGCTGCGCACCATCGCCGGCGTATTGGGCACGGCCCGCACACACTGCCAAGTGGGGAAAAGCGCCTGGAGCCGCCCAAGCTTTACGCCGGCCAACACCGAAATAAGCAGGCCGCCAGCTGTTTCGGCCTCCCCAGCAGCCTCTGCCGTGCTGGCAGCAAGGGCCGCAGCCTCTGCCGCCTGCTCAAGCTGCTGGGGTTTAACCGCCAGGATCACCACTGGGGCACGCCAGGCCTGGGCAGGATCGGTGCCCACCTCCAGGCCAAGCTCCAGGCAGTGCTCGAGGCTGAGGCGTTTTGCGGAGGCATCGCTTGCCACCACAGCCCTCACCCCCGCACGCTCAACAATTCCCGCCTCAAGCAGCGGCAACAGCAAGGCCCGGGCCATCCGGCCCAGGCCCACCACACCTAAGGAAGGAGCAGACAATCCCTAGATGGCGGTGTCTTGACGACCCCAGGCCGGGCTAGGGGCAGCCTCGGCGGGCTCGTTGATCTCCCGACTCACGATCGTGGGAGAGGAGGCCTCATCGCTGGATGCGGTGGTGACGGTGACGCAGCTTGGTGCGAACAGGAAAATACTTTCGCCAACCCGCTCCTGGTGGCCATCGATCGCAAAGGTGCCGCCGGCCACGAAGTCCACGGCCCGCTGGGCCTGGTCCGGCTCCATCATCGTCAGGTTGAGAATCACCGTTTTGCGATCGCGCAGGGCCTGGATGGCCTTCGGCATTTCATCAAAACTGCGGGGCTCCATCAGGGACACCTCAGCGGTGGCATTTGATAGGCCCGGCATGCCAATCACATTGGTGCCCAGGAAAGGATCGGTGGCGCCGAAATCAGAGGTCAAAGCCAGGGAATTAGAGCGGGGCGTGGGGGCGGGTTCATCGAACTCTCCGCCGTCGTAATCGAGCTCATCATCGTAGTCGCCATCGAGGTAGTCATCCCCAGAGACAACGGCACGCAGACGAGAAAACAACGACACAGAGCCAACCTCAAGGATGCTTTCCACCTGAATAGCGCCTTGAACCAATGACGGCAAGGGTTCCAGCTGGAAATTTCTTGCTTTTAAGCAGAAATATTGTTGCGGGAACCAAATAGGCCACTGCCAATTCGCAGCCAGGTGCTGCCAGCCGCCGCGGCCTCAGGCCAATCTCCACTCATGCCCATCGAGAGTTCTGGCAACCCAAACCTTGTGCCAAAAGCGGCACATCGATCGAAGAGCACTTTTCGTTCGGCCAGGGTTAGCCCGAAGGGAAGGATCGTCATTAAGCCCACCGCCTGCAGGGGTGCGAGCAGTTGCAACTGGGGCCAATCCCGCAAAAAATGATCGGGCTCCCAGCCAGTTTTATCGGGATCGGCCTGGAATTTGAGCTGAAAAAATACCCTGGGGCTAAGGCCCTCCTCCGCTGCAATGCGGGCCAGCCGCTGGGCCAATTCCAGGCTGTCAACCGAGTGAATTGTGCCGAAATGGCGCAGCACCTGGCGGGCTTTGTTGGCCTGCAGGCGACCAATGAAATGCCAATCCAAGGGCGGCAGATCCGCCAGTTCCGCCTGCTTGGCGATGGCTTCCTGGACCCGGCTCTCGCCAAAGCTGCGCTGGCCCAGGGAGGCCAGCTGCCTGACCAGCTCGGCGGGATGGCCCTTACTCACCGCCAGCAAATGGCTGCCGGCCGGCAGGGCCTGGCCAAGGGCAGCAAAGCGCTCCGCCAGGGTGCCCGTCATTTAGATAAAGGTCTGGTCAAACAATTTGCGCCAAAAGGCCATTACCTCCGTGCTTTCCCTCCGGACACGCCCCAAATTTTGTTCGGCTAATTGGCGAGCATCCATCAATGGCACCACCTCGAAACTGGCCCCCTTGGGCTGGAGGGTGACCACAAAGAAGATGCGCTGGGCATAGAGGGTGGCGTAGAGCTCTCTGCCCTCCAGCAGCGGCGCCACCTGGTAGAGCATCCCAAAGGTGGGATGGTTGAGGTATCTCTCTTTACTCACTCTTTCGGCAGGCTTGGTTTTACGGGCTCACAGGGCCGGGGTCGCACCATTAAAAACCACCGACTTTGCAGCGCAGCAGCAGCAAACCGGCCAGGCCCGCCCCGGCCCAGCGATTCAGCCAAGGGTGGGCAGGGGCCATTTGATGCAACTGGTCAGGGGGCGCCCAGCGTCCACCCCTGGCGAGCAGGGCCTCTGCCCCCTGTTCAGCCCGCAGCAGCAGGTTGGCCAGCAAACGTTCGCCCAGGGCCAAGAGCAAACCCAAGCCTGCACGCCAGCCCAAACGCTTGAAATTGACCGCCCGGGTAGCCAGGGATCGCAACAGGTTTTGCAGTTCTTCCTGCACCAGCGGCAAAAAGCGCAGGGCCAATAGCAAGGTGAAACCGAGGCGCTCCACCGGCCAACCCCAGCGCCCCAGGGGCGCCAGCAGCCAGCTGATCGACCACACCAACTCCTCGGCTGGGGTGCTGATTAGCAGCAGGTTGGCGCTGTGCACCAGCGTGAACAGCAGGGTGGCGCCATTGAGACCGAGCTTGGCCGAGCGGCGGTTGATTGAAACGGGGCCGAGGCGGAGGATTTCCCAGCGCTCGCCAGCCCGCTCGGGGGCAGGGCTAAGGGGTGATCCCGGCGCCAAGCGCAGCTCCTGGGGCGGACGCTGCAGGGGGGCAGCGGCGATGGCACCCTCCGGCAGCACCGCCGCCAGCAAACCCACCAGCACCGCCAGAGCCACCAGGGCGGGCAAACTGCGGCGCCACAGCCGCCAGGGCAAACCGCTGACGGCGGTGATCAACAGCAGCACCCCAACAAGGGAAATGCGCCAGATCGGCCCCGCCAGAATTGGGGTAATCAGGAAGGCCAGGGTCCAACCGAGCTTGAGCCGGGGATCCAAGCTCCGCAGCCAACTACTGCGCCGACCTGGCTGCTCCTCGGCCACAAATTGGCCGATCGGCAGCTGCCGCAACCAATCCATCAGCGCCGGGCTTGTTGCCGGGCCAGTTCCTTCTCGGCATCGCGCTGCTGCTTGCCGCGCCAGAACAGTTTGATTGGCGTGCCTTCAAAACCCAAACCCTCGCGTATCTGACGCTCCACATAGCGGCGATAGGTGTCGCCAAACAACTTCGGATCATTGACAAACAGGGTGAAGCTGGGGGGCCGCACCGCCACCTGGGTGCCGTAATACAAACGGCCCTGGCGACCGCCGCGGCTGGTGGGGGGAGAACGCCAACTGAGGGCCTCGGTGAGCACCTCATTCACCACCGAAGTGGTGACCCGGCGACGGTGCTGCTCGACCGCCAACAGGGCGAGGGGGAAAATCGCCTGCACCCGCTGGCCAATGAGGGCCGAGGTAAACAACATCGGCGCCCAATCCAGGAAATAGAGCTTGGCGCGCAGCTCCTTTTCCATCGCCGGCATGGTGTGGCTGTCCTTTTCGATGGCATCCCACTTATTGACCACCACCACGCAGGCGCGGCCGTCCTCTTCAATGCGGCCCGCGAGGCGTTGGTCCTGCTCGGTAACGCCATCGATGGCATCGATCACGAGCACGCAGACATCACTGCGCTCAATCGCCTTAAAGCTGCGGTTGATGCCGAAAAATTCCGGGCCGTAGTTGACCGAACGGCGCCTACGAATACCGGCTGTGTCGAGCAGTTTCCAGGTCTTGCCCTCCCGTTCGATCGTGGTATCGATCGTGTCGCGGGTGGTGCCGCGGATCGGGCTCACGATCGCCCGGTTTTCACCGGACACCGCATTCAGCAGGCTGGATTTACCCACATTTGGGCGGCCAATGATCGCCAGCTGAATCGGCGCCTCTGTCTCCACCTCCTCGGTGGGAGGCAGATAGCTGATCACCTTGTCGAGTAGGTCGCCGGTGCCGGCACCGTGGATCGCCGAGATCGGAAAGGGTTCCCCCAGCCCCAGGCCCCAAAACTCCGCCGCCATCGCCAGGCCGGTCTCCGGCGATTCGCATTTATTGACACCCAACAGGGTGGGCACCCCCTGGCCCCGCAGCCATTCGGCAATCGCCTCATCGGCGGCGGTCAGGCCCTGCTGGCCATCCACAACCACCAGGGCCACGGAGGCTTCCGCCAGGGCCAGGTTGGTCTGTTCGCGGATCTCGGGCAGGAATTCACTGTCGTCGTCGAAGACCAAGCCGCCCGTGTCGACCACCATGAAGGTGCGATCGCCCCAGTAACCCTCCTGGTAGGTGCGATCACGGGTCACGCCCGGCTGGTCGTGCACGATCGCCTCCCGGCTCCGGCACAGCCGGTTGACCAAGGTCGATTTGCCCACGTTGGGGCGGCCAATGATGGCGACAACAGGAAGCGCCAAAACGCCTTATCCCTTACAACTATTTCCTTACTTGACCCTACAGAGTGGTTGCCCCCTAGGCCACGGGCCAATCCCCCGGGTGCCCGGCCACGGGATTGGCCGGCGGCTCCAGCAGCTCCGGCAGGAGCCCGGTTGCGGGCAGGGGCTCATTGCGCTCAGCCAGATAGGCCAACAACCAATTGACCGCCGTGGCCCGGCGGGTGCGGCGTGGGTAGAGCCCACCGATTTTGTAGCCGGCAAAGCCCAGCTGCTGCTTGAGCAGCTGCTTGTGCTGCTTCGGGATCGAGCGGGTGAGTGCCACCGAGGCGGGCCGCTGGGCGATGAACTGGGGTTCAATCGGGAAGGACTCCCGCCATAGGGCTTCCGTAGCCGGGCCGGCGCCCCAGGTGCCGGAGCCATCGGGCGCGTATCCCAGGCGCGGCCAGATCAGCTCACACACGAAGCGATCACTGGTGCGATCGGCCAATACGGCCTCCAGCAGCGCACGGCTCAGGGGGTAGGCAGCAGGCACAGGGCGTCACAATCGGATCACCATGATCCCTTCCCTTCCACTGCCTTCCGGTGCGCTGCTTTCCGGTGCGCTGCTTTCCGGTGCGCTGCAGCTGCCTGGCAACGGCACACCCCGGAGCCTGCGCTGTCGGGTGCTGCAGTCGCCGCTGGCGGGGGTGAGTGATCGGATTTTTCGGGGCCTGGTGCGGCGCTGGGCCCCCGATGCCCTGCTGTTCACCGAGATGGTGAATGCCACCAGCCTGGAGCTGGGCCACGGCCGCCAAAAGGTGGAGGAGCTCGCAAGTGAAGCCGGCCCGATCGGGGTGCAGTTGTTTGATTACCGCCCCCAGGCGATGGCCGAAGCTGCCCGCCGGGCCGAGGCCGCCGGCGCCTTCCTGATCGACATCAACATGGGTTGCCCGGTGAAGAAGATCGCCAAAAAAGGGGGCGGCAGTGGCCTGATTCGGGATCCCGATTTGGCCACCCGCATCGTCGCCGTGGTGGGCGCGGCCGTGGGGATTCCGGTGACCGTCAAAACACGCCTGGGCTGGTGCGGCAGCGACCTCGACCCCGTCAGCTGGTGCCGCCAGCTCGAAGACGCCGGCGCCCAACTACTCACCCTGCACGGCCGCACCCGGGAGCAGGCCTTCAAGGGGCAGGCCGATTGGGAAGCGATTGCCCGGGTCAAGGCAGCCCTGGCCATTCCCGTAATCGCCAATGGCGACATCAACTGCCCCGCCGCTGCCAGCCGCTGCCTGGAGATCACCGGCGCCGATGGGGTGATGGTGGGCCGGGGCACCATGGGCGCCCCCTGGCTGGTGGGCCAGATCGATGCGGCCCTGGGCGGCAGGCCCGTGCCGCCCGCCCCCAGCCCGGCCGAGCGTCTGGCCTTGGCGGCCGAACAACTGGGGGCCCTGGTGGCAGCCAAGGGCGACCACGGCCTACTGATCGCCCGCAAACACATGGCCTGGACCTGCCAGGGCTTTAGCGGCGCCCCCCAACTGCGCCAGGAGCTGATGCGGGCAGCCACCCCGGCAGCGGCCCTAGCGTTGCTGGATCAAGCCAGGGCCCAGCTGGGATTCATGTGACCCCCTTTGCCACGCCCTGGCTTCCCTGGCTGGCCCTGCTGTGGCCCCTGTGGCTGAGCCGACGGCCGGAGGCAAGTTGCCCCCTATGGATGCGCCGCAGCCTGCTGCTGCTGCTCGTCCTGCTGACCCTGCGCTACCTGCACTGGCGCGTAAGCGCGAGCCTCAACCTCAGCACCCCCCTGGCGGCAGGCCTAAGCGTGCTGCTGCTGCTGGCGGAAGGATGGTTGCTGCTCAGCGGCCTGCTGCCGTTGGTGCTGGCCTGGCGCCGCTTCAGCGATGGTCGCCCCGAGGCAAATGCGGCCCAAGCCCGCTGGCTGGCCGGCGGCTGGCGCCCCGCCGTAGACGTTTTGATACCCACCTGCGGTGAACCGCTACCGGTGCTGGAGCGCTGCCTGCAGGCCTGTAGCCAGTTGAGCTATCCCCATCGGCGCCTTTGGCTGCTCGACGACGCCGGCCGCCCCGAGTTGATCGCCCTGGCATCGCGCTACGGCTGCCACTATCACCACCGCCCCCAGCGGCTCCATGCCAAAGCCGGCAACCTCAACGCCGGCCTTGCCCTGTGCGACGCCGAACTGGTGGCGGTATTTGACGCGGATTTCGTGCCGCAGCGGCAGTTTCTTGAGCGCACGATCGGCCTGCTGCTCGATCCCCAGGTGGCCCTGGTGCAGACACCCCAGCACTTCCTCAATGCCGACCCAATAATGCGCAACCTGGCCATGGAGGCCTGGCTGCTGCCGGATGAGGAGAGCTTCTACCGCTGGATCGAACCGGTGCGCAGCGCCTGGGATGCGGTGGTGTGTGCCGGCACCAGCTTCCTAGTGCGCCGCTCAGCCCTTGATCAAATCGGCGGCTTTGTGGAGCAGGCCATCTCCGAAGACCTGGTGACCGGCATGGTGTTGGCCTCGAAGGGCTGGCGGCTGCGCTATCTGGGCGAAAAGCTCAGCGCCGGCTTGGCCGCTGAAACCATGCTTGATTTCGTCAGGCAGCGGCAGCGCTGGGCTTCCGGCACCCTGCAGGCGTTGCGGCTGCCCCAGGGCCCCCTGCGGCTGCGGGGTCTGCGGCTCAGCCAGCGACTGGCCTACATCGAAGGGGCCCTGCACTGGTTCAACACGGTGCCGCGCCTGTTGCTGCTGCTGATGCCCCTCTGCATCGGCCTGCTGGATGTGTCGCCCGTGCGTTACACGGGCACGGCGCTGGTGGAACTGCTGCTGCCGCTCTGGATCGCCCTGCTCCTCAGCGTGGGCTGGCTCAACCGGGGCAGCCGCCATGCCCTGCTGGCCGATCTGCCCGGCTGGGCCCTGGCGGTGCCCCTGGCCGCCACGGTGCTGGCCAGCCTCTGGGGGAAAGTGCAACCCTTCCGGATAACCCCCAAGCACCGGGTCGAGGGCCGCGGCGGCATCGCTCCGGTTTTGGCAGTGCCCCTTTTGGTGCTGCTTGCCCTCAACACCCTCAACCTGGCCTCGATCCTGCGCCACCTGGTTTCTGGATTAGGCAGTTCCGGTGACTGGCTGGGATTGGTGTGGGGCGGCCTGACCCTGGTGGGCCTGCTGGTGGCCCTAAGGGCCTGTTGGGATCCCGCCGCCAGTGATCCAACGCCCTGGCTGGCGATCCAGATGCCGGCGCTCCTGCAAGGCGAGCTGGCCGATGGCAGCCCCTGGTCTGTGACCGGGGTGGTGCGGGCCCTCAGCGAAGCGGGCGCCGAATGGCAGGGCAGTGAACCGCTGCCAGCGGGGGCCCATTCCCTAAAGCTGGAGCTCCAACTGCAGCTCCAGCAGCAGGCCAGCCTGCCGCCCCTAACTCTGGAGGGTCTGGAACTAATCACAGGCCAAAGCAACCTTTGGCAGGCCCGCTGGGACAGGGCCGATCAGCAGGCCATGGTTGCCCTGGTCAGCTGGCTCTACGGCCGGCCCGATGCCTGGCCAGAACGCCAGGCCCCACCTGAATGGCGCAGCCTGGCGGCCCTGCTTGCACGGCTGTTCAAACCAGCCCAGCCCCTCGGCCCCGGCCGCCGCAGCCTGGTGATCCAAAAGCCCTAGATAAGATATTGAGCAGGATTACACCAAACTGTTCAGAGGTGCACAGAGACCTGCCGCTGCAACGGTTCTTGGCCTTTGGGTGATGGCACAAGCTGTGCAGAGATGTGCAGGGCTGTTCCGCTTTCACCAACTATTCACCAACCGACGCCAGATGCCTAGATCGCTGCGCCTGGAGGTATTGAGCAAGCTGGAGTACATCCAATACGACGCCCTTTTTCAGTTCTGAATTTTCAGGTTCCGTATCGTTTGTCATCAACCACATACGCCCCGATGAATCGCTTCTCGTTAGCCAGACGCATCGCCCTGATCCCCTTAGCTCTGGCAGCAATGCCGCTGGCCAGCCACGCCCACCCGAAGGGCCTTCATGACACCCAGCAGGAGGCCGAGCAACGGGCCAAGGAGCTTGGCTGCACGGGCACTCACCAGAACAGCGGCATGTGGATGCCCTGCAGCAACGAGGCAACCCTGCACCAGCATTTGCGTCACCACTAAAGCGCCATGCCTTTGCTACCGAAAAGTCGCTGGCGCCAACTGCATCGTTGGGTCGTGCCGATAGCGGCGGCACCGCTGTTGCTCACCGCGGCCACTGGCTCGTTCTACAGCCTATTGCTGGAGCAGGGCATCGATGCTTTCTGGCTGCTCAAGATTCATTCCGGCCGCTTTGGCCCGCTGAACCTGCAGCCCTACTACTCAGGGTTGCTGGGGCTGTTCACCTTGGTGGTCATTGGTTCCGGCTTGGCTCTTCTACTTTCAGGCCGCAGGGCCAAGGCCTGAGATCGGATTAGCCACCGGTGAGCATCACCAATCCCATGGCGGTCATGATCAGGTTCTCCGCAAAGCTCACTACGCCAAGGGGCGTTTTGGAGTTGCCGCCCACGCAGGCGCAGTTGAGCGCCAGCTGATCGATGAACACTGCCTTGCCCACCGAAACCATGCCCATGGCACCGAGCGGAACGGCCACAATTCCCACCAGCTGGGCAACGGCGGCGGGCTCGGGTTGAAGCAACACGCCGAGGCCCACCAGCAGCTCAATCCCAGGGTAGAGGCGGCCCCAGGGCCGCCAACGCTGGCTGATCAGGTCGTACTTACGGAAGCTGGCGGCGAATGCCTCCACATCCATCAGCTTGAGCATGGCTAGCAGGCAGATGGCGAACCCCATGAAGCCGCCCAGCCCGGCTGCCAGCACCAGGGCCATCAAGCCGGCGGTAAGGAACACGGCTACAACTGGCGCGTAAGAGATCTCAGCGGCTTCCGGCCGGACGCCGAGTCGTGTGGCGAGATCGCTGTAGCCACCGACCCGTTCACTCCCCGAGAAGATTTGCGGCGTAGTGGTCACGCCATGGGAGAGCTTGAAGGCTTCCACCTCCTCGGCGCTGGTGAGGCGATGGTCTTCGAAGGGAATATGCCGTTCCCGTAGCAGCCGCACTGCCCGTAAACCCCAAGGGCAGGAGTGGTCTGGGAGGTCCATCCGGTAAAGGCGGATGGCTTGAAGAGTGGTGGAGGTCATGACAGCTGACAACAAGACGAGATCTCTCCAGTGTCGTGTCTCCAGTTACTAGAGAGTCAAGGCACTCGCGGATGCTTTGTTTGCGAAGAGCTCACCGGCGACTGGGCGATCACATCCCGGTGTCTGCAGACGACATCAACAGTGGGGGAATCGGTGAATTGGTCAAACAGCGGCAGCGCGGCATCAGCCAGCAGTAACACCAGCGCTAAGGCACGGCTTGGCTCAGCACTCCAGGAGTCAAGTTCGCCGGCGATCGCCTTACGGGTCAGCCTGAGAAAGCGCTGCCGCAATAGGTCTTCAAAGGCTCGGTCCCTGGCGAACCACTGGCCGCCTTGTCTTCCAGGGTCTGCTCCTTGTTCGTGCGGGTAGTTACTTTCAAGTTGGTGTAGACGCGGGGGCAGCCCATGGCCTGCACCGCCTGGTGGCAGGCCTCAATCGCGGCGAACACCGGCTCCCACTCACCTTCGATCGCCGTGCCGTTGGGATGCAGCTGGATCTTGATGCCGGCTTCAGTGAGCACCCTCTCACAGGCGGCGACACAGATCCAGTATCACTCTCATCAGGAGCAGGCCTAGGTGGGCCAAAACTACTAATGAGAAGCATGACTACAGCAAAGCCCGGAGCGTTGGCCCCGGGCTCCTGCCTGGTTAGCCGCTGTGCCCTTCTTGAGGGGGTTGGGCGAGGCTTTTAGAGAAAACTCAGAAACAGAAGGGCAGGAACTGGGTGCGGCAGGAGGCATAGCCATCCACTAAGGCGCCGAGGCCGATCTGGTGGGCGATGCCGTAGCCAGTTAGGCCCTCCACCACGATGCCGATCACGATGCCAAGCATGGCTGCACGGCCGTTAAACAGTTCGACTTTCCTGAGCTGCTCCACGAGGGTCAGCTGTTCAGAGCTGTTATTGAGCAGTTGGTCGTTGGCGGGAGTGTTGGTCATGGAGATCTCCTGGGTGGTAATAAAAGATGCGGAAGCGCGCTGCTACTAATCGGCGATGTTGGGCTGCAGCACTAAGGCACTAATCAGCCAGGCGCCAAAGAGAAGCACTGTGAAAGTGGCGATCATCGAGTCCTCGGGGCAAGGTCGCTGGGGCGGCTGAACAGGTAGGTGGTTAAACCAGTCAGTACCAACACGAGTGCGACGACGGCAGTGATGGCGGCTGTGTAGTCGGTGCCCATGGCGATCAACCGAGACCGAGTTGGCCAAGGATGCTCTGGCCGGTGAGCAGCTCGGTACCCAGGCCAATCACGAAGCCAAGCATGGCCAGGCGGCCATTCCAGGTTTCAGCAAAGGCGACGAAACCGAAGCTGGGCGTGGACTCAGTCATGTGTGTTGAATTTTGTTACGTGAACTGTAACGCAATGTGACTGGCTTGGGCGCTGTCGCGGGTGTGGGCTGGGGATCCATGGGCTGCAGCCCTTCTCTTGCCGCTCAATCGGCCTGGCGGAGTGCCTTTACTGCGATAACCGCCGGAGTGAGGGCGTCATAGCCACCGGGTTAAACCGATTCAGGGGCAGCACCGCCTTGATCCAGTCCGGAGACAAGCTCGATCCCTGTGCCTGCATCAAAGGAAAAGCGACCCGGCGTGCTGAAGGGCAGGGCAAGGCGTCCTGCCAGGTGGTGTTCCACCTGTTCCAGCATGTAGATGTTCAGGCCGGCAGCTATCGGGGTGAGGCGAAGCAGCGACATGGGAAGGATTCTTTTCCCCACGCTAAGGCCAATCACAGTTGGGTTTTCTATGCAGGGGACGCGACCCTGACCTGGCCTAGGCCCCCTCGAAGCTTGACCAGAGTGAACCCCACGCAGCACGCGCATAGAGGGGCGCTCGCTGATTGAGCTAGTAAGTCAAGAAGACCTGGATGGCGTTGACAAGGACATGGACCTCGAGGGAGTCACAAGCTGGAGCTCAACGCAGAACCTGAATCTCCAGCTCCAGTGGCATCTCTGCCCAGGCCCGATCACAGGTCACCACCTTCAGGCCCAGCCGCAGCCCAAGGCTGAGGCAGGCGCGATCACCCAGCGACAGGCCCCGCTGCCGGGTGAGGGGCCACAACTGGCCTGCTCGCTCACCATCCGTAGCCAGAAAGGGCTCCACTTGCATCCCCAGGGCCTGCAGCTCCTCTCGCATTCCCTGCACGTCCACTCCGGCGGAGAGCGCCTTCTGCACCACCTCAGCCCAGTTCACGCTGGTCATTCGCGCATCGCTCAACAGCCCATCAACAACCTCGGCGCCCGGTTCCTGCAGCAGATACGCCAACAGGGCCGAGGCATCCAGCACCACCGTCACCCCTCACCCTCCCGCCGGCTCTCCTCGCGTCGTTCGGAGATGAGTTCATCCAAAAGCCTGCGGTCCGCCGGCACCTGGGCAAAGCGCGCCTTCAAACGTTGCTTGATCTGCTCAGGCTTCTCGATCACCAGGCGATTGGCGTCCTGGCGGGCTACCAACCGATCTCCTTCCTCCAGGCCCAGCGAGCGTCGCAAAGCCGCCGGAATAACCAGCCGACCCTGCCTGCCCAGGCTCACGTCCACGGATGAGGCGTTGTCGCCCATGACAAAGGGTGTGGCACGCAGATTGGCATGTGGCACAGTTGACATGATATGCCACGAGGGCCTTGGTCGTCACGCGTTGCAGCTCATGACCCCCACCGACTGGCTTTGCCGTTCATCGCAGCAGACCCGGTTCCGCCCAACTGCGCTCCCAGCTCTTCACTTTGGTTCTGCATGGCGGATGGCGGGCTTATGGGTCGCTCGTCGAGATGGATCCAGCCTCCCTGGAACAATCGCCTGCGGGGTGCCTCTCCTGCGAACGACGAGCCAGCGTCAAGCCCTAGGGCAACACCTGGGGCCAGCCCTGACGCACCAACAACAGGGAGAAATAGGGCTGCTCCTCCGCCGGCACCTCGGCCGCAGGGGCAAGTAATTGATCGGGCCAACCAACCCGCTGGGCAAACAGGGCCTGCCCCAGTAACCCCCGCTGCTCCAGAAGGGGCCGCACCCAACTCCAGCGCTGGCCGAGCTTGAGCAAGGCCAACACCCAGCCCCCGCTGGCCGCCTGCTCGAGCAGCTCGCCGAGGCCCTGGGGGGTTTCTGGCGTGGGGCGAATTAGCAACCCTTCCTGCTGCAGGGCCAGGGGCCAGGCGATTCCCTGCGCCGCCGCCGCGGCCGCCGCCGCACTGATCGCCATGATTCCTGGAATCTGCCTGACCGGGCACTGGGGATGCTTGGCCCGTAGGGCCAAAAGCACGTAGGAGCTGCTGGCAAACAGCGACACATCCCCCTCACAGAGCAGCACCACCTGGGCGCCCGTTGCCACCTCAGCCGCCAAGGCGGCGGCGGCCCCATGCCAGGCGGCAATCCGCGGCTCGGCCTCGGCCACCATCGGAAAGACCAGGGGCAGGCGTCTCTGGCTGGAGCCAATCCAAGGCGCGGCGATGCTGGCTGCCATGCCCTCGCCCCCCTCCCTCGCCACCGGGTAGGCCACCACATCGGCGGCCCCAATCGCTCGGATCGCTGCCATGGTCAGCAGGTCGGGATCCCCTGGCCCCACCCCCACAAGGGTGAGCAGGCCCCTAACTAGGCCTTCGTCGCCATTGGCTGATGTCAAGGCGGAACTCGGCCCTTCGGGCCCAAATCCCCCCTTTTCTAGGCTGTAGGGCCTTCCGAATACTGGCCATGACCCTGCTGGCGATCCATGGCAAGGCCGCCAGCGCCGACCCAAACACCAGGGATACAGCCCTAATCACCAGGGATGCAGACCTAATCACAGAGGAGCTGGGCAAGCGGGGCATCGCCTTTGAGCGCTGGCCCGCCAGGGTCCAGCTGGCAGCAGGCGCTGGCCAGGAAGAGATCCTGGCCGCCTACGCCAGTGAAGTGGCCCGGGTGCAGGCAGGCGGCAGCTACCCCACGGTGGATGCGATCCGGATGGCGCCGGACCATCCCGATCGAGCTGCCCTACGTCAGAAATTTTTGGCCGAGCACACCCACAGCGAAGACGAGGTGCGCTTCTTCGTGGAAGGCCGCGGCCTGTTTTGTCTGCACATCGGTGAGGAGGTACTGCAGGTGCTCTGCGAAGCGGAAGACTGGATTTCGGTGCCGGCCGGCACCAAGCACTGGTTCGACATGGGAGCAGAGCCCCACTTCTGCGCCCTGCGGTTTTTCAACAACACCGAAGGCTGGGTGGCCCAGTTCAGCGGGGATCCAATTGCCGCTTCTTACCCCCTACTGAACGAGCTGGTTCAGCTGTGAAAGCGGGGTTCTGGCCAGAGCATGGTCAGCAGCTCAGCCTCCGCATCCGCCAATTCCGCCAGCCTGGCCATGGTGGCCTCACGACCAAAACGGCCTTCCGCCAGCAGCCAGTAAAGGCCGAAATGGCGGGCCTCACTGGCTAAAAGCTCGCCATAGAGGGCCTGGAGCTCCAGGTCCGGGCTATGGGCGGCCAGCAGCGCCATCCGCTCATGGCTACGGGCCTCAATCAAGCCCGCCACCAAAAAACTATCCAGCATCCGCAGGGGTTCATCCCGGCGCGCCTGCTTGGCCAGGGCCGCTCCGTAGGGGGGCGCCGCCAGGGGCCGCAGGGGAATGGCACGGGCCTGCAGCAACTGCAGCACCAGCTCAAAGTGCTCCAGCTCCTCCCGGGCCAGGGGGCTCAACACCGCCGCCAGCCCCTCCTCACTGGGATAGCGAAACATCAGTTGCAGGGCGACCCCGGCCGCCTTGCGTTCGCAGTGGGCATGGTCGATCAGCACCAACTCCGGATTGGCAATCGCCTGGGCGAGCCAGGCGGCGCTGCTGGGGGCCGCCAGCCACTTCACCCGGGCGGTGGGGTTTTCCAACAGGGCACTCATGCCAGGGAGCCTGCCCGCAGCCGCTGCACCAGGCCCTGGAGGGCCAGGTTGTAGCTGAACGGCCCAAAACCACAGATCACGCCAAGGGCCCGATCGGCCAAATAGGAGTGGTGCCGGAATTCCTCGCGGGCATGGGTGTTGCTGAGGTGAACTTCCACAAAGGGGATTTCCACCGCCAACAGGGCATCGCGCAGGGCAATCGAGCTGTGGGTGAAAGCGCCGGCGTTGATCAAGATTCCATCCACCTGGCCCCTGGCCTGGTGGATCCGGTCGACCAGGGCCCCTTCATGGTTGCTTTGGAAGCAACTCAAGCTGGCGCCCAGGTCCGTGGCTTGGCGCTCCAGGTCGGCATTGATTTGCTCGAGGCTGGTGCTGCCATAGAGCCCCGGTTCGCGAGTGCCCAACAGGTTGAGGTTGGGTCCGTGGAGGGCGAGCAGCTGCATGGGTACGGGTGGGGCCGGCTGGTAAGTTCTTGCGGTGTGGTTCGGGTCGGTGCCCGAGTGGTTAATGGGGGCGGACTGTAAATCCGCTGGCTCTGCCTACGTTGGTTCAAATCCAACCCGGCCCACCTTCCACATGCCCTTGTAGCTCAGTGGTAGAGCACTCCCTTGGTAAGGGAGAGGTCACGAGTTCAAATCTCGTCAAGGGCTTAATCAAAAATGGAGTTGGCACCGCTCCCCAATCAAGATGGTCCGGGAGTTGGTGTCCAGTGGCCCTGCAGGAGTTGGTGGCCAACATCGGGGGCCTGCCATTTGCCAGGGTGGGCGCCATTGATGGCCGCCATGACCACCCAATTGCTCCTAGCCACCCCGATCGCCGAGATGCGGGCAGCTGTCAGCGCCGGCCTCAGCCGCAGCCTGGAGTGGCGGCTTACCCAGCTCGATCGGCTAACCCAACTCCTCAGCCGGCATGAAGGGGAGGTGCTCGAGGCCCTGGCCGCCGACCTCGGCAAGCCAGCCCTAGAGGCCACCTTCGAGCTGGTGGCGGTGCGCCAGGAGCTGGCCCTCACCCGTAGGAAGCTGAAGCGCTGGATGGCCCCCCGGCCGGTGGGCCTCGACCTGGCCATGCGCCCCGGCCAGGCCTTCATCCAGCCAGAACCCCTGGGCTGTGTGCTGATCATCGGCCCCTGGAACTATCCACTCCACCTCTGCCTGCACCCCCTGGTCAGTGCCCTGGCCGCGGGCAACACCGCCGTAATCAAACCCTCTGAACACGCGCCCCGCACGGCGGAGCTGCTGGAGCGCACGATCCCGGAGGTTTTCCCTGCCGATGTGGTGCAAGTGGTCACCGGCGATGGGGCCACCGCCGCCGAACTGCTGAAGGAGCAATTCGACCACATCTTCTTCACCGGTGGGGGTCGGGTCGGGCGGCTCGTGATGGCCGCAGCAGCCCTCCATCTCACCCCCGTGACCCTCGAACTTGGCGGCAAAAGCCCGGCGATCGTGCTCAACGATGCGGAGCTGGTCACCACCGCCCGAAGGCTGGCCTGGGGCAAGGGCCTCAATGCCGGCCAAACCTGCATAGCCCCCGACCACCTGCTGGTGCAGAGCCAGCGGCGCCATGAACTGGTGGCCGCGATCGCCTCTGAATGGACCAGTTTCTACGGCGCCGATCCCCTCGAGAGCGAAGACCTGGGTTCGATAGTGAACGCCAACCAATTCGAGCGGCTGGAGGGCCTGCTGGCAGGTGCGCGCAGCCGGGGCCAGGTGCTGGTGGGGGGCCGCAGCGATGCGGGCCGGCGACGGATCGAGCCCACCCTGGTGGCGGTCGAGTCTGGCGATGATCCGCTGATGCAGGAGGAGCTGTTTGGCCCAATCCTGCCGGTGCTCGAGGTGGCCGACCTGGAGGCCGCCCTGGCCGAGGTGCGCCGGCGTCCCAAGCCGTTGGCCCTCTACCTATTCAGCAACGACCGAAAGGCCCAGCAGCGGACCCTATCCACCACCAGCTCCGGCGGTGTCTGTTTCAACGACGTGGTGATGCAGGCGGGTGTGACGGAAATGCCCTTTGGGGGTGTGGGGGAAAGTGGCATGGGCCGCTATCACGGCCAGGCCGGCTTCGACACCTTCTCCCATCTGCGCAGTGTGCTGAAGCGACCCTTCTGGCTTGATCTGCCCTTTCGCTATCCCCCCTATGCCGGCAAACTCGGTCTGGTTAAACGGCTCCTCGGCTGATGGCCTGACTCGGCTCGGCCCGGCTCGGCCCGGCTCGGCCCGGCCCGGCTCGGCTGATCAGAACCTTTGATCAACCCAGGACTGGATCCAATCGGAGGCGCCCTTTAAGGTTCGGCGATACCGTTTGGTGATCTATCCGTAGTGCCCATGCGCCGATCCCTAGCTGCCTTGGCCCTAGCAGTGGTGTTGCCACTGCCCTTGCTCTCTCCTGCAGCAGCCTTCGCCAACGTGGTGGTCAAGAACGGCGAGACCCTCTCGGAAATCGCCGATCGCAATGGCGTCAGCCTGAAAAGGCTGATGCAGGCCAATGGCATTAGCGACCCCAATAAATTGGCCGTGGGCCAAAGCCTGGTGATTCCCGGCAGCCGCTCCTCAAGCCCCAGCCTCAGCTACGGCAGTGGCGGCGGTGCTGGTGGCGGTGGCGGCAGCATCACCGTTAAGGCGGGCGACACCCTCTCAGAGATTGCCGATAGGGCTGGGATCAGCCTCAATCGCCTGATGCAGCTCAATGGCATCACCAACCCCAACAAGGTGACTGCTGGCGACCGGTTGGTGGTTTCCTCGGGGGGCTCGAGCAGTCGTTCGGCCCCTGCGGCACGGGCCCTGCCCACGGCGCCTTACACGGTGAAGAAGGGGGAAACCGTGTCGGAGTTGGCCGAACGTTTTGGCACCACCACCGACCGCCTGCTGGCGCTCAACAACATCCGCGACCCCAAGCTGTTGGTGGCGGGCACCCGCATTGCCATCCCCGGCCGACCCAGCAGCACCGCTGCGGCCCCAAGCACGGCCAACGACAGCCGTCGCCCCAGCAATTACGTGGTCAAGCAGGGAGAAAGCCTGTCCCACATCGCCGATCGTTACAACACCTCGGTCGAGAAGTTGGTGGCCCTCAACAAAATCGACGATCCAAACTTCGTAGTGGAGGGAACCCAACTCAAGCTGCAGGCTCCGCCAGCTCCCAAGCCCACACCCAAGCCCGCCCCCAGGGTGGTGGCCAAGCCGGTAGTTAAACCAGTGGCCAAGCCAGTCGCAAAACCCGTGGCCACCGCCACAGTGAAGCCCGAGGTGAAGCCAGAGGCCAAGCCCGAAGTGAAGCCGGTAATCAAGGCTGAGGTCCAACCTGAAGTGAAGCCCGCACTCAAACCAGAACCGAAAGTTGCCCTGAAGGTTGAAGCCAAGCCAGAACCAAAACCAGAACCAAAGCCCGAGGTCAGGCCGGAAGCGAAACCTGTGGTCAAAACCGAGGTGAAGCCTGAGGTGAAGCCTGAAGTCAAGCCAGAGGTCAAACCCACAGCGACAGCCACAGTTGCCACAGCTGCCACAGCTGCCACAGCGACAGTCACCGCCAGTCGGCCCAAATCCACCACCACCAGCAGCACCGTCAAAACGGGCAAGCCCGACTGGCGCAACTACGGCCCCCTCCAGGTCGATTGGGCCAACTGGCAATCCATGGGTGGCAGCTTCGTGGCCCCCACCCTCAACCGCCAGGGCCAACCCCTTTACCTCGCGGTGAACTGCGGTGCCCGCAAGCTCAACAGCACCAACCAAACCGGCCAGTGGAAAACCTGGGATGCCCCCCAGGCCGACTACGAGCAGCAGCTGGTAACCGACATCTGTAAGGCCAAGGGCAGCTAAAGGGGGGCACTGAGCTTCCTAGGCAGCCCAGTGCAGGGGCCAGGGCTGGCGCAGATAGCGCCGGCCTGGGGAGCGCAAGTAGAGGCGCTGGGCGCCGTCGTCGCTTTCACCAATCAATTCCTCTTGCACCAGGCGGCGGGCCAACCAGCCCCAGCGCTGACCGTCGCGGCCATCGCGGCCGTCGCCCGCCAGTTCCACGGCGAGGGTTCGCAGGTCGCGGCCATTGCGCTCGGCCACGGCCTCCAGCAGCCGGCCAACCTGCTCCGACCAATCGAGCTGCTCGGCAGATGTCTGGCAGTTGTCGCAGCGGCCGCAGGGGGGCGTCAGCTCACCAACGGCCAGCAATAGGGCCTGCTCCCGGCAGCCCTCCCCTTCTGCCACCGCCTCCATCCGCCTTAATTGGCGCTGGGCCAATTCCATCCGCTGCTGTTCCTGGGGCACGGCGGCACCACGGATTGCCCAACCCAGGCTGGTGCGATCGCCCGCATCAAACAACACCAAGCAGCGCGCCGGCTCCCCATCGCGGCCGGCCCGGCCCGATTCCTGCAGATAGCCCTCGGCACTGGCGGGCAAATCCAGGTGCAGCACCAGCCCCACATCGGGTCGGTCCACCCCCATGCCAAAGGCCATGGTGGCCACCAACACAGGCCTGGGCTGGGTCTGGAAATGTTCCAGGGCCAGCTGACGGCTCTCCGGATCCATGCCCGCGTGGTACGAAATCGCCTCCAGCCCGGTACCGCTGAGGCGCTCCGCCCACTGCTCCACCGAGCGGCGGGTGCGGGCATAGATCAACACCGCCCCGCGGGTCGCCTGCACGGCCTCCAGCACCAGGGGCAGGGGCTCCTGGGGCCGCCGTTGCATCGAGTAGTGGAGGTTGGCGCGCCTGGCGGAGCGCACCTGGATCAGGGGCCGCCGCAATTGCAGCAGGCGAATGATGTCGGCCCGTACCTGGGGGGCGGCCGTGGCACTTAGGGCCACCAGGGGCACCCCCGGGCACATGCTGCGCAGCTGGCCCAGGCGGCGGTAATCCGGCCGGAAATCATGGCCCCAGGCACTGATGCAATGGGCCTCATCTACCGCCAGGGCCACCAGCTGCCCGGAAGAAAGCACGTCGTCGAGCATCTCCCTGGTGGCCTCAACCTGGAGGCGCTCCGGGGCCATATAGAGCAGGCGCAAGCGCCGATCCCGGAGGCGCTGCAGCAACTGACGGCGCTCGGGGGTGCTGAGGCCCCGGTGCAAAAAGGCCGCCGCAATGCCCCGGCGCTGCAGATGGCTGACCTGGTCCTGCATCAGGGCCACCAGCGGCGAAATCACCAGCACCAAGCCGCCCCTCACCAGGGCTGGCAGTTGATAGCAAAGCGATTTACCGCCTCCGGTGGGCAACACCGCCAGGCAGTCCTGGCCGGCGAGCAGGGCCTCCACCACCTCCCTTTGGCCCGGGCGGAACTGCTGCCAGCCGAAGTGTTCGGCCAGGGCCGACTGGAGGCGATCCGTTTCGGAAAGAGCGGTAATGGCTGGTGCTTCCGGCGTCAAAAACCCTACCGGTAGCGTTTGCCAATTCTAGTTGACGCCAGGGCTAGGGGAGGGGAGGGGAGGGGCATCCAGTTGCTCGGGCGATTCCTCCACCAGCTGCAGCCGCAGCCGCTTACCCCCCGCCAACTCCCCCAGGGAGACACGCATCGTGCTGCCACTCAGCGACTGCAGGGCCGTCAACAGATCGCGCAGGTGGGGCGTGCTGCTGCCGCTTTCCACCCAGAGGCGTTCCTGCAGGCCTCCCAGGCGCCGCCAGCTGGTGTGCAGCTTGAGCACGGCACTCTCCAGGGCCTGGGCCTGGCCCACCGCATCGGCCAAAAGACCGAGGGCATCGAGGCGCTGGGCCTCCTGGAGGGCCTTCTCAAAATCCAGTTGATCGTGCTGAAAGGCCCGCACCGCCAAGCCCGCCTCGGCCGCCTTGCTCAACCAGCGGGCCGTGCTGGTTACGTCCTTAACCCGATCCAGCTCGGGCTCCTCGCGCAACACCCGCCGCAGGTCCTCCTGTTGCTCCTCGGGCAACTTGGCCAGCTCCCGCACCAGGGGGGCCACCAACCGGGGGGGCAGGAGATTTTCGGCGGTGCGCTGGCGAATCTCCTCGGGCAGCAGGGGGCTGGTGGCCGCGGTGAACTCGTCGCTTAGGCGCCGCACCTGCTTGCGGGTGATCTGCTGGCCATCGTTGGCAGCCTCCGAGATCATCTGCTGCACCTCGGGATCGGCCTGGGCAGTTTCCAAAAAGGCCCGCTTGGAAAAGTTGTTGACACTGGCCTGCTCGAGCAAGCCCTCCCCCACGAGGCTGTCGGCCGACTCGGCCAACTGAATCAGGATGTAGGCGCGGGTTTTGCTGATTTCCCGCTCCCTTAGCCACTGCAAGAAACCGGTGCCGCGCCCCTCGCCGCCGCGCTTCTCCCGATCCCGCACGGACCGCAAAATCCGCCCACGCCAGATCTCGGTTTGGAGGTCAAAGCGATCGCAGACGGCCCAGGCCTCCTCAAGCCTGGCCAGAAATTCCATCGTGCTGATGGTGTCGCTATCGGGATCGGGCAGCTCCAGGGAAAGGGTTGGGGCCTCGAGGGATTCCATAGGAGCTGGTCGGGAGAGCGATCGTGCCACGCCAACGACGACGAATCGTGACGCGCCTGGCCTGGCCTCGAGGCAGTACGGGTAAGTTCGACAAGTCAGGCATTCGATTTACGAAGACGCGATGGCCATCTCCCGCGGCGACAAGGTGCGCATCAAGCGTCCTGAGTCCTACTGGTTCAACGAAGTCGGCACCGTCGCGACGGTCGACACATCAGGCATCCGCTACCCGGTGGTGGTGCGCTTTGACAAGGTGAATTACAACGGCTACAGCGGCTCTGAAGGTGGCATCAACACCAACAACTTCGCCGAAGCCGAGCTCGAAAAGGCCTGATCAAGCAAAGGCCTTATTAAGCCAAGAACTTAGTCTGCAGCCCGCTTCCCTGCCCTGGGGGAGCGGGCTTTTTGCTGAATCATCCGAACTCGACCAAGCCGCATAGATAGATGCCGGAACTTCCCGAAGTCGAAACCGTAAGGCGCGGGTTAGAGCAAAAAACCGCCGGCTTTGAGATAGCCAAGGTGGCGGTTCATCGGGCCAGGGCCATTGCCCATCCAGCCAGTCCCGAGGCATTCGCCACCGGCCTCGAGGGCTGCCAGGTGGGCATCTGGAGCCGGCGGGGCAAGTACCTCAGCGCCAGTCTGTGGCGCGATGGCAAGGATGGGGGCCACTGGGGCGTGCACCTGCGCATGACCGGCCAATTCCTCTGGCTAGGCAGCCCAGGGGCTGGGGCGCAGGCGCCCCTTGGGAAGCACACCCGCGTCCAGCTCTGGGATAACCAGGGCCAAGAACTGCGCTTTGTGGACATGCGCAGCTTTGGCCAGATGTGGTGGGTGCCGCCGGCGGTGCCGATCGAATCGGTGATCACGGGGCTGCAACGGCTGGGGCCCGAACCCTTCAGCGCAGATTTCAGTGCCACCTACCTGAGAGACAAGCTCAAGGGCTCGAGCCGGCCGATTAAGACAGCCCTGCTGGATCAGGCCCTGGTGGCGGGAGTGGGCAATATCTATGCCGACGAATCACTGTTTAGTGCCGGCATTCGCCCCCATACGCCGAGCGGCAGGTTGGGGGTAGGGAAATTGGAAAGCCTGCGCCAGGCCCTGGTGGAAGTGCTGGAGCGCAGCATTGGAGCCGGTGGCACCACCTTCAGTGATTTCCGCGACCTCACTGGCACCAATGGCAACTACGGGGGCCAGGCCCTCGTTTACAGGCGCAGCGGCCAACCCTGCCGGGTGTGCGGCGGACCCATCCAGCGCGAAAAGCTGGGGGGGCGCAGCAGCCACTGGTGCCCCAATTGCCAGGGATAGATTGCAGCTGATGAGTGAAGAAGCAAGCCACCTAGAAGTAGCCCTGTGCGGGGTAATGGCGGCCATCCATGGCCGGGGTTGGTGCGATGGCACGGGGGGAAACTTCAGCTGCGTTGCCCAACGCGAACCGCTGCAGCTGTTGATGGCACCGAGCGGTGTCGATAAGGGATCAGTCAGCCCGGGGCAGTTGATCTGGGTGGATGGCACGGGGCAGGTGCTGCGGGGCAGCGGCAAGGCCTCAGCAGAAACCCTGCTGCACTTGGCGATTGTCAAAAACTCCAACGCCGGGGCAGTGCTCCATACCCACTCCCAGGCAGCCACCCTGCTCTCGGCCCTAGCGCTCGAAAACCAGAAACAAGGTGGTGGGGGAGCCGCCGCAGCTGGGATTAGCGGGGTCGCTGGGATTAGCGGGGTCACTGGGATTGCAGGAGTTGAGATTGGCGGCCTGGAAATGCTCAAGGGCCTCGAGGGCATCACCAGCCATAACGCCAAGGTGCTGATACCGGTGCTTGCCAACGACCAGGACATCAAACGGCTAAGCGCCCACGCCAAACCCCTAATCCCCCAGGCGCCCCATGGCCTATTAATCGCAGGCCACGGGCTCTATGCCTGGGGCCAAAACCTGACCATGGCTAAAAGACATCTGGAAATACTGGAGTTCCTGCTGGAGCAACAGTGGCGCAGGACCCTGCTCCAATCCTTGGCCGCCACTAACCGCTAGCCCTAACTGCTAGCCCTAACCGCTAGGACCATGACAATCAGCCATCTACTCCTTGATATCGAAGGCACCACCTGCCCGGTGAGCTTTGTGGCCGAAACCCTCTTTCCCTATGCGGCAAAATCGCTACGGCCCTATGTCGAGAAACATCGGGGCGAGCCAGAGCTGGAACACCTAATCGAAGGGGCAGAAAAGGCCTTGACAGAAGATACGGGCCCAGAAGCCCAACAACTGCTCTCAAGACGGGTGGTGGATGCAACCACTGGAAAAGGGCCAAAAGCCGATGTTGTCGACTACCTGCAACTGCTCATCCAGCAGGATCGCAAGCTGAGCGAATTGAAGGAACTGCAGGGGCTGATCTGGCAGGCTGGCTACGCCAGCAAAGAACTGATTGCACCCCTATTTGCAGACGTGCCAGATGTGCTGCAGAAATGGCACAAGCAAGGCAAAATATTGGCTGTCTATTCCTCAGGATCGGTTACGGCCCAAAAGCTGCTCTATGGCCATAGTGAATCCGGTGATTTAGGGCACCTTTTTAGCCATTGGTTTGACACCCGCATTGGCCAAAAGCAAGTTACGGAAAGCTATTTAAAAATCGCAGCCGAAATGAAAGTAGATGCAATGTGCATACTTTTTCTAAGTGATTCCCTAGCCGAATGCGAAGCCGCCCATAGGGCTGGCATGGAGGTTTACTTCAGTGATCGAGATGGCAACCCGGCCCGCGACCCAGGGCCATTTAGGAAGATAGGCTCCTTGGGTGAACTGGAACTCGAGCCTTGAACCAAAGCGTGCGCGACCAAGAAATAATCGCCATCAACCAGGCCATGCTCAACAGCGTAGTGAAGGGCGACTGGAGCAGCTATGCGAGCTATTGCAGCGAAGACTTGAGTTGCTTTGAAGCAGAAACCAACGGCATCATTGTGGAAGGACTGCCCTTCCACCGCTTTTACTTTCCCGAGAATTCTGCGCAAACTGCCGCCAGCGTCAACGTGACCATGGCCGGATGCCACCTGCGCTGGTTGGGCGATGACGCCGTGGTTTTGAGCTACACCCGGCTCACCCAAAGAATGGTGGAAGCTTCTGCGATTACTGCCAGCTGCTGCGAAACACGGATCTGGCAAAAACAGTCAGGCAACTGGAAGCAGGTGCACGTACACCGCTCATAAAAAAAGGCACAAAAAAGGCCACCCAGCGGGCGGCCTTTTTATGTCCTTACGGATGAAGTTTTACCTGGCATCGAGCTATTTTCTCAGGGGGCTACCCCCCAAATATCGTTGCCGCTGCAGCGTTTCACAACCGAGTTCGAGATGGATCGGCGTGGTTCCACTGCGCCATGGACACCAGGATAGATATCATCTCCTTAAAGATAATACCTAGTCTTCATCCTCAGGTTTGAACCCTGAGAACTGCATAGACTAGAAAAGCTCTTACACTCTTCATCTGGAAACAAGCTATGTCATCTCTGACACCTTAGAGCCTGA